>NZ_JBEXYK010000024.1:0-121270 GCF_040630865.1 Nonomuraea sp. NPDC005730
AGTAAATTCGATGGGTGGCGCCTGCGTGCTAGACGGGGGGGAGCGGCGGGCGGGGGCCCCCGGGCGGAACCTCCGCCGGGCGCCTCTCGCACGCCCGGGCCCCCTCCCCACCGCAGTGGACCGGTCGTGCTTCCACCCCACCAGGCCAAGCGGTGGTTTCACACGATGTATGTGGGTGCTCTGACCCTGGACATCCTGCTCGGCGACGTGCATTCGCTGAAGCAGAAGCGCTCTGTCGTCCGGCCTCTGATCGCCGAGCTGCAGCGACGTTACCCGTCCATCGCGGTGGCCGAGACCGGTCATCTTGACCTGCATCGCAGGTGCGAGGTGGGCGTCGCGGTGATCTCCGCCTCTGCGGGTAACTGCAAAGAGGTGATGGACGCCTGCGAGCGGATGGTGGCCTTCCGCCCTGAAATCGAGTTGCTGTCAGCCAGACAGCGGCTCTACAACGACGAAGATTGAACGACAGCACGGCCAGGTCGTGCGTGAGGGGGAGCGAACATGGTGGATGCCGCACGAGCGCGCAAGCTCGCCGACCGCATCCAGCAGATCGTCGCCGAGATGCTGGAGCGCCGGATCAAGGACCCGCGCCTGGGCTTCGTCACCGTGACCGACACGCGCATCACGGCTGACCTGCGTGAGGCGACGGTGTTCTACACGGTGTTCGGCTCCGACGCCGAGCGGTCCGACAGCGCGGCCGCCCTCGAGAGCGCCACGGGCATCATCCGCGCCGAGGTGGGCCGCCAGACCGGCGTGCGCTTCACCCCGACGCTGACGTTCCGGCACGACCCGCTGCCCGACAGTGCCCGCCAGCTCGACGACCTGATCAACGCCGCCAGGGCGCGGGACGCCGAGGTGGCGCGCCGGGCCGAGGGCGCGGCCTACGCCGGCGAGGCCGACCCCTACAAGAAGCCCGATGAGGGTGAGGACGACCAGGCGTGACGTCGCACGTGCGCGCCCGAGCCGAGCAGCCCTCCCAGGAGGCCACGGGGATCCCCGAGGCCGCCTGGGAGCGCGCGGTCCAGCTCATCGGCCAGGTCGACGAGGTCGCCCTGGCCTGTCACGTGTCGCCCGACGGCGACGCGCTCGGCTCGATGCTGGCCGTCGGTTACGTGCTGCGCTCGATCGGCAAGCGGGTCGTGGCCTCCTTCGGTGACCAGTACTTCGCGGTCCCGCGGATCCTGCGGTTCCTGCCGGGGCAGGAGATGTTGTGCCCGCCGGCCGACTACCCCGAGGCGCCGGCGTTGATGATCACCTTCGACTCCTCCACGTTCGAGCGGCTGGGCCTGCTCAGCCCCAACGCGGCCAGGGCGGAGGAGGTCATCGTGATCGACCACCACCCGTCCAACGCCGGGTTCGGCACGCACAGCCTCATCGACCCGCGGGCGGCGGCCACGGCCATGCTGGCCGAGCAGCTCATCTACCGGCTCGGCGGCAGCCTCGACCGGGACATCGCCACCTGCCTGTACACCGGCCTGGTGACCGACACGGGTTCCTTCCGCTACGCCTCGACCACGCCGGCCGTGCACCGGATGGCGTCCCGGCTGGTGGCCACGGGCCTGCACACCGACGAGATCGCCCGCGAGCTGTGGGACCGTTCGCCGTTCGGCTACCTCAAGGTGCTGGCCAGGGCGCTCGACCGGGTGCAGCTGGAGGGTTCCATGGTCTGGACGTACGTGCCGCGGGTCGACCGGGCCGCGTACGGGCTGCCGTACTCGGAGATCGAGGGCATGATCGACATCGTCCGGCGTACCGACGAGGCCGAGGTCGCGGTCGTGCTCAAGGAGGACGACCACGGCGACTGGCAGGTGTCGACCAGGTCCAAGGGCGCGGTCGACGTGGCGGCCGTGTGCGCCGCGCTGGGCGGCGGCGGGCATCACAACGCGGCCGGGTTCACCTCCTACGACAGCGTGGAGGAGACCATGGCCAAGTTCAGACGAGAGCTGGGGAAGGCTGGATGGCCGAGAGCGGTCTGATCATCGTCGACAAGCCGGGCGAGTGGACCTCGCACGACGTGGTGGCCAAGATGCGGCGCATCGCGGGCACCCGCCGCGTCGGGCACGCCGGCACGCTCGACCCGATGGCCACGGGCGTGCTGGTGATCGGGGTGGAGAAGGCGACCCGGCTGCTCGGACACCTGGCGCTGACCGAGAAGGTCTACGAGGCCACGATCCGGCTGGGCGTGTCCACCAACACCGACGACGCCGAGGGCGAGACCGTGGCCACGGCGTCGGCGGCGGAGGTGGGCGCGGCCGAGGTGCACAAGGGCGTCGAGGCGCTCACCGGCGCCATCATGCAGGTGCCGCCGCAGGTCAGCGCCATCAAGGTCAACGGGCAGCGGGCGTACAAGATGGCCCGCGCGGGCCAGGAGGTCGCGCTCGCGGCCCGGCCCGTGACCGTGTACGGCTTCGACGTGCTCGACATCAGGGCCGCCGGCGACGTCGTGGACGTCGACGCGGTCGTCACCTGCTCCAGCGGCACCTACATCCGGGCCCTGGCCCGCGACCTGGGAGCCGCGCTCGGCGTCGGCGGCCACCTGACGAGCCTGCGCCGGACCCGGGTCGGCCCCTACGACCTGTCGCTGGCCCGGAGCATCGACCAGCTCGCCGAGGAGTGCATGGTGCTGCCCATCGGCGAGGCGGTCTCGGCGGCGTTCCCGCGCCGGGACGTGACCGCCGAGGAGGCGCGCGTGATCGGCCACGGCGGCCGGCTGCCCGCGGCCGGGCTCGGGGCCGGGCCGATCGGCGTGTTCGGGCCGGAGGGCGAGCTGCTGGCGCTGGTGGAGGAGCAGGGGCGGATCGCCAAGCCGCTGGCCGTGTTCGCGGGCTGAGCGCCGCCACCGGGCCGGCCGTGTTGGCGGGCTGAGCGCCGCTGCCAGGGCCGGCCGTGTTCGCGGCCGGCCTGCGGGCCCGTCGTCAGGCGGGTTTGCGGGCGACCAGGATGTCGCGGACGATAGCCTGGTCGACCCAGTGCTCGAAGTCGGGGTAGTCCATGACCTCCAGGCCCGCGCCGGTGAGGATCGCGGCCAGCTCGGCGCTCTTGCCGCCGTAGGTGTTCCAGGAGATGCCCATCGCGCCGCCGGGGCGCAGCAGCTCGGCCCAGACCGGCACCGCCTGCCTCAGCAGCTCCAGCGGGCTGCGGGACAGGCCGCCGCCGCCCTTGCTGCCGTGCTGGACGCCGTAGGGGGCGTCGGTCACGACGACGTCGAACGTGCGGGGCTTGAAGAACTCGCGGCTCTTGAGCGTGTCGGCGTTGACCACGGCGAGCTGCTGCACGTCGCCCGCCTTGACGGCCTCCTTCGACAGCCCGAACGTGACGTTGAGCCGCCGCCCCACCAGCGCCCGCGCCCGCCGCACCGGCACGGTCTCGGCGGTGTGCTTGAGCCGCTTGTTGCGCAGCCAGGTCTTGACGAACGTCGTGTACGCCTCGAAGTCCTTGCCGTCGACGTCGAGGCCGTAGGCGTCGTAGCCGTACATGAGGGCCTGGTTGAGGGTGGTGCCGCGGCCGCACATCGGGTCGAACACCGACAACCTGCCGGACATGGGCCGGTCTGAGGCGAGCACGGTGACGTTGAGCAGCAGCTTGGTGAAGTGTTCGTTGGTCTTGCCGGCGTATTTCTGGATGGTCAGCAGGTCGCTGCTCAGCCGGTCGAGCGGGCGCATGGCCAGCGGGCGCAGCAGGTCGCCCTCGACGCCGAAGACCGCGTAGACGGAGGAGAGGTTGGACAGCAGCGCGACGTCGGACTCGGAGAGCGGCTCGGCGGTCTCGAACGTGATGTACGGGACGCCGCCGATGGTGGTCTCCGCGCTGCTCAGCACGGTGTTCTCGATGGCGTGGTCGCTGAAGACGGCCAGCTCGCCCCTGGTCAGGCGTGGGGAGCTCTCGCCGTAGACCCGGTTGAAGGCGGGCAGGATCAGGAGCGCGTATCGAGGCATGATGGCTCATCCTACTTGCGGGAATACCGCGCTCCGCCCCTCGATTGGAGGTGAGCGGGAGGTGCATGGCAGGCTTGTCTCGGATTGATCTGCCACGAGCGAATGGGGCCTAGCGTGCGGGGTTCGAGAAGGTCTGTGGTGACCATCGGCGTGTACGACGGGGTCCATCGCGGGCATCGCAAGGTGATCGAGCGGACGGTCGAGCTGGCCCGCGAGCGGGGGGCGCGCAGCGTGGCGGTCACGTTCGAGCCGCATCCCGACGAGGTGGTGCTGCCGGGCACCCGGCGGGCGCGGCTGACCACGCTCAAGCGGCGCGCCGAGCTGCTGGCCGAGCTGGGCATCGACGACGTCGAGGTGGTGGAGTTCACCCTCGACCTGTCCAGGACGAGCCCCGACGACTTCGCGCAGGGCATGCTGAGCGAGCGCCTCGGAGCGGCGGTGGTCGTGGTCGGGGCGGACTTCACGTTCGGGCACCACGCCGTCGGCGACGTCGAGACGCTGCGCACGCTGGGCGACAAGTACGACTTCGAGGTCGAGGTGGTGCCCCTGCTCGACGGCGTCTCCTCGACCTCCGCCCGTGAGCTGATCGTCGCCGGTGACGTCGAGGGGGCCGCCGCCGAGCTGGGCCGTCCCCATCGGGTGGAGGGCGTGGTGGTGCGCGGCTACCAGCGGGGGCGGCAGCTCGGCTTCCCGACGGCCAACGTCGAGACGCCGCAGCAGACGGCCATCCCGGCCGACGGGGTCTACGCGGGGTGGCTGGAGTGCGTCCCGGTGGCCAACCTGCCGGCACCGTACGAGGGCGAGCGGTGGCCGGCGGCGATCTCGGTGGGGACGAACCCGACGTTCGAGGGCGTTCCGCGTACGGTGGAGGCGTACGCGCTCGACCGCGACGACCTGGAGCTGTACGGGGTGCACGTGGCGGTGGAGTTCGCCGCCCGGCTGAGGGGCAACACCCGTTTCGAGTCGATCGAGGCGCTGATCGACCAGATCCACGCCGACGTCGACGCCGCCCGCCGCATCACGTCGTGACACCGGGCGGCGACGTCAGCAGTCGTGGGCGTGAAACGCTTGACTCCGATGGTAACCTTGCATGTCGGCTCTGTAACGGTGGCGCTCTGCGCTGCTCATGACGGCCTTCACGCGGCGACTGTAGGCACGCACGGTCGTTCGCACTCTCATCTCATTCGCGCGTGTCCGTAGCTCGAAGGAGAGCCGTGTCCCTCGACACCGCTGCCAAGAAGACCATCATCGGCGAGTACGCGACGACCGAAGGCGACACCGGTTCGCCCGAGGTGCAGATCGCGCTGCTCAGCAAGCGCATCAGCGAGCTCACCGAGCACCTGAAGACGCACAAGCACGACCACCACAGCCGTCGTGGCCTGCTTCTGCTCGTCGGTCGCCGGCGTCGTCTGCTGAAGTACCTGCAGAAGGTCGACATCCAGCGTTACCGTTCGCTCATCGAGCGACTCGGTCTGCGCCGATAACATGAAAGGGAGCGGCGTAGGACGCCGCTCCCTTCTCATATGGCTCCGCCCATGTGGGTAGGGGCACACACGACCGGCGCGTCGTGGCGGCGAACCGCCGCGCCGTCGGCGTACAACTGAATATCCGAGACACACAGCCCCCGCGTCCGATTCAGCACCATGCGACCCGCGACGCCTGCGGGCCGGTCCTCGGTAGTGGCTTCCGGTAAGAATGACCGGGCGCTTCGATCGAAGACCGGCGCTGCACCTTCTATGGGGAGACGCGCTGATGGATCGCCGCCACCGTGCCACCGGGCACGACGGATGGGCGGCAATCTGACGAGCGGGTCCTTTCATAGGCACGAGGGTGCCGGTGAGAAAAGAGGGCGCGGGTGACCGACCACAAGGAGGTCCCCCGTGGAGGGTGTCCACACCGCTGAAGCCGTCATTGACAACGGCTCTTTCGGCACGCGCACGGTCCGGTTCGAGACCGGCCGTCTCGCGCGCCAGGCGGCGGGTTCCGCCGTCGCCTATCTCGACAACGACACGATGGTGCTTTCGGCCACCACCGCGTCCAAGGCTCCCAAGGAGAACTTCGACTTCTTCCCGCTCACGGTCGACGTCGAGGAGCGCATGTACGCCGCGGGCCGCATCCCCGGCTCGTTCTTCCGCCGTGAGGGCCGTCCGTCCGAGGACGCGATCCTGACCTGCCGCCTGATCGACCGGCCGCTGCGCCCGTCGTTCGTCAAGGGCCTGCGCAACGAGATCCAGGTCGTCGCCACGGTCATGGCGCTCAACCCCGACCACCTCTACGACGTGGTCGCCATCAACGCCGCCTCGCTGTCCACTCAGCTCGCCGGGTTGCCGTTCTCCGGCCCGATCGGCGGCGTGCGGGTCGCGCTGATCGAGGGCCAGTGGGTGGCCTTCCCGACGCACCCCGAGCTGGAGCGGGCCACGTTCGACATGGTCGTGGCGGGCCGCGTGCTCGACGACGGCGACGTCGCGATCATGATGGTCGAGGCCGAGTCCACCAAGGACACGCTCAAGCTGGTCGCCGAGGGCGCGGTCGCGCCGACCGAGGAGACCGTCGCGCAGGGTCTTGAGGCCGCCAAGCCGTTCATCAAGGTGCTGTGCGAGGCGCAGTCCCGCATCGCGCAGGTCGCCGCCAAGGAGACCACCGAGTACCCGGTCTTCCTCGACTACCAGGACGACGTCTACAACGCGGTCGAGGCCGCGATCAAGACCGAGCTGGCCGCCGCGCTGACCATCGCCGGCAAGCAGGAGCGCGAGACCGAGCTCGACAAGGTCAAGGCGCTGGCCGCCGAGCGGCTGCTGCCCGACTTCGAGGGGCGCGAGAAGGAGATCTCCGCCGCGTACCGCTCGGTGATGAAGAAGCTCATGCGCGAGCGGGTCGTCAAGGACGGCGTCCGCATCGACGGCCGTGGCACCAAGGACATCCGCGCCCTGTCGGCCGAGGTCCACGTGGTGCCCCGGGTGCACGGCTCGTCCCTGTTCGAGCGCGGCGAGACCCAGATCATGGGCATCACCACGCTGAACATGCTGCGCATGGAGCAGAACATCGACACGCTCAACCCTGAGCGGACCAAGCGCTACATGCACAACTACAACTTCCCGCCGTACTCCACCGGTGAGACGGGCCGCGTGGGCTCGCCCAAGCGCCGCGAGATCGGTCACGGCGCGCTGGCCGAGCGGGCGCTCATCCCGGTGCTGCCCTCGCGCGAGGAGTTCCCGTACGCCATCCGCCAGGTCTCCGAGGCCCTCGGCTCCAACGGCTCCACCTCGATGGGCTCGGTCTGCGCCTCCACGATGGCGCTGCTGGACGCCGGTGTGCCGCTCAGGGAGATGGTCGCCGGCATCGCGATGGGCCTGATCAGCGAGGGCGGCAGCTACGTCACGCTGACCGACATCCTCGGCGCCGAGGACGCCATGGGCGACATGGACTTCAAGGTCGCCGGCACCAAGGACGTCATCACCGCCCTGCAGCTCGACACCAAGCTCGACGGCATCCCCGCCTCCGTGCTGGCCGCCGCGCTGAAGCAGGCCAAGGGCGCCCGTCTGGCGATCCTCGACGTGATGCAGGAGGCGATCGACTCCCCGGCGGAGATGAACCCGACCGCGCCGCGCATCATCACGATCAAGGTCCCGGTCGACAAGATCGGCGAGGTCATCGGCCCGAAGGGCAAGATGATCAACCAGATCCAGGACGACACGGGCGCCGAGATCACCATCGAGGACGACGGCACGATCTACATCGGCGCCACCGACGGGCCCTCGGCCGAGGCGGCCCGATCGGCGATCAACAGCATCGCGAACCCGCACATGCCCGAGGTCGGCGAGCGTTACCTGGGCACGGTCGTCAAGATCGCGGCCTTCGGCGCGTTCGTCTCGCTCATGCCCGGCAAGGACGGCCTGCTGCACGTCTCCCAGATCCGCAAGCTGCACGGCGGCAAGCGCATCGAGAACGTCGAGGACGTCATGGGCGTCGGCGAGAAGATCCAGGTCGAGATCGCCGAGATCGACGGCCGGGGCAAGCTCTCCCTCGTGCCCGTCGAGGTCATCGAGAAGGAGGCCGCCGAGAAGGAGGCCAAGGCCGCGACCGGCGACGAGGACGGCGAGGCTCCCGCGCCCGAGGCCGACTCCGCCGCCGCCGAGGACAAGCCGGAGCGGCCGCGCCGCACCCGGACCCGCGTGCGCACCAGCCGCCCCAACGAGGGCGACGACCGCAACTCGTGACCGGGCAACCACAGTTCTCGGCACCCCCGAAGCAGGAGGCCTCGTGATGACCACCACGCTGCACCCCGGCAAGGACGGAGCCGGGGTCGTCAGGCGCACCGTCCTGCCGGGCGGGCTCCGTGTGGTGACCGAGACCATGCCGACCGTGCGTAGCGTCGCGGTCGGCATGTGGGTCGGCATCGGCTCGCGTGACGAGGCCCCCGAGCACACGGGGGCCACCCACTTCCTCGAACACCTGCTGTTCAAGGGCACGCCCACGCGGGACGCGATGGAGATCTCGGCCTCCATCGAGGGCATCGGCGGCGAGATCAACGCCTTCACCGCCAAGGAGTACACCTGCTACTACGCGCGGGTCCTCGACGAGGACCTGCCCGTGGCGGTCGACGTGCTCGCCGACGTGGTGACCAGCTCGCTGGTCACCGAGGAGGACGTCGAGTCCGAGCGCGGGGTGATCCTGGAAGAGATCGCCATGCACGACGACGACCCGTCCGACGTGGTGCACGAGCAGTTCGCCGCCGCGCTCTACGGCGACTCGCCGATCGGCCGGCCCATCCTGGGCACGGTCGACTCGATCAACGCCCTGGGCCGCGAGCGCATCGCCGAGTACTACCACCGGTACTACCGGCCGCGTACCACGGTGGTGTCGGTGGCGGGGAACGTGCGGCACGAGGAGGTCGTCGAGCTGGTCGCCCGCGCGTACGAGCGGGCGGGCGCGCTGGAGGGCCCCTACGAGTTCGCCCCGCCGCGCACCAGCGGGCCGGGCGCCGAGACCCGTTCCGGGGTCAGGGTGCTGGACCGGCCTACCGAGCAGGCCAACCTGGTGCTCGGCACGACCGGCATGTCCCGCACCGACGACCGCAGGTTCGCGCTCGGCGTGCTCAACGCCGCGCTGGGCGGCGGCATGTCCTCCCGGCTCTTCCAGGAGATCAGGGAGAAGCGCGGGCTGGCCTACTCGGCCTACAGCTACACCTCGGCCTACGCCGACACCGGGCAGTTCGGGATCTACGTGGGCTGTCTGCCCTCGAAGATCGACGACGTGCTGAAGATCTGCCGCGACGAGGTGTCCCGGGTGGTGGCCGAAGGCATCACCGCCGACGAGATCATGCGCGGCAAGGGGCAGATGCGCGGCGGGCTCGTGCTCGGGCTGGAGGACACCGGGTCGCGCATGTCGCGGATCGGGAAGAACGAGCTGGTCTACGACGAGCTGATGTCGGTGGACGAGGTGCTGGCGCGGATCGAGGCGGTCACTCCCGACGAGATCGGGGAGGTCGCCCGTGACGTCCTGAACCGGCCGCTCACGCTGGCCGTCATCGGGCCGTACGGGGACAAGGACTTCTCGGACGCCATCGCCTGACGGGTCCGCCCCGGCTGGGGTTCTTTCGAAGGGGGAGAGCGGGATTCCGCTCTCCCCCTTTCGGGTTTCGGGGCCGAGGGCCTTCGGGGGCGGGGATGGGGTGCTTGGGAGGGGGGCGGAGGCGTAATAGGGTTGGGGCGTGATCAGGGTTGGTGTGCTGGGCGCGCGTGGTCGCGTGGGCGTCGAGGTGTGCAAGGCGGTCGAGGCGGCGGACGACCTGGAGTTGGTGGCCGCGCTCGACAAGGACGATCCCGTCGAGGGGCTCGAAGGCGCCGAGGTGGTGGTCGACTTCACCCATCCCGACGTGGTCATGGGCAACCTGGAATGGGCCATCGCCCACGGCGTGCACCCGGTGGTGGGCACCACGGGGTTCGACGTCGGCCGGCTGGAGACCGTGCGCGGGTGGCTGGAGCGGTCGCCGGGCGTCAACTGCCTGATCGCCCCCAACTTCGGCATCGCGGCCGTGCTCATGATGCACTTCGCGCAGCAGGCGGCCCGCCACTTCGAGTCCGTCGAGATCATCGAGCTGCACCACCCGAACAAGGCCGACGCCCCTTCTGGCACCGCCCGGCGTACCGCTGAGCTGGTGGCCGAGGCGCGCGGCAAGGCCGGGCTCGGCCGGATGCCCGACGCCACCAGCACCGCCCTCGACGGCGCCCGCGGCGCCGACGTCGGCGGGGTGCACGTGCACGCGGTGCGCCTGTCCGGGCTGATCGCCCACCAGGAGGTGCTGCTCGGCGGCGACGGCGAGATCCTCACCATCCGGCACGACACGATGAGCAGGTCGGCGTTCACGCCGGGCGTGCTGCTGGGCGTGCGCCGGGTGCGCGAGCTGCCCGGCCTCACCGTGGGCCTGGAGCCCCTGCTCGACCTGTGACCGCTGCACGACGTGCCCATGACCGCAGCGGACCGGGGTCATGGGCACGTCGTGAGGAGAGGGTCCCGGCTCCGCACAGCCGGGCCTACGATCATCAACACTAATACCAGCGGCGTGGTCCACCCGAAACATGAGATCGTGTCGTCATGGTGCGATGGGCCGACCCCGACGAGCTTGCCGGGCTGATCTCCGTGGAACTGGCCGCCGACAAGCTGTTCGAGCAGGCCGGCATAGTCTTCCCGGCGGGCACGACCATGGTCGAGGACGTGACGGACGCGACCTCGGTGCTGGTCGAGGGCGACCCGCCGGCCGGGTTCGCGATGATCGGCTGGGTCGACGGCAACCTGCATCTCGACCAGCTCGCGGTGCACCCCGACAACATGCGGCAGGGCATCGGCGGGCGGCTGGTGGAGGCGGTGGCCGACCACGCGCGGGCGGTCGGGGCGCCGGCGGTCACGCTGACGACGTTCCGCGACGTGCCCTGGAACGCCCCCTGGTACGAGCGGCACGGCTTCGTGGTGCTGCCCGAGGCCGAGTGGGGTCCGGAGCTGCGCGCGCTGGTGGAACACGAGCGTGAGCTGGGCATCGAGGTGGCGCCGCGGGTCGTGATGCGCCGATAGCCTGGGCGGGTGAGCCGGTTTCGTGATGAGTTGTGGCAGGTCGTCGGCGGTGTGTACGACCAGATCCTGGCCCACCCGTTCCTGTCCGGGCTGACCGACGGATCCCTGCCGCGCGAGGCGTTCCGCCACTACGTGGTGCAGGAGGCGCACTTCCTGCCCGACTACGCCAGGGCGCTGGCGGCCTGCGCGGCGCGTTCGCCGGAGCCGTCCGGCGTGCAGCGTTTCGCCCGCGACGCCGCCATGACCGTCGAGGTCGAGCACAGCCTCGTGGTGGAGCTGCTGGCCGCGTTCGGGCTGGACGAGGCCGACGCGCGCAAGACGCCCGCCGGGCCCACGACGGTCGGTTACACGTCGTACCTGGTGCGCACGTGCTCGCTGGGCACGTTCCCGGAGGCGTTGGGCGCGATCGTGCCCTGTTACTGGATCTACGCCCGGGTCGGCGAGACCCTGCTCGGCCGTTCCTCGCCCGACCCGCTCTACGCCTGGTGGATCGACACCTACGGCGGCGAGGGCTACCAGGAGACCGTGGCGGGGGTGCTCGACCTGCTGGACGGGCTGGCGCCGGGCGGCGAGGAGCGGCTGCGGCTGCTCGACCGCGCGCTCACCACGGCCCGCTACGAGTGGATGTTCTGGGACGCGGCCTGGCGCCGGGAAGGCTGGCCATGCGGCTGAGGGACCTCCTCCAGGCCCGCCAGCTCGCCCTGAAGGTGCTGACCGGGCACGACCTGCTCGACCGGCGCGTACGCGGTGTCGCCACGACCGACCTGCCCGACCCGGCCATGTTCGTCAAGGCGGGCGAGCTGGTGCTCACCGAGCTGACCTGGCACACCGGTCCGGCCTCCGCGCGTGACTTCGTCGCGAACCTCGGGGACGTGGCGGCGCTGGTCGCCGGCACCGCGCTCAAGGTGCCGCCGGCCGACCTGATCGACGCCTGCGCCGAGGCCGGGCTGCCGCTGCTCACCCTGCCGGTGGACGTGCCGTTCAGCCAGGTCACCGAGCACGTGTTGCGGGCCCTGATCGCCGAGCTGGGCACGCCGCCGCGGCCCGCGTACGCCGCCCGCAGGCGGCTGGCCAGCACCCTGGTCGACGGCGGCAGCCTCACCAAGCTCGTCACGGCGGTGGCGGGCGAGCTGGACGTGCCCTGCTGGGTGCTCTCGCCCACGGGCCGGGTGGTCGTCGGCTCGCAGCCGCTTCCTGTCGCGGCCCGGCTGCGGCTGGCGCACACGTTCCTGACCGCGCGTTTCCTGCCGGGGATGGTGACGCAGGAGGACGGCACGGCGCTGTCGGTCTTCCCGGTCAGCAAGGGGGCGCCGCACCGCATCGCCAACTGGTTCCTGGCGTATGCGGGTGAGCAGGTGCAGGGGGAGAACGAGGACCTGGTCGTCGAGCTGGCCGCGCTGGTGGCGCTGGAGCGCTCGCGGCTGGAGGCGGCGCAGCGCATCGAGCGGCGGGTGCTCGACCAGCTCCTGACGCTGCTGGAGTCGGGCGACGCGGCGCTGCCCGGCGTGGTCTCGCGGCTGCACACTCTGCACGTGGAGACCGAGCACGGTCTGCTGGCCGTCGCCCTGTCGGCGCGGCTCGACGGCGGCGGCGACGAGGTCGCCGTGCCCGTGCTGGACGAGCTGCTGCGGCCGCTGGCGCCCGGCATCGTCACGGCCACCGGCCCCGCCGAGGCGGTCGCGCTCGTCCCGCTGGCGGGCAACACGGCCGACGAGCTGACGGCCCACGTGCTCAGGGGCGCGCGCACCCTGGAGGCGGGGCTCGGTCAGGGCCGCATCACGCTCGGGATGAGCAGCGTGACGACCGGCCCGGCGGCGCTGAGCAGCCTGATCGAGGAGGCCAGGCACGCGCTCACGCTGGCCGGCCTGAGCGGCGACCGGGTCAGCGTGATCACCGGCGACGACGTCAGCTCCCACCGCACGCTGCTGGCCGCCATCCCGGGGGAGCTGCGCCGGGCGTTCCGGTCGCGGCTGCTGGGGCGGCTGGAGTCGTACGACGCGGCCAACCAGACGGACCTGCTGGAGACGTTGCAGGCGTACCTGGAGGAGTCGGGCTCGTGGGCGGCCACGGCCGAGCGCCTGCACGTGCACGTCAACACGCTGCGCTACCGGCTGCGCCGGATCGAGGAGCTGACCGGCAGGTCGCTCAACTCCTGGGACGAGCGGGTCGACTTCATGCTGGCCCTCAGGATGCGCTGAGGATGCCGGCCCTCAGGATGCGCCGAGGCGCGCCCGCACCTCCTCCACGCCGGGGTTGACCAGGGCGGAGCCGTCCGGGAAGACGACCGTGGGGATGAGCCAGGAGCCGCCGTTGAGCTCGGCGATGTGGTCGACGGCGCCGGGGGTCTCGTCCACGTCGATCTCGGTGTACGGGATGCCGGCGCGGGAGAGCTGGGCCTTCAGCCGGTGGCAGTGACCGCACCAGGGAGCGCTGTACACGGTGATCATGTATTTCCGATTCGTTAGGTGGGTTTGACTGGTGACACAGGCGCCGAATACTCTCATGTGCCAACTGGAGTTTACCGGTAGACACTGCAGCTAGGCGGGTTGACCGGTCGTGTGAAAGTAGGGTCCCCCGGTGGCCGATCTGCCTGTCTCCCGGCGTTCCGTCCTGCGGTCCGCCGCCTTCGCGGGGGCACTCGCCGTGCTGCCCGGCCTGCTGTCGGCGTGCGGGCCGGCCGAGCCCGCCGGGACGAGCGCCAAGAAGAGCCTCGACGTCCTGCGCGTCGCGCTGCCCTCCTCCATCGGGTCGCTGGACGCGGCCAAGGAGGCGGGCATCATGAACTACGTCGTCGCCCTCCTCGTGCAGGAGTCCCTGGTCGGCGTCGGCCCGGACGGCAGCCTCCAGCCGTCCCTGGCCGAGTCCTGGGCCAGGAAGGACGCCACCACCTACGTCTACAAGCTGCGCGCCGGCGTGACGTTCTCCGACGGCAGCCCGCTCACCGCCGCCGACGTGGTCGCCAGCCTGAACCTGCACGCCAAGAAGGGCTCGACCACCGCCTTCGCCTACGCCTACGCCAACGTGGACACGATCGAGGCCACCGGCGACGCCGAGGTGACGATCAAGCTCAAGAGCCCCGACGCGGCGTTCGCGTGGGTGCCCACGCCCGGCACGCTGCTGGTGACCAGCGCGAAGTTCATCCAGGCCACCGGCGAGCGCATCGGCACGCCGGAGGGCAAGCTGCTGGGGACGGGGCCGTACAAGGTGGCCGAGTTCGCCCCCGACTCGCACGTCACGCTGGAGCGCAACGACGCCTACCGGGGCGGCAAGCCGGCCTTCCGGCAGATCAGGATCGACTTCATCGCCGAGGAGTCCACGCGGCTGCTGGCCATGCGCGGCGACAACGTGGACGTCGCGCTCAACGTGCCCGCCGAGCAGATCGACCAGTGGAAGGCGGTGCAGGGCGCGCAGGTGCTGACCGCCGCCGACCGTTCGCTGGTCACGCTGGCCTTCAACACGGCCAAGAAGCCCTGGGACGACGTGCACGTGCGCCGGGCCGTCGCCCACGCCGTGGACCGGGAGGGCATCGTCAGGAGCGTGCTGCGCGGCCACGGCAAGGTCGCCACCGCCATCCCGGACCCGGCCCAGTGGGGCGGCGTGCTGGACGAGGCCGGGGTCGCCGCCCTGTACGCGTCCATCCCCCAGTACGGTTTCGACCTGGCCCAGGCCAAGGCCGAGCTGGCGAAGTCGGCCACGCCGCAGGGGTTCGCCGACACGCTCACGTACCCGAGCAGCGGCCCGCAGCTCGGGCGGGCGGCGCTCACCCTGGCCGAGAACCTCAAGACCATCGGCATCACGCTGGAGGTCAAGGAGGTGCCGCTCGAACAGTGGATCGCCGACCTCGGCAAGCACGGCTCCGGCGTCTACCTCGGCTGGTACTTCGCCACCACGGGCGACCCCGCCGAGTACGTCCAGCAGCTCCTGCACGGCGGCGCCACCGGCGAGAACGGCACCAACATCGCCGAGTACGACAACGCCGAGGTGACCGGCCTGCTGGACCAGGCCAAGGCGGGCACCGACGACGCCGCCCGGGGCAAGCTGCTCGGCCAGGCGCTGGTCAGGGCTGCGGCGGACGTGCCGTACCAGCCGCTGTGGTGGGGCGAGGCGGCCACCGCGTTCGGCAAGGCGGTCGCCGCCGAGGGCTTCGGACCCTACTTCTTCGTCGGCCCGTGGGCGACGAAGGTGGCCGCGCGCTGATGACCGAGGCCATCCACGAGCACCGGGCGGCCGGGACGACCGACCCCATCGGCGTGCACCAGGCGCTGGCCGGGATGCGCCATCCCGAGTCGGTGTCGCTGCACCCCGGCGGCGACCGCGTCGCCTGCGTGATCGACGGCGTCGCGTACGTCGTCGCGCTCGACGGCGCCATGGAGGCCGCGGGCGACTGCCACGGCCCGGTCCGCTGGCTGCCCGACGGGCGGCTGCTGCGCACGCCGTCGCCGTCCGAGCTGGCCGTCGACGGCTGGCGGGCCCGCGTGGACGGCGAGATCGAGGACCTGATCCCCGGCGACGACGGCACCGTCCTGGTCCGGCTGGCCGACCCCGGCAGCGAGCGCGACGGCAGCCACCTGGGCCTGCGGGTGCACGACCCGTCCGACCCGTTCGTCCTGACGCCGGGCGGGCGGCTGCGCCGCCTGGCCTGGTTCGAGCTCGGCGACGACCGCCCGCGCGAGCTCGCGCTGCCCGGCCTGACCGTGTGGGACGCCGACTGGCGCGGGCGCCGCGCCCTGGCCGTGACCTCGCCGGACGAGACGCCCGCCGGGTACTACCGGCCCCGGCTCGACCTGGTCGAGGACGGCGAGGTGCGCACGTTGCACCGCACGTCCTGGCAGCTCGCCCGGCCCCGGCTGGCCCCGGACGGGCGGGCCGCCGTGGTGGTCGAGGGGCTGTCGATCGTCTCGGGCCGCGTCCTGCGGGCCGACCTGGTCACGGGTGAGGTCGCGTACCTGGGCGACCTGGACGACGTCACCGACCTCGGCTGGCTGGACGACGACACCCTGTGGTTCACCGGCTGGTCGGGCACCGGCGTGCACGGCGGGGTGCTCAGCGCCGCCGACGGCCGCGTGCTGAGCCGCTGGACGGCCCGGGGAACGCTGGGCGGCCGCGACGGCCAGCCCTCGCTGTCCGTGGACCGCACCGGCACGGTGGCCGCGGCCTGCTGGGAGAGCCCCGAGCGCCCGCCCGAGGTCGCCGTGGCCGTCCTCCGGGAGGGCGACTGGCGTCAGGTCACCGCGCTCAACGCCGGGCTGGCCGGGCTGGCTGCGCGCCAGGAGGAGATCACCTGGACGGGCCGCGACGGCCTGCCGGTCAGCGGCCTGCTGCTCACCACCCCCGGCGCCGGAGAGGGCCCCAGGCCGCTGGTCGTCATGGTGCACGGCGGGCCCACCTGGTTGTGGTCCAGCTCGTTCGCGCCCGCCGAGTCCAACCAGCTCGCCCTGCCGCTCGCGCACGCCGGCGCCGCCGTCCTGCTGCCGAACCCCAGGGGCAGCAGCGGCCGCGGCCAGGACTACGCCCGCGCGGTCATCGGCCAGGTCGGCGCGGCGGACCTGGACGACGTACTGGCCGGCGTGGACCACCTGGTCGCCGCCGGCGTCGCCGACCCGGACCGGACCGCGGTCATGGGCCTGAGCTACGGCGGCTACCTGACCGCCTGGGCCGTCACCCGCACGAGCCGCTTCCGCGCCGCCGTCGTCATGTCCGGCGTGAGCGACTGGCTGAGCTTCTCCACCGCCAGCAACCTCGCGGGCGGCTTCGACCCGCTCTACCACGCCGGCGCAGACCCGGCCACCAGCGAGGGACGCGAACGCCTGGCCGCCCGCTCACCCGTGCACCACGCCGCGAAGGCCGCCACCCCGACCCTGATCCTGCACGGCGAGCGCGACCGCACCACCCCTCCCGGCCAGGCGGAACAGCTCTATCGTGCCTGGTCGGCGGCGGGCGTGAGGACTCAGCTGGTCCTCTACCCTCGGGAGGGTCACGAGCTGGTCGAGCCCGCCCACCGCAAGGACGCGGCGGAGCGCGTGATCGGCTGGCTGACCGCGGGCGGGGTGTTGTGATGGGCTGGGCCGGGTTCCTGCTGCGCAGGTCCGCGGGCACCGCGGCCGTCGTGCTGCTGCTGTCGGCGGGCGTGTTCGGCCTGCTCTACCTGGCCCCGGGCGACATCCAGCAGACCCTGCTCGGCACCCGCCCGGCCACCGCCGACACGATCGCCGCCCTGCGGGCCCGCTACCACCTCGACGACCCCGTCGCCGTCCAGTACCTGCGCTGGCTCGGCGGCGTGCTCGGCGGCGACCTCGGCACCTCGATCAGGACCGGCCAGCCGGTCGCCGCGATGCTCGGCGAACGCCTGCCGCGCACGCTCGTCCTGACCGGCTACGGCACGCTCCTGGCCGCGCTGGCGGGCCTGCCGCTCGGCGTGCTGGGCGCGCTGCGCAAGGGCCGGGCGAGCGACCGCCTGGTGGTGACCGCCGGGGTGGTGGGGCTGAGCGCGCCGCCGTTCGCGGTCGGCCTGCTGCTGCTCGTGGTGTTCGCGCTGGGGCTCGGCTGGTTCCCCGTCTACGGCACGGGGGAGGGATTCGCGAGCGAGCTGTGGCATCTGACGCTGCCCGCCGTCGCGCTGGCGGCCGGGGCGGCCGGGATGCTGCTGCGCTTCAGCAGGGCCGCGCTCGTCCGCGAGCTCGACCAGGACTACGTGGTCTTCGCCCGCGCCCGCGGCCTGAGCGCGCCCGTCGTGCTCGGCTACGCCATGCGCAACTCGCTGGTGCCCGTGCTGACCGCGGCCGGGCTCGTCGTCACCGGCATGCTCGCCGGGACCGTGCTGGTGGAGGTCACGTTCGCGCTGCCGGGGCTCGGGTCGCTGCTGGTCGACTCGGTCACCTTCAAGGACGTGCCGGTGGTGCAGGCGCTCGCGCTGCTGCTCACCCTCCTGATCGCCGCCGTCAACCTGCTGGTGGACGTCGCCTACTCGGTGGCCGACCCGCGCGTGCGGCTCGGCGGGGGGCGCGTCGTGATCGCGGGCCGTACGCGCGGGCGTGCCGTGCTCCGCCGCTTCCCGATCGCGGTGCCGCTGGCGCTGGCCGTGCTCGTGGTCGTCGTGGCCGCCGCCGCGTTCGCGCCCTGGCTGGTCCCCGGCGCCACCGCCCAGGACCTGATGACCGGCATCACCATGCCCGGCCCCGGCCACCCGCTCGGCACCGACGACCTGGGCCGCGACGTGCTGAGCCTGCTCGTCGCGGGGGCCCGCACCGCCGTGCCGGGGGCGTTCGCCGTGGCCGCCGGCTCCATGCTGATCGGCAACCTGCTCGGCCTGGCCGCCGGATACTTCGGCGGCTGGACGGACACCCTGGTCATGCGCTGGGCCGACCTGATGTTCTCGCTGCCCGCGCTGCTGGTCGCGATCGTCGTGGCGGGCGTGCTCGGCGGCGGCTACGGCCTGGCCGTGGCCGTGCTGGTCGTGCTGTTCGCGCCCACCGACACGCGCGTGGTGCGCGGCGCCGTCCTGGAGCAGCGGCACCGGCCCTACGTCGAGGCGGCCCTGCTCAAGAACCTGTCGTCCTGGCGGATCATGACCCGGCACATCTGGCCGAACATCGTCCCCGTCAGCCTGGCCTCGGCCTTCCTGAACTTCGCCTTCGCCCTGGTCTCGCTGTCGTCGTTGTCGTTCCTCGGCCTGGGCGTGCCGGCCGGCTCGCCCGACTGGGGGCGCACGCTGGCCGACAACCGCACCCAGCTGCTGGCCAACCCGTGGGCGGTCATCGCGCCCGGCCTGGCCGTGATCGTCACCGCCGCCGCGCTCAACCTGGTGGGTGACTGGCTGCACGAACGTTTCGAGCGGAGGGCCCGGTGACCATGCTGCGGGTGGCCGACCTGACCGTACGGCAGCCGGACACCGGCCGTACGCTGCTGTCGCAGGTGTCCTTCGAGGTCGCCGCCGGCGAGTCGGTGGCGATCGTGGGCGAGTCCGGCTCCGGCAAGTCGCTGACCGTCCGCGCGCTGCTCGGGCTGCTGCCCGCCGGGCTGGAGTCCACCGGCCGGGTGGAGATCGACGGGCGGCGGGTCGACGACGACCCCAAGGCCAGGCGGCGGCAGCGCGGCGGCACGGTCTCGTTGCTCATGCAGGACCCGTTCACGCTGCTCAACCCCCTGCGCAGGGCCGGCAAGCAGATCGCCGACGGCCTGCCGGAGGGCGCCGACCCGAAGACCGAGGTGCCGCGGCTGCTGGCCGAGGTGGGGCTGCCGGGCGAGGTGGCGGGCCGCTACCCCTTCCAGCTCTCCGGCGGCATGCGGCAGCGGGTGGGCCTGGCCTGCGCGCTGGCCGCCGCGCCGCGGATCCTGCTGGCCGACGAGCCGACCACCGCCCTCGACGCCACCACGCAGCGCGAGGTCCTCGCCCTCATCCGCCGCATCCAGCGCGAGCGGGACATGACCTTCCTGCTCATCACCCACGACCTGCGGCTGGCGTTCTCGATGTGCGACCGGGTCGTGGTCATGTACGCGGGCCGCGTCATGGAGGTCGGGCGCGCCGCCGAGCTGCGCAAGGAGCAGCGGCATCCGTACACGCGGGCGCTGCTGGCCGCCGAGCCGCCCGCCGACCGGCGGCTGCCGGTCATCCCGTCCGTGCCGGGCTCGGTGCCGGCCCACGACGCGGTGGCCGGGCGCTGCGGGTTCGCCGACCGGTGCGCGCACGCGGGGGAGGAGTGCCGCGCGGGCGTCCCCGCCCTGGTGCCCGTTCCGGGCGCGGAGGTTCGCCTGTCGGCCTGCGTACGGGCCGCCGCGCTGCCCGAGGCGCCGCCGCCTCCGCAGGGCGTGCCGTCGCCGCCGCGCACCGCCGCCGCGCCCCTGCTGGCGGTGACGGGCCTGCGGAAGACGTACGCGGGCGCGTCGCGGCCGGCCCTGGCCGGCGTGGACCTGACCGTCGCGCCGGGCGAGGTCGTGGCCGTCGTCGGCGAGTCGGGGTCGGGCAAGACCACGCTGGCCCGCTGCGTCACCGGCCTGGAACGCCCCGACGCGGGCGTCGTCACCCTCGACGGGCTCGACTGCTCCGACCACAGCCGCATGTCCCGCCCGGCGGTCCGCCAGGCCCGCCGGACGGCACAGATGATCTTCCAGGACCCGTACTCGACGCTCAACCCGGCGCGTACCGTCGGGGCGACGCTCAAGGAGGCGCTCGCCGCCGAGGGACGCCCCACGGACGTCGGCGCGCTGCTGCGCCTGGTGGGCCTCGACCCCGCACTCGCCCGCAAGCGCCCGGCCGGCCTGTCGGGCGGCGAGCGGCAGCGCGTGGCCATCGCGCGGGCCGTGGCCGGCGAGCCCCGCCTGCTGGTCTGCGACGAGCCCGTCTCCGCCCTCGACGTCTCCGTGCAGGCGCAGGTGCTCACCCTGCTCGCCGGGCTCAAGGAACGCCTGGGCATGGGCCTGCTGTTCATCACCCACGACCTGGCCGTCGTCCGCCAGCTCGCCGACCGCCTGTACGTGCTGCGGGCCGGCGAATGCGTCGAGACCGGCGACGTGGACCAGGTGCTGGACGCCCCCGCCCACCCCTACACCCGCGAGCTGCTGGCCAGCGTGCCCGACGGAAGCAGCCGCTGGCCCGGCTAGTCGTAGGAGATCAGCGTGAGCATCCGGCAGCCGCGCTCGCCGGTCGAGTAGACGTGGTCGACCTCGGCCCCGAACCGCACCGCGTCGCCCTCGCCCAGCCGCACCGACCACGTGTCGCTCTCGACCGTCACCTCGCCGGACACCACGTAGGCGTGCTCCACGGACCCGTGGCCGTGGGCGCTCCTGGCGCTGCGCGTCATCGGCGGCAGCTCGCCCTCGGCCAGCTCGAACCGCCGCCGGTCGGCCGCGGCGAACAGGCCGCGCACGGTCGTGTCGCCCACGGCCACCGGCAGGCCCTCGCTCCTGCGCAGCACCTCGGGCTCGGCGAGCCGGGTACGGGTCAGCTCGGCGAAGGTGAGCTCCAGCGCGCCCGCCAGCCGGGTCAGCACCTCGATCGTCGGATTGGCCACGCCGCGCTCGATCTGTGAGATCAGCGCCTTGCTCACCCCGGTCAGCTCGGCCAGCTCGCGGACGCTGAACCCCCGGGCCAGCCGCGTGCGCCGCAGGTTGCCCGCCAGCGCGCCGCGCACCCCGGCGGCCTGCCCGTTGGTGACCGCGAGTTCCTGCCGCACGTGGTGAGTCCTTCCTGTCCCGGCGTCCACCCCCATCATGCCCTGCGCGTCAGGCCACGTCGTCCGGCGAGCTCGTCCAGGAAGCCGGACACCGCGGAGACGAACGCGCCCGGGTCGTCCACCCACGGGAAGTGGCCGGCGCCGGGCAGGGTCACCAGCGTGGCGTCGCGGAACAGGGCGGCGAAGGCCGGCGCGTACCGGCGGCAGGGGTGGACGTCCAGGTCGCCGGTCAGCAGCAGCGCCGGCGCGTCGAGGGCGGCCAGCCCGGCCCTGACCTCCTCGGGCGTCACCGGGGACGGCGCGTGGAAGCCGTCCGCCGCGGCCTCGCCGCACTCCTCCTCGGCCCTGGCGGAATGGGCCGCGGCGCGTTCGGTCCAGGGGCCGTAGAAGAACCGGTGGCGCTCCACGCCCTCGTCCGCCAGGAACTCCGCCAGGGCGGCGGCGTACCACGGCTCGTGCGCGCGCAGCTCCAGACCGGCCTGCCAGTCCTCCTCCGTCGGTGTGCAGCCCACGGCGACCGGCGAGGGCGCGACCAGGCACAACGATCTGAGGCGGGCCGGATGCAGCCCGGCGTACCGGACGGCCACGTTCGCGCCCGCCGAGTGCGCCAGCAGGTCCATGCGGTCCAGGTCCAGGTGCTCCCGCAGGGCCTCGACGTCCTCGGCCAGCCGGTCCCACCGGTACGTCCCGGGATCGGCCGGGATCGCCGAGTCGCCGGTGCCCCGGCCGTCCAGCCGGATCAGCCGCCGGGGCAGGCCGCCGAGGTCGCCCAGGTAGCGGGAGGCGCGGCCCGGGCCGCCGGGCACGCACACCAGCGGCTCGCCCGCCCCGTATACGTGGTAGGCCAGCTCGGTCCCGTCGTGAGCGAGGAAGGAGGGCATGGGGCGATTATGCCGGGTGTCCCTGGTCGCCGGGCGGCGGATCCTCGAACCGCGGCCGCTGCGGCGGGCTGCCGCTCACCGACCGGACGATCGTCGCCGCGACGTGGTGCACCTTGAGGTTGCGATCCTGGGAGACGTTGCGCAGGAGCTCGAACGCCTGGTGCGCGGTGCAGCGGCGCTGCGCCATGACGATCCCGATCGCCTGGTCGATGACCGGGCGGGTGCCCAGCGCCTCCTTCAGCTGCGCCGCCACCTCCCGCGTACGGGCCGCGCCGATCGCCACGTCGAACAGCACGCCGATCGTCGCGGCGGTCACCTGCGCCGCGACGTGCGTCGGCGCGGCGAAGCCGGCCGCGCCCGCCGAGTAGAGGTTGAGCGTGCCCAGCAGCCGCCCCTGGGAGGTCAGCGGCTCGGCGTGCAGGCTGAGGATGCCGTGCGGCTGCGGGCGGAAGGAGCCCCAGCGGGCGTCACCGACCGCCAGACCGGCCACCGTGACCGCACGCCCGGCCTCGATCGCGTCGAAGCTCGGCCCCCGCCCGGCCGCCGACTGCATGCCGTCGAGCATCCCGGCACGGGCGTGCGCGCACGCCGCCGAACGGATGCCGCGTTCGGTGCATAACGTCACGCTGACCAGCGGAGAGTCGGGCATCGCGCGGGCGGCGACGACGACACTCCGCACCAGTGCCCGTTCGAACTCGTCGATTCCGGCCGGAACAGCGGTCCTGTCCAACAAATCCCTCGCGCTCGGCTGCGGCTCACGCCTGCGACCAGACAGCCTGCCCCTCCAGCGGGGTTCTAAGCGGGCCCCGCCGGAGGATCCCCGGGATTCTCAGGCGAGGTAGGCGTCGACCTCGGCCAGGTAGGCGTCCTTCAGGTGCCGCGGCAGCCAGGTGATCTCGAACGCGTTGCGCTCCAGCCGGGCCAGCTCCTCGCGGGTGAGCTGCAGCTCCTCCTGCAGCGCCACCAGGTTCTCGCCCACGTACCCGTTGAAGTACGCCGGGTCGTCGGAGTTGATCGTCACCCGCACGCCGAGCTCCATGAGCTTGCGGATGCCCTCGGCCTTCATGGAGTCGGTGACGTACCCGTTGGAGATCGGGCAGCAGGTCAGGCCGATGCCGCGGGCCAGCACCAGGTCCACCAGCCGCTGGTCCTCCAGGATGTTGACGCCGTGGTCGACCCGGTCGACGCCGATCTCCTCGATCGCCTGCCGGATGTGCTCGATCGAGTTGTCCTGGTCGACGTCGCAGTGCATGGTCAGCAGGTAGCCCTCCTGGCGGGCCCGCTCGTACACGGCGGCGAACTTGGCCGGCGGGTTGCCCTTCTCGTCGGAGTCCAGGCCGATGCCGACGATCCACTCCTTGTACGGCAGCGACTCCAGCAGCGTCGCCATCGCGTACTCGGCCTGGAAGTCGCGCAGGAAGCACATGATGAGCTGGGCCCGCACGCCGAGCTGCCGGTCGGCGTCGATCAGCGCCCGCCGCAGCCCGCGGATCACCACGTCGAACGGCACCCCGCGCGAGGTGTGCGCCTGCGGGTCGAAGAAGATCTCGGCGTAGCGCACGTTCTGCTCGGCGGCCTTGCGCAGGTAGGCCATGGCCAGGTCGTAGAAGTCGGGCTCGGTGCGCAGCACCTGCATGCCCTCGTAGTAGACCGTGAGGAAGGAGGGGAGGTCGTCGAAGGAGTAGGCGGCCCGCATCTCCTCGACCGACGTGTAGGGCAGCGCGATGCCGTTGCGCCGGGCCAGGTCGAACTTGAGCTCCGGCTCCAGCGTGCCCTCGATGTGCAGGTGCAGCTCGCACTTGGGGAGACCGGCGATGAAGTCCTTCATGATCAAACCTCCGTGAGGATGGGGTCGACGACCTCGAGCCGTACGCAGTCGACCAGCCCGAGGTCGGTGACGGCGTAGTCGGGGATCGCGGTGATCGACAGGAAGAACAGGTACATCAGCGGCGCCGGCAGCGTGCAGCCCAGCTCGCGGGCCAGGTCGTCGAGCCGCTCCTCCAGCACCGCCATCTCGGCGGCGGGCAGGTCGGAGACGATGCCGCCGACCGGCAGCGGCAGCAGCGCCCGCACCTCGCCGTCCACCACCACGGCCTGGCCGCCGCCCTGCTCGGCGACGGTGTTGACGGCCAGCGCCATGTCCTCGCGGGAGGCGCCCACGCAGATGATGTTGTTGTCGTCGGGCGCCGCGCTGGTGGCGATCGCGCCGGCCCGCAGGCCCATGCCGCTGACCATGGCGACCGGCTTGTTGCCGGTCTTGCCGTAGCGCTCGACGACCGTGACGAGCAGCGCGTCCTGCTCCACGGACGGCTCCACGACGCCGTCGGTCACCGGCAGGGTCACGTCACGCCTCCTGCGGACGAAGACCTGCTCGGTGAACCCGAGGGTCAGCACGGTCGCCTGGTCGCCCTCGGCGCGCAGCACCAGGTCATCGGCGGTGACCGGGGCGATCGGGAACGGCCGGACCGGGCCGCGCTCGGGGGCCGGCGTCGGCGTGACCATCCGGCCGTCGCGGGCGGCCGGCACGCCGTTCGCGATCACCTCGCGGACCCGGAAGTCCGTCAGCGAGTCGACGATCAGGACGTCCGCGAACCGGCCGGGGGACAGGCTGCCCACCAGGTGGTCGATGCGGTACATCTCCGCGCAGTTCACCGTGGCCATCTGGATCGCCGTCACCGGGTCGACCCCCGCCGCGACCGCCATTCGGACGAGCTTGTCCATGTGGCCGCCCGCCAGCACGTCGGCGGCGTGCACGTCGTCGGTGCAGAACGCCAGCCTGCGGGAGCCGGCCAGGGCCACGGCCTTGATGTTCTCGTCGAGGAAGTGGGCGACGGACGACTCTCGGATGATGCCGTACATGCCGCGGCGCAGCTTCTCCAGCATCTCCTCGTGCGAGTACGACTCGTGGTCGAGCCGCACCCCGGCCGCCGCCAGCCCGCTGATCCGGCGCGGGTCGGACAGCGGCGCGCAGCCGAACACCGGCAGCCGCCGCTCCCGAGCCAGGTCGAGGGCCTCCATGACGGCAGGATCGGAGTGTTCCACCATCTCCTGGACGGTCTCCCAGATCCCCACACATTCCGGCCACTCGTGGGCGATCCTGTGCTCAGCCGGACCGAACGGATGCCCGACGGTCGACTCCGGCACGGTGTAGGGCGCCTTGGCGGGTGCACCCCACCAGATTCGCATGCCGGTCGCCGCCGACTCGTCCAGGAAACGCCGTACGCCCGGCAGACCCTCGGCCACGAGGATCTGGTCCAGCCCCGACACCACGCTCGTCGTGCCGAACGGCACCACCAGGTCGGCGAAGCTGGTGACCGACAACTTGCTGCACTCGATGTGCAGGTGCCCGTCGATCAGGCCGGGCACCAGGTATCCGCCGCGGGCGTCGATGACCTCGGTGTCCGGGCCGCGCTCCAACACCGGCTCGACGGCGGCGATCCGGCCGCCCACGATGCCGATCTCGGCCGGGTACAGCTCGCCGGTCAGCACGTTGACGAGCGTGCCGCCCGCGATGATCGTGTCCGCGGGCCGCCGCCCGTACGCCACGTCCAGCAGGTCGCGGTCCATCATGCCTCCACAGTCCGTACGGCGGGCCGCGGGACGAGCAGCGCGTAGGCCGCGCCCGCCACCAGGAAGCCCGCGAAGATGCTGAAGTCGCTGCCGCCCGTCGCCTCCGACAGCGGCCCGACGAAGACGGCCGAGTTGATCCACAGGGCCGCCGCCACCATGCCCAGGACCTGCGCGATGATCGCCGGCCACCGGACCTGGCCGGGCGCCTGCTCGTCGAACAGCGCCTCGGCGTCGTAGCGTCCCCGCCTGCGCAGCCAGTCGGTGATGTAGACCCCGGCCCAGGGCGCCAGCCAGATGATCAGCAGCGCGAGGAAGTTGTTGAGCATGGTGTTGAAGCTGTTCGAGGTGACCGCCACGAACGTGATGATCACGCAGAGCACGAGGTCGCCGACGACCGCCACCCAGCGCTTGACCTTGATCCCGGCCGCCTGCAGGTTCAGCCCCGAGGAGTACAGGTCGGTGGTGTTGACCGCGAACAGCGACACGATCGCCAGCAGCAGGTACGGCACCACGAACCACTGCGGCAGCGCGCCCGGCAGCCCCGAGATCGGGTCGGTGTTGTCCTTGACCACGGTCGCCACGGCCGCCCCGAGCACCATCAGCAGCACGTACGGGACGAACCCGCCCAGGGCCGCGTACCCGAAGACCGCCTTCCTGGAGGAGTTCGCCGGCAGGTAGCGGGAGTAGTCGCCGCCCAGTGGCCCCCACGACAGCCCGCCCGCCGACATGATCATCGCGATCGCCATCGTGAACGTGGCGAAGTCCGCCGACCCGCCGCCGCCCCCGAGCTCCACCTTGGGCGCGATCAGGATCGCCATCAGGCCGAACAGCACGACGAACACCCAGGTGAAGTACTTCTGCGCCTTCATCACCGCGGCGTGCCCGATCAGCGGCAGCACGAGCTGGATCGCCGCCGCCACCAGGATGACCACGACCTTGAGCCCGAGCCCCTGGTCGCTCACCCCCGCCTGCTCCAGCAGCGACAGCGCCGCGAACGTGATGAGCACCATGCCGCCGGCCTCGAAGCCCACCATGTTGAGCCAGCCGAAGAAGCTGAGCACCCGGGCGCCCTTGGGCCCGTAGGCGGCCCTGGAGACCGCCATGGTGGAGGTGCCGGTGGCCGGGCCCTGCAGGCTGGTCAGGCCGACCAGCGGGAACGACAGCAGGTTGCCGATGACGATCGCGATGACCGCCTGCGTGAAGCTGAGCTGGAACGCCGCCACGATCGTGATGCCGTAGACGAGGGTGAAGATGCCCATCGTCGTCCCGGACCAGAGGAAAAGCAGGTCACGCGGGCGGCCGTACCTTTCGCCGGCCGAGACCAGCTCGATCCCGCGTTGTTCCATGGCCCCTCCTGAGGGTCGCTGGGTGTGTGCGCACACAGTGAACCGTAGGGGGGTGACCTGGTGATTTATTCGGACATACGAGCGTGCTTGGGGCCAGTTGTGCCCCGGCTACAAAGTGATCGCCAAGGACCGCCGTACCCGGCTACAAGGTGATCGCCAAGCCGACCGCGAACAGCAGGCCGTACGCCATCTGCAGCTTGCCCGTCTGCTGCAGGACCGCGATCAGCGCCGGCCCGACGGCCTTGCCCAGCACGGTCCTGATCGGTGTGACCGCGAGCGGCGCGGCCAGCGCCGCGAGCGCCGCCCACGGCGTGACCGTGATCATCGCCAGCGCCACCACGAACGGCACCACCTGGCACAACACGTACAACGCCCGGGTGCGCCCGGCGCCGAGCACCACCGCCAGCGTGCGCTTGCCCGACGTGCCGTCAGTCTGGACGTCGCGCAGGTTGTTGACCACCAGCATCGAGCACGACAACAACCCCACCGGGATCGAGGCGAGGAAGGCCGTCCAGCTCAGCTGCTCGGTCTGCACGTACGCGGTGCCCATCACCGGGACCACGCCGAAGAACACGAAGACCGCCAGCTCGCCCAGACCGCGGTAGCCGTAGGGCCGCTTGCCGCCGGTGTAGAACCAGGCCGCCGCGATGCACGCGACCCCCACCAGCAGGATCCACCACGCCCGCGTCACGACCACCAGCACCAGCCCGAGCACCGCCGCGACCGCGAAACAGCCCAGCGCCGCCGTCAGGACCTGCCGGGGCGTGGCCGCCCGCGAGCCCACGAGCCGCATCGGGCCGACGCGCTGGTCGTCGGTGCCGCGGATGCCGTCGCTGTAGTCGTTGGCGTAGTTGACGCCGATCTGCAGGGACAGCGCCACGAGCAGCGCCAGGACCGCGCGCCACCAGACGAATCCGCCGTCGCCGATCGCCACACCCGTGCCGACCATGACGGGGACTACGGCGTTGGGAAGCGTGCGCGGGCGCGCGCCCGCGATCCACTGACCGGGGGTTGCCATGCTGTCGAAACCTCTAGCTGATATCCGTGGTGAGCCTGACCATGCGGATCGGACGGCCCATGTCGAGGACACGTTCGGCCATGTCCTCGCCCCAGCCGGCCGACTCCAGGAAACCGAGCACCGCGTAGTTGTCGGCGAACACCCAGGTGACGATCTGGCGGAAGCCGTCCTCACGCAGGTAGTCGACGGTGGCGTTGAGCAGGCGGCTGCCGTGGCCGCGGCGCACGAAGTCGGGATCGACCAGCAGCGTCAGCATCTCGGCGACCCTGCTGGGATCCAGGTCGGGATCCTCGGCGGGGGCGTGCGAGGCCAGCCCCACCACCCGCTCGCCGCCGCGCGGGGTCGTCAGCGCCGCGCTGCCGCCCGCGCCCAGCGCGGGGAAACCCTCGGTGTCGAGGATGGTCTCCACCGCGACCAGCACCCGGTGCGAGGGGCCGGGCGGGGCGACGATCGCCTCGTCCCACTGACGCAGCCACATCTTCTCGGCCGCCGGCCCCGTCATCTGCTCGAGTGGGCCTTCCGGGAGGAACTCCCGATATCCGTAGCGCCAGGCGCGGATCTGAGTATTCGCAACCTGGAGAACATCCTCGCGCCGGGCCGCCCGGACGCCTACGTCTGCCATCTCGGCCCGCTCCTTCGCCTGCCGTTCGTGCCACAAGGCACGAGTTACACCGTATCGGTGTTTGAGCCTTGGAGACGACGCGAACCCCGCTTCCCCGCCCGGTAAGCGCGTGTCTTGGTGTTGTCACCGCATACCCGCATCGAACACCATGAGCGCGAACGATTCCCGGACGCGTCGATGAACACCCGCCGCCACATTCCCTCCACCCGGACGCCGACCCGCCGTAACAGCCACCGCCCGCCGCCTACCCATCCGCGCGTGTCGATCCGCGGCCGCCGCCCCAGATGACGGCGACCTGCGGCAGCGATCGCGGCCGGGCATCCGATCACCGGACCTGTGCGTCCAGCGCCCGTCCGAGCCTCCGCACCCCCTCGGCCAGGACCGTCAGGTTGGCGGCGGCCATGTGCGTCACCCTGATCCGCGGGCCCGGCGGCTCCGACGGGTAGTACATCCGCCCGGGGCTCACCTGTGTCCCGTACCGCCGGGCCGTCTCGACCAGGGCGTTCTCGTCCACCTCCGCGGGCAGCCGCAGCCACAGGTGCAGACCGCCGATCGGCAGGAGATGCACCTCCGCCCCGGGGGCATGGGCCGCCAGCGCCGCCGCGAGCGCGTCCCGCCTGGTCGCGATCTCGGCGTGCACCGTGTTCAGATGCCTGCCCCACGCCGCCGAGCCCACGAACTCCAGCGCCGTCTCCTGCAACGGCCGCGCCACGAAGAACGACTCGACGAGCTGGCTGGCCCGCAGCCGGTGCGCGGCCGGCCCACGGGCCACGACCGCGGCCACCCGCAGGCTGGGCGACAGGATCTTGGTCAGCGAGCCCACGTTGACGACGGTGCCGTGCGCGTCCATGGAGGCCAGCGACGGGGGAGCGGCGGGGGACAGGTAGCGGGCGTAGTCGTCCTCGATCACGAACGCCCCCGCCGCCCTGGCCACCTCCAGCACCTGCGCGCGCCGCTCCAGGGGCAACGTCGCGCCGGTGGGGTTGTGCAGGGTGGGCTGGCAGAAGAACACCCGCGCGCCGGTGACGGCGAACGCCTCGGCGAGCAGGTCCGGCCGTACGCCGTCGCGGTCCATCGGCACGGCCGTCGCCCGCAACCCGGCCGCCTTGGCCGCCGCCAGCGCTCCGGGATAGGTGGGCGTCTCGACCAGCACCGGCGTCCCGGGGGCCGCCAGCGCCCTGAACGCGTGCGTCAGCGCCGCCTGGCCGCCGCTGACGATCAGCGCGTCCGCCGCCGTCACATCGCCCCCGGCCTGGCGGGCGAACCAGCCGCGCAGCTCGTGCAGGCCGTTCAACGGCGGCGTGGCCCAGACGTCCGGACGGTGCACCGCCCGCGCGGCGGCCGCCGCGAGCTGCCTGTCCGGCCTCAGCCCCGGGTTCAGGTAGCCGCCGGTCAGCGGCACCACCTCCTCGGGCGGCTGCGCGAGCAGCGCCGCCACCGGCCCGTCGTCCACCACCCGGTCGCCGAGGGCGACCGTCTGCCAGGACAGGTCCAGGGGGTCCTGGCCGCGCACGACCTGCCGCGGCGCCACGAACGCGCCGCTTCCCGGACGCGACACCACCCGACCCTCGGCGGCGAGCTGGCCGATGGCGCGCGAGACCGTCACGGGGCTGACGTTGTGCCGCCGCATGATCTCCCGACTGGACGGAAGCCGCGCACCGGGACCAAGACGGGTGGCCTCTTCGCGCAGTATCGCAGCAATCTGGGCGATACTGCTATCGTTGGTCATGAAGGATAAGGATAGCGCTACCGCCCAAAACGCAGTAGCACCCCCTCCCACCCCTCACCCCACAACCGCCCTCACGGGCTCTCCCGCCACCCTCAACAAGCCGGCCGCCCCTCAGAACCCAGCCACCCCTCTCGACAGGACCGGCCCCTCCTCCTCTCCACCCCCTGTCATGGAGCCCGCCACCTCTCCCGCCACCTCTCCCGCCACCTCTCCCGCCACCTCTCCCGCCATCTCGAACGGGCCCGCCATCTCGAACGGCGCCGCCCCCTCGAACGGGCCTGCGTCCTCGAATGGCGCTGCCCTCTCGAACGGGCCCGCCTCCTCGAACGGGCCTGCGCACTCGAACGGCGCCGCCACCCTTCGCGACGCCCTCAAAGGGACCGGCGGGGCCGCCGCCCGCGCCCGGCAAGGGACGATGCTGGCCTTCCTGGGCGTCCTGGCCTTCTCCGGCAGCTTCCCCGGCACCGTCTACGCGATGCGCGGCTTCGACCCCTGGCTCGTCGCCATCGGCCGCGCCGCCGTCGCCGGCGTCATCGCCCTGGTCTGCCTGAAAGCCGCCCGCCTGCCCTTCCTCCCGCCGCGCCGCCACTGGCCCTCGTACGCCGTGATCTCCTTGGGCGTGGTCTTCGGCTTCCCGGTGTTCAGCAGCCTCGCCCTCAACTTGGGCGCCAGCACCTCCCACGCCGCCGTGGTCATCGCCCTGCTGCCCGCCGCCACCGCCGCCTGTGCGGTCGTACGGGCGGGCGAACGCCCCCGCCCCCTGTTCTGGGCCGCCTGCGCCGCCGGCGCCGCCGCGATCACCGCCTTCACCCTCACCCGAGGCCAGGCCGGCGCCGCCTGGCCGGACCTGCTCCTGGTCGGCGCCCTCCTGTCAGCCGCGCTCGGCTACACCGAAGGCGGCCGCCTGACCAGGACGACCCCCGGCTGGCAGGTGATCAGCCACGCCCTCGTCCTCTCCCTCCCGCTGACCGCCGCGATCACCGCGGTCCTGACCCTCACCACCCCCATCACGCCGACCGCCCCCGCCCTGGCCGGCTTCGCCTACGTGGCGCTGATCTCGATGTTCCTCGGCTTCATCCCCTGGTACGCCGGCCTGGCCAGGGGCGGCATCGCCAGAGCCGGCCAGACCCAGCTGGCGCAGCCGCTGCTGACCCTCATCTGGGCCTGGGTCCTGATGGGCGAACGCTTCGGCCCGGCCACCGTGGCCGCCGCGCTCGCCGTCCTGGCCTGCGTCGCCGTCACGCAGCGCACCCGCGCGTAGGAAAGGGCCTGGCACGACGACGTACGCACCGGGCCGCGGCGAAGCTTGCATGGCGTGACGCCGCCACGCAGGATGGCAGGGGAGGTGTCACGATCATGGCGGACCTCACGATCCCGGAAGGCGGCTTCTGGCCCGCGCCGGAGATCCCGCAGCCCAACATCTATCCGATGGAATGGCGCGTGGAGACCGAGAAACTCGCGGCCATCTACGAGAAGTCCAAGCGCAAACTCTGGAACCCGGCCGACCTCCCATGGGACGGCCTGAACCCGGACGACTTCACCCGCGAACAGCGCCTGGGCATCATGTACTGGTTCGCCGTGCTCGCCAATTTCGACGCCTCGGGTCCGGCCGTGTTCGCCCGCGCAACCATCCAGGCTTTCGAGAAACACGAGGAGGACCCGGTCAGGAAGTGCTTCTTCTCCATCACCCGCGACGAGATGAACCATGAGGAGTGCTGCCAGCGCACCATCGCCCGGCTGTGGCCCGGCGGCCCCCTGAACTGGACCCCCGAAGACGATCTCGAAAAGGCCGCCCACAACAACATCGGCTGGCTCTACCACAACGGCGGCCGCTACTGGAACGGTTACACCAGCGCCGTCGGTAGATACTCGCTGCCGGTCCTGTTCACGAGTTTCATGATGGGCGAGATGGCCGCGTCCACGCTGTTCAGGGGCATGGCCACGGGCACCCGGCATCCGGTCTTCGGCGAGATGTTCCAGCGCATCGGCCTCGACGAGTCCCGCCATCTGCAAATCTGCATGACCATTCTGGAAAACGAATGGCCGGGCCTCACCGACGAGACCCGCGGCCTCATCACCCGCCAGCTGCGAGCCGGTTTCGTGTTCCTCTCCATGATTCTCTGGGAGCCTCCGGAAGGTTTCTGGGAACTCCCGCCGTACTTCCTCGACAACCACCGCGTCCTGATGGACCACGCCAGGGAAGCGGGCCTGGGCGTGCTCGCGTACGAGGAACAGAAGGAGAACTGGCGCGTGGCCATGGCGAAGGTCCGCGCGATCGTCGAACGATGGGGCATCGCCTTCCCTGCCATTCCCGAACTGGACCTGGAAGGCGTCGAGGTGAACGTCATCGACCCGGAGGAGATCATCCCCGTCTTCTAGGATGCGCGTATGTGGCCCCGCATCGACGGACGCAGAGTCCTCGCCCTCGGCACCCCCGGCAAGGTGCGCACCCTGCTGACCGACCTCACCCTCTCGGGCGCGAAGACCGCCACCGCCGGTCTCCTGCCCCTCGACTACGAGGCGGAAGGCGAAGAGGTCGAACACGTCGGCGAACACCTGATCCTCGTGGACGACGCCGGCGAGAAGGCCGCCACCATCGAGATCACCTCAGTGGCGCTGGTGCCGTTCGCCGAGGTGCCGTGGGAGTTCGCCGAGGCAGAAGGCGAAGGATTCACCTCGATCCAGCACTGGCGGGAAGTCCACCAGCGCTACTGGTCATCCTTGGGCCACGAGGTGAACGACACCTCCACAATCGTCTGCCTCCACTACCGCCTACTCCACACATAACCCCCGAGCACAAAACAACCAGCCCCCCAAACGCCCCCCACCAACCGCACCGCCCCTCAGCCCCACACCACCGCCTTGGGGGAGTACGGCCCTCAACCGCCCGTACACACCCCTGACCACGCCCCTGGGCCAAGCATCCCGCCCCTCAGTCCCCGCACTCCACGCCACCGCCTTGGGGGAGTACGGCCCTCAACCACCCGTACACACCCCTGACCACGCCCCTGGTGGGCCGAGCATCCGCCCCTCGGCCAAGCGTCCGCCTCCCGGCAGGCACGCACTCGAGCCCCCGGGCACGAGCCCCGCCGCAAAGGCGAGCCGGCCCGCGTCGCCGTCACTCCCGCACCGACGCCCTCACCGAACCGCCCCACCCAGCTCCCGCATACTCCCGCCTCCGTCGTCCCCTGTGCCGTCCTCGGTACCCCCGACGAACGTTCCTTTCCCTTTCACGGTGTGCACGAGCTGCCGCCGACGCAGCTCCCGCACCACGTTCCGGACGGTTGACCGCGCCACGTCGAACTCGGCCTCCATGGCCAGCTCGCTCATCACCGCCTCGCCGGCCAGCAGCTCACCTCTCAGAATCTGACCCTCGATCATCTCGGCAATCTGCACATAGATCGGCACGGGGCCGTCTCGGTCGAGCATGCTCATACCTTAGACGTCTGGATACAAGCAGATGAGTGAATCTCAATCCTGGGGCCACGACTCTTCGGGCGACACGTAACTCCCGCGCTGCGGCACGGTGTAGATCCACCCTTGCTCCCGCAACAACGCCATGGCCCGCCGCACCGTCTCCCGCGCCACGTCGTACTGCTGCACCAACGCCGTCTCACCGGGAATCGCCCGCTTGGGCTGGAAGTGCCCCGCCCTGATCTGCTTGGCCACATCGGCAGCAATCTGCCGATAGAGCGGCACTTTCCGCTGCTTGCGCGGCGCTTCATCAGGTGCACCGACGAAGGTTCCCTCGCCCTGGACCGTGTAGATGAGCCCTTCCTCGCGCAACACGTGGATGGCCCGGCGGGCCGTCGTCCGCGCGACCCCGAACTCGTGCTGAATGTCGGCCTCGCTCGGCACGGGATGCCCGGACGCCAGCCCCTCGACCCGCCGTCGAAGGATCTTCGCGATCTGTACGTAGATGTGGGTGTCGCCGTCGTAGTCCAGCACACCGGCAACATAGACGAAGGTGTACGAGCCCTCCCATATCCTCCTGCCTGCTCAGACAGAGTCATCTTTCCGAATAGACGAGCGGATACAACCAGACGTATTCTCTGCCCATGGCCGTACTCCCCCTGGACTACGAACACTGCATCGGCATCCACCTCCCAGAACCCTGCCCAGGCCGCACAGCCATCCGCTGGTATCCCACGACCTCCCCCTACGAACGCGTACGGGTCCGGGCATACACCTGCCACTGCCAGCCCACGATCTACGAGCTCTGCCAAATCGGAGGGCAGCGCTTCATCCGTCGAACCCGTACGAATCACAGAATCCCGATCGCGGAGGAGACCTTCCGGGGCTCCGCCCTCAGGACCCTGCTGCTCTGGAACGGTCTGCTGACCGGCAACGCCCGATAACCCGGGCACCTAGCCACACCTGTATTCATCGTCGGCTCATGTTCTTGAGAAACCCGCCCCTTGAGCCGCTACCTGCAGCAGTATGACCCCGCGTTGGCTGCCTGCCTGAGGCAACCTACCGGGAGAGCCTGACAAAACCAGCCCTCCCGTCGAGCGCAACTCTCAAGCTCCCTGTGCCGCTCAAACGCGACTCTGCGGCCCTACGCAGGCCCGCCCCCTGTGGACGTTCGTCTCGCGGCACGAACACTCTCTACAAACGTGCGGTCGCCTAAGTGGCCGGCAGCGCCAACCAATGACGATGGCGACACCGCATCCTCCGGTCGCCGTACTGCAATTTCGCCAACGAGCTGTCATTCAGCCTGATTTTCCTGATTAAGAGGGACACGTTGGCATTCCGCCCAGAGCCGACCCAAGAAAAGAGAAGTAGGAGCCACAGTTCCAAAACGGCTTTGCATGCCATCTCGAAGGCGGCACACTGTTCCTCGCGGCCATCACGTTGACTCCTTCGTTCTCGGACAAGGCCCTAGAAGGAGTACGGGATGGCCGTCACCATTTCCCGATGCCGTCCCCGCTCCTGGCCGATCCGCTTCGAACCAGCTCTGAAGTCCACCTCCAGCGTCATCGCCATCAAACGTTGGAGCAGTCGAGCGATCCCAACAAAGAGCCCCCGGCTTAGAGCCTGCTGACAAAGGCTTAAGTGTTGGTGGGCATGGGCCCGTAGAGAGCTGGTCCGATCTTGTTGATGTAGCCCTGGTGAGACCATTGAGACAGCTGGACGCGGAAGCTGTTGACGTTCTCGATGCCGAGAATGGCGGCCAGTTCGCTTCCTCTCCAGGCGTGCCAGGGCTGAGCGGTCAGGAGTTGCAGAACCTTGCCGCGCCGGTCGGGGCTGGACAAGACCGGCAGCGGCGCCGGGTCGCTCCAGCGGCCAGGGGGCGGCAGGCCGGCCAGTTCGCGCGTCAGACGGCGGGTCATCTGATGCACGGTGGCCCACCAGATCATGGCCTCGTGATGGTCGGGCTTGCGTTCGTAGATACGCACCAGTCGGCGGTAGCGGACCAGCCAGGCGAATGTCCGCTCCACCACCCACCTGCGGGGTAGCACCACGAAGCCGCTCAGGTCGTCGCTGCGCTTGACGATCGTGACCGCCAGGCCGAGGACCTGCCCGGCCCAGGTGACCAGCCGTCCGGCACAGCCGCCATCAGCCCAGACCAAGGCGATGGTGGAGAACTTCTCGCGCAGCAGCGCCAGCACCGGATGCGCGCCGTCGCGGTCCTGCACCGACGCGGCGGTGACCATCACGCACAACAGCAGCCCAAGGGTGTCCACCACGACGTGCCGCTTCTGCCCCTTGAGCTTCTTGCCCGCGTCGTACCCGCAGGCCACCGCGCCGACGGTCTCGGCCGCCCGGACCGTCTGGGAATCGATGCACCCGGCCGTCGGCAGCTCACTACGCCCGGCCAGCAGCCGCAACCGGCCGCGCAACCTCCCGGCCAGCCGCTCGGGCAGACCACGCCGCGACCAGCGCAGGAAGAACGCATACACCGCCTCATACGGCGGGAAGTCGACCGGCAGGGCCCGCCACTCGATCCCGTACCGGGTCACATAGCCGATCGCGTCCAACACCGCACGCAGGTCATGCACCATCGGCCGGCCCGCGACCGCGACCAGTTCGGCCATCACCGCCCGCGCCTCGCCCTCCAGCACCAGCCACTCGGCATCGGCCAGATCGGATGGGTATGCCGGTTTCCGGCCTCGACATGCGCATCCCGGTGAGGTGCAACCGCTGGCGTTCACGGCCGCGGGCGTGTAGACAGACAACCACGGGCTCCTGGCCGCTGAGCTGCTTAGACAACACCTCAGCTACTGGGAGCCCGCTCCTGTTCGCCGGTCAACAGCCCCATCATGACCACACCCCGGCACTTTCCTGACCCGAGCCCCGACACCAAATCCCTTTGTCAGCAGCCTCTTAGACCGGGGGCTCAAATGCTACCTACGCATCATCTTTCGCCAACAGGCGATCCAGTCTGAGCCCAAGGTCATTGAGCTGGAACCGTAGCCCCTCAAGCATCGTCAACGTTTCCGCCAGGCTGGCCTTGCAGCTCTCGTCAAACCGTTCCCGAAGGCGTGCGATCTCGAAGTTGAGGATCTCAAAATCCCGACCGACCCCTGAGCGAACCTCGATGATCTCCGCCCTCGCCGTAGCCAGCCCTGCCAACACCACATCTCGCTCACCTGAGCACGAGCGAGCCTCCAGTGCCTGCAGACGGAGTTGTAGATCGAGGATCTCCACCTCAACGTTCACGTACCCCTACCCCTTACCGATGGACGACGAGGGAGCCCGCCAACGGCGGCCGGCCCCACTTGCTGCGAGCACATATTGGCAAGTCGCCCGTGTCTGAAGCGATCCCCGAAAAGCACCCCGGAGTGGTTTTCTTCCTCCGCCGACTCGCGCTTTTCCGGTGAACGTCCATATCCGCCCGACTTGTCGGAGGAAATAAGACTACCTCGGCAAGGAGGATCAATCTGCCGGCCCCAGCAAAGGGACGCCAGCCAAGCCCAAGCGCCTAAGGAGGGCGGCCGGATCGAGAGTGTCATTGCTCAGCCTCCCCGCTAAGCATGCAGAAATGCGGATGTGGCCTAGTTATGTCCTGTCATTACCGGCATGTAGGCGGACCAGGCGAAAGAAGCCAGGTAATCCCCAGCCGATAGCCTGATATGAGATGGCAGCCTCCCGAAAACAGGGACCGCAGAATGAGCCGAAAGCGTAGATGTCACCCTGCTGACTGGCTCACCTCCGACGTGCAGGTGCGCCGTTGGTGACAAGCGGCGGGCCGTCGACCGCGGCGAGCCAAAGCTCGGTCTCGTCCGAGCTGCCAGACACAGCACTCGTGATCATCATCTTGCGCACACAGTGACCGTCGACCAGGGCGCCACGAGACCTCCCGCCACGGCGTCGAGCTCGGCCACACCATGCTGCTCGGCGCCAAAAGTCCCGACCGGGGCGTGCAGGCCGCCACCGCACTCGCCGCGCCTCTTGTCTGCATTGGCATGACCTGTCAGCAGCGGACCAAGCTCGCTCGCCCACGACAGTGCCCCTCCGAGCGGAGTCGCCTGTGATCGCGGGTCGATACCCCTCAGAGGCAACGCTCACGATGCTGACTGCCGGGTAGGCCAAGGCCCTGCCTGGCATCCGAAACGCCGCCCATCCTCGGCTACACCGCGACAAACTCAACGGCAACCGCAGCCCATGCCAACGGCAACAGCAGCCCCACAGCCGTTCCCAAGGGCGCCGACGCGGTCGTCACCCTGGCAACATCCGGCGCCCACTACGGCCGATTCGTCAACCGCACAGGCAAAACCCTCTAGCTGACCCCCACCATTAGCCGCAGAGCAACCTGCAACGGACAACCCAGGAAGAGTCCCTCTTGTAGCCCAGGAGCGTGGCGAGTAGGCGATGATCGGCCTGACGCGTGATGTTGGCCGGCGGACTTGATTGCTCCCATGTGACGCGCCACGCCGCGTCTCCCTGCCGGCCCTCGATCACAAACAGGCCGATCAAGCCGGGACGGCAGTCACCCTACCGAAGCACCAACAGGCGCCAGCCAGCACCAGCCCCCTCATTTCAACCCTTACGTTTCCTCATCCTGATCACCTCGGTCAGGCGGAGTTCCAGGCTCGCCAGCACCGGATCTCTCTGCTGTACCGATCCGGCCCCTGCCTCGCGCGCAGCCCCAGCCGAAGAGCCGACGTCGTAAGTCATGACAGCACCAGGATGCACCACAACATCCCTGTTCATGTGGCTGCCGATGCCTTGCGTGGCCTGCACATCCCTGAGCAGACGCCCCCACGTTCCGTCCGCCGCCCAGCGGCGCTGCCGTTTGTAGACGGTGATCCAACATCCGAACCGATCCGGGAGGCTGCGCCAAGGCGACCCGGTTCGCGCCTGGTACAGCACCCCGTTGATCAGCATTCGCTGGTCTCCGTGCCGCCGGCGTCCAATGTCGCCATCAGGCAGCAACGGCACCAGCCGTTCCCACTCCGCATTCGTCAGGTCCGTATGGCGCATTTATTCCTATCCTCGACTGCTTTCTACTCTCACCCGCGTCACCAGGACAATAAGGACGGCCATCGCAAGTCTCCCTCGAATAGCAACATTCAAGGGGTGAAGGAGGCTTGCAATGGCCGCAGGAACCAGTGTGCCTTCTCCGTCATAGCCAGCGCAGCAGATCGGCAAGGATTGGCCAAAATTTCCGAGCAACCGTGACGGGGACGTAGACCATCATCGACCATTCCTCATGACTACCGTCTTGCGCTCAACAGTCACGTGTCACGCGAACAGCCGCTATTTTCGAGACAATGGACAATCTGGCCCAAAGCCTTCTCGGGTGGCCAAGATTGAGCCTTGGTCATGGGCGATCTGTCTCGGAGCCACCGCCTCAGGCTTCCTTGGCGGGCGGATGCAGTTGCGGGTTTCCGTGTTCTGTCAGCCATCGAGAAGGTCAGGGGCCGTGGTCCGTTCTTACTGTCGGCCCCTCGCCCCGCTGAATCCATTCGCCAGAAAGAAAAGCGTGGTCCCGTGCTCTCCGGGATGCGCGGGACCGCGCTTGGGCGAGTCTGTTGGCCGGCCGACGTCTATTACGCCCTCAACTCGTGTCATTAGGCTCTCATGGCCACCTCATGCGTTTCTCCTGGTCGACACCGTCGGAGGAAGGTTACTTTCGGGCCCCCGCGTTCAAACATCCGTCGAGGTCCTGGATGAAGATGATTCACATGGAGATCCGCCTCCAAGCCGCATCCGTAATGATCAGATGGTCGAGGAGACGCAGTCCGACTGTTCGGGCGGCCTCGGCGAGGCGGGCCGTGGCTTCCAGATCGGCCTCGCTGGGATCGAGAGAGCCTCCAGGGTGATTGTGGGCAACGCCGAACATGGCGCCACCGGTGGTGAGCACAAGGGAGATCGTCTCCCGCACGGGCACCGTCGTGTGATCGGCGCCGCCCTCCGTCAACACCGAACGTTTCAGCACGCCACCCCGCGTATCGCACACCACCACAACGAAGCGTTCATGCCCGAGGCCACGCAGTAAGGGTGCGCAGACCTCTGCCAGGTCGGATGTGCTGGCGATGCGCATCCGCGCAGGTTCCGACGCTGCACGCCGTACGAGATGAAAGGCCGCCGCCACCCGCGCGGCCTTGGCCGGCCCTATGCCTCGTAGTCTGAGCAGCCGATGCGGATCAGCGCGCCCGAGTGCATCGAGATCGCCGCAGTGTTCGATGACTTGACTGGCCAGTTCCAGCGCGCTCGCCCCACGGAAGCCGGAGCCGAGCAGGACGGCCAGCAGTTCCCGGTCGGCAAGTACCGCCGCGCCGCTCGACATAAGCCTTTCTCGCGGCCGATCCCGCTCGTGCAGATCTTTGACTCGCATTCGCAACCTCCGCACCCGTTCTATCAACGAGGACCGACAATCTCAGGCTCCGAATTCCAGTCCGATATGGGATGCAGGGAGCTGATATGTCGCGCTTGGGGTGCGTCGATGGCGGCCGTGGGTCGCGAATGCGAGGACGGCCGCCATCGCAATGCCGTGACACGAACCAAGCCAGCAGACGAGTGATCTCGCGTGGCATGGTGCGGGGGATCTTCTCCTGCGCCCTGCGGTTGTCTGGCGGAACACGTGGTTTACCAGCTTCGATGTTGAGCCTGTTGACGGTGGTGGACGCTCAAGGCCCTTGTCCGAGGCGCCTGACGGCGCCGCTTGCGATCCCACCGCAAGCTCTCGACCCCTCTCGTTCGCCTTCGAAAGAGTGACAGAATGCTCGGACATTCGATGTCATGCTAGTAAGGAGAGCCGGAATCTGGGCCAGGCGATTTTTCGTCATCCAAGCCCATAGTTCCGAAAGGTGCATTGATGGCTTCATTGAAATCTCGCTCGCCGAAGCGATGGTTGCCACGCTGATTCCGGTATGGGCAGCGCGGCTCGCTGGTGTCGGTTCGGAGATCTCGCCGATCGCGAGCCATTTGAGCCACACCGAGGCTTCATCCTGGGCATGTTCGCGACACCCGCTGTCGGCAGCTGGGGCGTATGGTCGGCTCAAGTCGCGCTTCGGCTCGTCGCTCGGCTGCTTGCGGTCTTCCAGGTCATCACATCGTCGGTCAGGAAGACGACGCATTCGCGGACATGCCTCGCGCGATGCTGCGGAACGGCGCTCCTGGCCGTCAGCTCAGCCAGCTCACATCCGGGACTTCAGCACGTCGACCTCGCAGCCTGGCGAGAACGGGTCGAAGCCGTGCTCGATCAGCCATCTGATCGCCAGCAGGCTTCGCGAGGACCACCACCCGCGGATCACGTCGAGGTCGACATCGGCCCCGTAGCCGGCGACGACGTCGCCCAAGCGCTCCTCATGTCCGAGCGTCAAGATGGCGAGGTCGAACAGGGCATCACCCTGGCCCGCCTCGGACCAGTCGATCACGCCGGTGACCTCGTCACCGTCGACGAACACGTGCGTGATCTGCAAATCGCCGTGCGTGAACACCGGCTTCCATGGCCGGAGCGCAGCCTCGGCAACCTCACGATTGCGCGTGACCAGGTCGGTTGGAAGGACGCCGTTCGTGACGAGCCACTCGCATTCGGCGTCGAGACGCGATGTGACCTCGTCCAGGCTCTGTCCGGGCCATGGTGGCAGGGGCGCGTCGTGCAGCATCCGTACGGCGGCACCCACCGCGGCCCATGCCGCCGGCGACGCGACAGACGGCTCGCCCAGACGGCCGAGTGCCGTCCCTGGAACAGTGGCGAGCGCGAGGACGGGCGGTTTACGCCACAAAACCTCCGGGGTCGGGATCGGCGCCATGGCCATCGCTTCGACCTCGATGTCGGTGCGCGTCTGATCGGCGTCGATCTTCAGGAACACGTCGCCGGCACGCAGGGTCGCGCGCTCGTTATGCGCGACGACGACCTCGATCTGCTCCACGTCGGCCATCTGCTCCACGTCGGCCATTATCGCGAGGATGACCACTGACGTCGCCAGGTTTTTCGCGTGCGACTGCACGGCTGATCACGTCCCACTGCCCGGAGGCCTGTGCAGGACACTGACCACTGACGGATCAAGAAGGTGAGGCGTTCCTCACCTGGAGGCGCAAGTCGCGATCAACGGCGGATCGCCCAGCTTGATCTACGAACAGTGAAGCCTGTGCAGTGGCGTGGACGCCCGTCGCCAAGGCTGATCGGAAGCAGGTGAGAATCCTGGTCCGCAGCTCAGGCTTCCAAGGAGCTCTCGACCTGGTCTGACGCGAACTCCTATGCCGAGGGCGTAGGTGATCTGCTGCCGGAAGAGAAGTTGTTATGTTCCGAGTGCAGGGAGATCGCTTTCGGAGCCTCATGGCGCGTCTTACCGCATCCTCCGGCCAGATCAGTAGGCGGATTGCGCTCGGCCTTGTGGGTCTTTCGGTTCCTTGAGGTATCCCTTCCCAGGGGACCTTTGTATGGGTACGTGAGGCTCCAGGCGGCGAGGCGCGGCGCCACCCGGAGCCCAAACCGGTCAGACGGGCATGCTGTACATCACTCTGAAGCGGTCACCTGGAATGACGATGTCGCTGGTCTCGACAGGACGTTCGCCTGCCCAGTGCGTACGTTCGACATGCAGAACGTGAACCCCTGCCGCCAGATCGAGCGCATCGCTCTCGGCCGGTTGAGGCACCCGGGTGTGGATGCTCTCGACGACCTCAGTGATCTTTATGCCGTGCGCGTACATCCTCGCGACCAAGCTGCGGCGTTCCTCCTCGGTGTGGGCGACGAACGCCATCGGCTCGTAGGCGGTGACAAGTTGGATCGGCTTACCGTCGCCCCGAAAGACGTAGTGCGTTCTGGTCAGCGTGGAATGTTCGTCGATGCGTAGACGTCTGGCGATGTCGGGGCTGGCGTCAGCCGGTTCGCTGTGCCAATCCCACGTCACGCGCCTGCCTTGGGACTGCAGGTCGGACGCGAACGGCGCGGGGTGGTCCAGGAAGCGCCATCGATGCAAGGGGGTCAAATTTGGACGGTCCCTGACGTAATGGCCTGAACCGACACGGCCGATGATGAGACCCTCACCCGCGAGCACACGTAGAGCGTGACGGGCAGCGGTCTCACCGACCTGATACTTACGGGTCAGTTGCGCCCGTGAGGGAATGGGCGCGCCTGGGGGGAGGGTGCCGTCGAGGATCTGCCGCCGGATGTCTTCGACGACACGCAGGTAGACCGGATCTGAGGTGGCCACTAGTCCATCCCTGGGGGTTCGTGTGAGGCGTTGCCCCATGTTGCCGTATTCGACAGGTAACCGACCGTCATCGATGACTGCTGGAGCCCCAACTTTGCGATGGCGAAAAATTATCGGAGAAACCCAGTAACGCTGATGTAAGGGACACCGATTCTCCGGTAGAGGTCGTCGATGTGTGTACCCCCGAGCACATATCGGCGGCCTCTTCCAATGCGCGCCCCTCGAGTGCAGCCGTCGAGGCATGCTTGCGCAGCTCATTCGGTCCGTTGAGCTCCGGTTCCTGCCTTTTCATGGCATGTCGCAACCACCCTGCCGGATCCACGGCTGGGGGCGCGCCGACAGCGGAGCGCTGAGAGAAGAACCTGTCGAATGGGAACGAGAACAGCGCCAAGCCGCCCTGTCCATGCACCCGACTGCCGTGACAGCAACAACCACGCGTGCTCGCTGACGCGGAGAGTGACGGGCGGAACGGGGCGCACGTGATCAGCCACTGCAACAGTCCCAGCTGTGGGTGCTCTGCGGCCGAGAGGGCAGCGCCAAGGAGAACCCCCGTACCTCCAGGGCCGTCATAACCGTCCCTCAGCACCCGCAAGGTCGTCGGCACCCGCAGGGCCATCAGCGCCTGGAGAGCTATCGGTGCCTGGAGCGCCGTCAGTGCCTGGAGAGCGGTCAGCGCCGACAGAAGTTGTCAGTCGGCGGGGTTCCCCGCGGCTCAGTGCTCTCGCCGAGGGGTTGTGGAGCGGTGCAGCGTTGGAGCGCCGCTCTGATTGGTGGCTGGCGACAGCGGCTGCATTTCGTGACGCATACCTCATGAGAGGCGGTCAGCATCAGGCTGAGTGGTCTTCTGATATCCCGAAGAAGTGGCCGTGTTGTAGAGGGCCACCTTCTCCCTAGGTTGTGAGCTTCCGTCTTCGTCCTAGTCGTCGGCCCGGTCCATCCTGTGGGCCCGGCTGTCTGAGGCCGTGCCCGTAAGGAGACCATGTGATCAGCGTTGGCAAGCTCATGCCGTCCGACCGAGACGCCTGGGAGAGCTTGTTCCGGGCGTACATCGACTTCTATCAGCGAGTCGAACCGGACGAGATGTACGGACGGGCCTGGCAGGAGTTCCAGGCAGACACTCGGATGCACGCCCTCGGCGCGAGACTGGACGGGCGGCTCGTCGGCATCACCCACTTCCTGGTCCATGCCAGCACCTCGGCCCCTGACGCCGACGTCTGCTATCTCCAGGATCTGTTCACCGCTCCCGATGTGCGGGGCAGGGGAGTGGGACGCAAACTGATCGAGGCTGTCGCGGACTGGGCTCGGGATGGCGGCTGCTCCCGTGTCTACTGGAACACCCACGAATCGAACAGCACCGCGCGCCGTCTCTACGACAAGGTGGCCGAGAACAGGGGCTTCATCAGGTACCAGATCGAACTGTCCCGGTAGGGGCGCCGGGCGGTGGCTGATCTTCCCTTTTCGGTCCCGTCCAAGGAAAGGCTGGTGTGGAGGGAGATGATGGGGACTCGGCTGCCGGCGGGGTGATCGCGAGCGAAGTAGATCGGGTTACCCCGCGCAGTCATCCTTGTCACCTTGCTCCTCCAAATGCCTGCGAATGAGGGCAAATCGCTCCGTCGGGCGGGCAAAGCGGGGTGGCGACGTCCAACGTTTTTCCGAATCCAGGTAGCGTTCGCACTATGGCATCGCCAACTGGAACCGCCGAAGCGCCCTTCGGTCGCATGCTGACCGCGATGGTCACGCCGTTCACCTCTGACGGCGACGTCGACTACGAAGGCGTACGACGCCTGGCCACCTACCTGGTGGACGAGCAGCGCAACGATGGCCTGATCGTCAATGGGACGACAGGCGAGTCGCCCACCACCTCGGACGATGAGAAGCGACGAATCGTCGGCGCCGTCCTGGAGGCCGTTGGCGACCGCGCCACCGTAGTGGCGGGAGTGGGGACGAATGACACCCGCCACACCGTCAAGCTCGCGAAGCAGGCGGCGGAGGTGGGCGCCCACGCGCTGCTGGTGGTGACTCCCTACTACAACAAGCCCCCGCAAGAGGGGCTCTACCAGCACTTCACCCTCGTGGCCGACGCCACCGAGCTCCCGGTGATGCTCTACGACATCCCTGGGCGCAGCGGCGTGCCGATCAAGACCGAGACGTTGATCCGTCTGGCGCAGCACGACCGCATCGTGGCCGTCAAGGACGCAAAGGGCGACCTGTTCGCCGCCAGCCAGGTCATGACGGCGACCGATCTCGTCTTCTACTCCGGCGATGACCTGCTCAACCTGGCCTGGCTGTCCCTCGGCGCCGCAGGGTTCGTCAGCGTCGTCGGACATGTCGTGGGCTCCGAACTGGCTCGCATGATCGAGTTGCACAGGAGCGGCGACGTGAAGCAAGCGCTGGAGGTACACGGCCAGGTGGCCCCTGTAGTGGACGGGATCATGCTGAAGGCCGGTGGCGCGATCATGGCAAAGGCGGCGCTGAGCTTGGTGGGTGTGCCGGCGGGACCGGTACGTCTGCCGCTCGTGGCCGCGACAGAGAAGCAAATCGCCGAGCTGCGCGCTTGCCTGGTAGCCGGCGGGGTGAAGTTGACAGACGCATAGGAACGGGGAGGAACCGGGAGTTTTGAGAACACGATTTGACCATGGGGGCCGGGCATGAGCCATCCGCATCCTGAGCTTGGCCCCCCGCCGGAGCTGCCTTACGGCGGCCTGCGCATCGTCGCGCTCGGCGGGTTGGGGGAGATCGGCAGGAACATGGCCGTCTTCGAATACGACGGCCGACTGCTGATCGTCGACTGCGGGGTGTTGTTCCCCGAGCCCGATCAGCCGGGCGTCGACCTGATCCTGCCCGACTTCGAATACATCAGGGACAGGCTCGACGACATCGAAGCCGTCGTGCTGACCCACGCCCACGAGGACCACATCGGGGCGGTACCTTACCTTCTGCGCGAGCGGCGCAACATTCCGCTCATCGGATCCAGGCTCACCTTGGCCCTGATCGAGGCCAAGCTGACCGAGCACCGGATCCAGCCGACCAAGGTCGAGGTCGTCGAGGGCGAACGGCACACCTTCGGGCCCTTCGACTGCGAGTTCCTCGCGGTGAACCACTCGATCCCCGACGCGCTGGCCGTGGCGATCAGGACGCCCGCCGGCATCGTCCTGCACACCGGCGACTTCCGCATGGACCAGTTGCCGAGCGACGGCCGGCTCACCGACCTCGGCGGCTTCGCCAGGCTCGGCACCGAGGGCGTCGACCTGCTGATGTCGGACTCCACCAACGCCGAGGTGCCGGGCTTCGTCACCAGTGAGCGGGAGATCGGGCCGGTCATCGACGAGGTGATCCGCACCTCCGAGCAGCGCGTGATCGTGGCGAGCTTCGCCTCGCACGTGCACCGCATTCAGCAGGTGATGGATGCCGCGGCCAGGCACGGCCGCAAGGTCGCCCTGGTGGGCCGATCGATGGTCCGGAACATGGGCGTCGCTCGTGATCTGGGCTACCTCAAGGTGCCGCCGGAGTTGATCGTCGACTCGCGCGACATCGAGCAGTGGCCGCCGGAAGACGTGGTGCTGGTCTGCACCGGTTCTCAGGGCGAGCCCATGGCGGCGCTGTCGAGGATGGCCAATCGCGATCATCCGATCCGCATCGCCGACGGTGACACCGTGTTGCTGGCGTCGTCGCTGGTGCCGGGGAACGAGACCGCGGTCAACAAGGTGATCAACGGACTCACCAGGTGGGGCGCTCGTGTCGTGCACAAGGGCAACGCCAAGGTGCACGTCTCCGGCCACGCGGCCGCGGGCGAGCTCCTTTACGTCCTCAACCTGACTCGCCCCTCGAACTTCATGCCGGTTCACGGCGAATGGCGGCACCTGCGGGCGCACGCCAAGCTCGCCGCGCTCACCGGTGTTCCCGACGACCACATCGTGATCGCCGAGGACGGCGTCGTGGTGGACCTGGTCGACGGCAGAGCGAGGATCGTGGGAGCGGTTCACGCCGGGTACGTCTATGTCGACGGCACCTCGGTGGGCGAGATCACCGACACCTCGCTGAAGGACCGCAGGATTCTCGGCGACGAAGGGTTCATCTCGGTGGTCGTCGTGGTCGACTCCGCCACCGGCAAGCTCACCGCCGGCCCGGAGATCCACGCACGAGGATCCGGCATCGATCCGGCGCAGTTCGAGGAGTTCATTCCGCAGATCGAAAGAGCTCTTCAGGACAAGGCCGCGGATGGCGTGGTCGACATGCAGGAGATCCGCCGGGTCGTGCGCCGCACGGTCGGCCGTTGGGTCAGCGACACTTACCGCCGCCGACCCATGATCATTCCCGTCGTGGTCGAAGTCTGAGCCACTGAGCGGTACGGCAGGCACCTGAGCCTGCCGTACCCGCAGTTGGGGAACGAGACGGCGGAGGATGCCTCTCAACAAGGTCCATGGGGCGGGCATCTCAAGCGTCCCTCCTGCGTATGAGCCAGATGGCGGTCAGCAGGGGAAGAAACGCGTACAACACCAGTACGGTGGCGGCCGCAGGCGGAGACAGAAGTGACCCGTACACCGACGTGGTGATGATGTCGCCGGTGATCTCGCGGGGAAGCGCGCCGATCATGATCGAGCCCAGCCGTTCACTCCAGGGCTCCGGGATGTTGCCCACGATCATCGGGATCACATAGATCAGCCCCACCAACAAGGCGATCGCACCGGTGGCGGATCGCAGAAGCGCGCCCAATCCCAAGCCAAGCAGCGCGAAGACCACAACCGTGGAACTGGTGACGAGCAGGAACGGAAGCCTGTCCGCGAACGAGGTCAGATATACGCCGGAGAATCGGTCGCCAAGCACCCAACGTGAGACGAAATACGTCCCGAACACCGCCACCGGGCCAATGACCAAGCTCAATGCCCCGATTACGGCGGCCTTCGCAGTGAGAAGCGGCCATCTGCGGGGGATGGCCGTCAGACTCGTCCTGATCAAGCCGGTGGTGTATTCAGATGTGACGGCCAACGTGCCCAGGACGCCCATGCAGAGCTGCGGCACGATCACCAGAACCTCCTCCAGATCCGCTATCCGGGCAGTCGGACGCTGCTCCGCAGGGGCGTCGTCGTACATGCCGGCCGCCATGGAGGCCAAGGCAAGGCCCAGAAGGATCGTGCCGAGACTGATGCCGACGATGAGATAAGAAGAGCGGACCGAACGGACCTTCAGCCACTCTGAGGTAAGAACACTCATACGTCCCTCCGTTTGAGCAAGATGAAACCGGCAACGAGCGCGATCAACGGGTAGGCCAGGAGGACCAGGAGCGCGGCCCAAGGCGGAAGAAGGCCGTCTCCGAGCCGGGCCGAGAGGCGGTCGCCGACCAGTTGGGGAACCAGGTTCGGCAGCAGCAGTGATGCGGCACGCGTGTTCCACGGCGCAGGTAGGTATACGACAACACCGGGCAGGACGAACAGCAGAACCACGACCGAGATGAGCGCGCCAGCCGTCGACCGCGTGGCCATGCCCAGGCCGAGCCCCACCAGAGCCAGCGCAGTCACCGAGATCCCCGCGGCCAACAGCATCGGCACGTCGTCGGCCAGCGAAGTCTCGTTGAAGCCCAGCCGGTGGTCGTGGGCGATCAGACGGCTCGCCGAATAGGTGACCAGAAGGATGACGTGAGCCGCTGTCAACGTAGCCAGGCCGACGACGACGGCCTTGGCCAGAAGTAAGGTGCCGCGCCGCGGAACGACGGTAAGACTGGCGCGAATCATTCCTGTCGCGTATTCGGACGTGACCGCCAGTACGCCGAGCACGGTGAGGCTCATCTGAAGGAGCGGCAGTAGCCCTTGTTCCGGCGCGGCTGCCTGCAGCGTCCCTCGATCTTCGGCGAGGTCGTTGACATAGAGCGTCCAGAACACGCCGAGCACCGCCATGAGAGCCGCCGCACCCATGGCATGCCAGGTGGAAGTCGCTGACCGGAGCTTCAGCCATTCGGCCAGCAGGGCCATCCTCATCTCGCCGCCCCGAACTGGACGCTGCTCGCCGTCAGAGCCATATAGGCGTCTTCCAGCGAGGGATAGCGCGCCGTCAGTTCGTTGACCGTGGTGTGCGCTACCAACCGCCCCCGGCCGAGGATCACGATGCGTTCAGCGGTCAAGGCCATCTCGCTCATCAGATGACTGGAGAGCAGGACGGTCCTGCCCTCGGCGGCCAGTGACCGCATCAGGTCGCGGATCCAGCGCACCCCGTCGGGATCGAGGCCGTTGACGGGCTCGTCGAACAGCAGCACACCAGGATCGCCGAGCAGCGCAGCGGCGATGCCGAGTCGCTGCTTCATGCCGAGGGAGAAGCCGGCCACGCGTTTTCGTGCCACACTCGCCAACCCGACCTGCTCAAGCACCTCGGCCACGCGTGTGGCACCGATGCCGTTGGTGGTGGCCAGGCAGAGCAGATGGTTGTAGGCGCTGCGCCCGCCATGGACCGCACTCGCGTCGAGCAGCGCCCCCACCTTGAACATGGGCTTGCGCAAGGAGGCATATCGTCGGCCTTCGACCAGCGCCTGGCCGGAGGTCGGCGCGTCCAGGCCGAGGATCAGGCGCAGCGTGGTGGATTTGCCGGCGCCGTTGGGGCCGAGGAAACCCGTCACATGGCCCGGCTCGACCTTGAAGGACAGATCGTCCACGGCGAGCGTGTCGTTGTAGCGCTTGGTGAGGTGCTGAAGTTCGATCACGCTGAAGAAGATGCAGCATGCCGGGCCGGCGGCGCATCAGACCACGGTTCGAACTTCAAGGTCAGACCCTGGGCTGACGTGCTCAGCTCGGCGAGAGGCTACCGTTCAACGCGTGAACGAGAACCATCCCTTCTTCGCCAGGCGTTGGAGCCGCGGTCAGCTGATCGTGCTCGATCTGGTGGCGGGGCTGGGGTTCGCGTTCGTGTTCGTCACAGCGGCGGTCACCGCGCCCGGGGTGCCACCGTGGTTGAAGATCGCCCTCCCGTTCGCGCTGGGCCTGCCTTTGGCGGTGCGAAGGCTGTGGCCTCTGCCTGTCTTCTGTTTCACGCTGACGCTCGCCATCTTCGCAGTTGCAGCTGACGTGGTGGGATACGCCTGCATCGCACCCGCTTACGCGATCTATATCGTGGCGATGTCCGACAGGTTCGGGGCCGTGCTGCCGTCCTCGGCCATCGGTGTGGTCAGCATGATCAGTGTGTTGGGACTGGTGGTCGCAGGTGGCGCGCCGCGCGGGGGCACGCCTGCTTGGCTCGTGCACATCGATCGACCGCTGGTCGGCATCGCGGCGCTCGGCGGAGCCTGGACCATAGGGCGGGCCGTCCGGGAACGCAGGTTGTACGCCGCTCGTGAGGCCGGGCGAATGGCCGAGCATGCAGTGACGCAGGAACGGTTACGCATCGCGCGGGAACTGCACGATGTCGTGACTCACAGCGTGGGATTGATCGCGGTAAAGGCGGGTGTGGCCAATCACGTGCTGGCGACCAGGCCGGAAGAAGCACACGACGCCTTGCGTGTGATCGAGACCGCCAGCCGGGGTGCTCTGGTGGAGATGCGTCATCTTCTAGGCATGCTGCGTTCGACCCAACTGCCAGATCTCGTCCCCGTTCCGGGTATCGCGGGCCTGGAGGGTTTGGTGGAGCAGGCCAGGCAAGCTGGGGTCGAGGTCGAGCTTGATCTCCGGATCGGTGGAGATGAGGCCGGCCAGGAAAGGACGGGGCTGCGGGGTAAAGCTGGAGACACGCCACTGGGGCGGCCAAGAACGGGGCCTCGCGAAGTAGGAGGGCCTCTTGACGGGGCACAGGCCATGCGTTGGGACGATGACCATGCCTCGGATGAAGGCCTGTTCGGGGGAGTCGTCGCCGCGCATGGAGTGGGGGAACAACGAGAAGGTGGTGCGGCGGAGGGAAGACGGTTGCCCGATGGCGTGGAGTTGTCCGTCTATCGCATCGTGCAGGAGGCACTCACGAACGTGGTCAAGCATGCCTCACCTACTCGCTGTCAGGTCTCTGTCATAACGGATGGGGGCGAGGTGCGGATCGAGGTGGTGGACGAGGGCCCAGCAAGGCGTGTGTCGCCCGGAGGCGGCTCCGGCCACGGACTGATCGGGATGCGGGAGCGGGTCATGATGTACGGCGGAGTCCTTGAAGCGGGAAGTCTGCCTCGACGAGGATTCCGCGTCTTCGCGCGTCTGCCGTATCAGGAGGTCTCGTGATCAAGGTGGTCGTTGCTGACGATCAAGCTCTGCTCAGGGGGAGCTTCACGATGCTGGTCGACTCCGAGCCTGACATGACAGTGGTGGGCGAGGCATCAACCGGTGCTGAAGCAGTGGCAGTCGTCTTGGAGCATCGACCCGATGTGGTGCTGATGGATGTTCGTATGCCGGACATGGATGGCATTGAGGCGACTCGGCGTATCGGGGATGTCTCGCGGGTTCTCGTGGTGACGATGTTCGATCTGGATGCATATGTCTACGACGCACTTCGGGCCGGTGCGAGTGGGTTTCTACTTAAGGACACGCCGCCTGCGGACCTGCTCGCTGCCGTTCGTGTGGTTGCGAGCGGTGAGGCTTTGCTGGCGCCAACGGTGACGCGACGCTTGATCGAGGAGTTCACGAAGACCCCAGTGGCGCAGCGGCCACAGGGGCTGGACAGGGTGACGGAACGAGAGAGGGAAGTGCTGCTGCTGATCGCTCGTGGGCTGTCCAATGGGGAGATCGCTGACCATTTGCGGTTGAGCTTGGCCACCATCAAGACGCATATCGGCCGCTTGCGTGCGAAGTTGGACGCTCGTGACAGAGCACAGTTGGTTATCGCGGCCTACGAAAGTGGGCTGGTTTCCGCAAGACCGTGATGCAACAGGGGCTGGATCGCCCCCTGCTCAGTGTTTTCTCTGGTCGTCGGGGATCTTCGCAAGATGCGGATTCCGCAAGGCCGGAGGACGGGACTTGTGGGAAGCCGATTTGTGCGTATCGGAACGGTTGCTTGCCGCCGGTCGTCTGGAGGTGAGGAAGTGAGTACTCCAGTCGCACTTCGTACTCTGGGTCTGTTGGAGGGGCGGGCGGACTTCTGGCGGCGGGTTCAGGCCGCTGCGGGAGCCATCAACTGTTGGATGCGTGGCAATCGAGCTTGATCGATTCCCGGCTGCTTAGGGCCTTATCCGGGGCGAAGGGTGGACCGTAGTCACGATCAGGCTCGATCATGGCTACGCCGTGAAGACGTGACCGATCAGGCTCCGTCATGGCTACGCCGTGAAGACGTGGGCGACGGCTCCGCTGCTGGAGGCGCTCTCGCTTTTGGCTTCAGGGTTGGCGTTGCCAGGGGCGATTCGCGTCATCCGCGCCTGGGACGGCGGATTGGACCAGGAGGTGTGTTCGTCGACCAAGCCGGCATCGACCAGCGACAGGGGGAATCGTGTTCCGCCGTGAGCGAGCCGGTGTCATCCGGAGGGGTTCCGCTGGAGCCGGGTGATGTAGGTCCTTGGGTGTCCCAGGCATGCCCGCTCCGGAGAGGTGCGGCTGGAGTCGTTGGCCGTTGGCTTGAGGGGGGCAGGATGCCAGGCGGCGGCGAGCAGCGGCCGGCGCGGACAGGCAGTCGGCGCCGGCCGCCCTCGGCAGCCAGGGGTCGGCGCAAGCAGCATGGGGTGCGTACTGAGGGTGGACATGCTGAGGCGCGTTACATGCTCAGTTTGACTGTGATGAAGGCGGTTGTCCCTTCGGGGAGGAGGGGACTTGGTGCCCGCTCGCCGTCTTCTCGCCTGCTGGGGGCAGCGCTTGCGTAGCTCGTGGATCTTCGGTGTGGACATCGCTGGCGGGTTCGTATGGAAGTGCCCGATCCGAAGGGGCGGCCCGCGCGGGCACAGGTGTAGGGGTTGTGCTCGCGCGGGCCGGAGATGGAGGAACCGGTAGGTGCCCGCGCGGGCAAAATGGAGGGGGATTCTAAGTGCCCGCGCGGGTGTCTATGGGATCCGATATCGGATCGATCTGTCCTACTTCGAACAGGCTGGTGGGGAAACTGTTCAGTGTTTCGGCTTGCTCAGGGTGAAGATTACTAGCCGGTGGCCTAGTTGTGGGAGCGAATTCTTATCTTGATGCTGGCGGAATGGTGAAGGTGGACGGTTCGGGGGTGGCGAATTAACTGCCTTCTTTGCGTGTTATGAGGAATTGCTGCAGATTTGAGGAGATTGTCTAGTGGGGTTTGTGTCTTTTTGAGGGCCATAGGTTGCGTGGGTTGGAGGGAGGGCGGTGCTCTACGGAGGGGTGGGGTCCTCTGTGGCTTGTGCTTCCGCCAGGACTCGTGCCCACGTCCCGTCCTCGGTCCAGCGTTTGTGCCGTTCGTAGCAGGTTTGCCAGGGGCTATAGCATTTGGGCATATCTCGCCAGGCCGATCCGGTCTCAAAACGCCACAGGATTCCGTTCACTACTTGCCGATGTCCACGCCGCGGGCGGCCAGGGCTTGCGGCAGTTGGGAGTAGGGGGGCGATCCGGTCCCATGCTTTATCGGTCAAGTCGCGCGTGTTGCCACGGCTCACTATTTAAGCGGGATTCGAGAAGAGTGGTAAGGGGCTCCTTGGGGCGTTCTTTGATTGGGGGTGTGTGATCGGGGGCGGGAACGGTGAAAAGCCCGACTATGTGGGCGGTAGGTCGCCAATTATCAAGGCTGATGTTGTTTGTGGGCATGCGGGGACTTGGTGGTATATGGGGTGCGGTTGCAGGAGTTCCTCGTGGCTCGATTGAAGTGCGTACGAGTAAAGGTGGAATGCGCTGGCTGAGCGTGTTGAAGGGGATGCGCTCCTGCTGATGCATGATGGGCTCTGTTCTGATGAGGGCGTGACTGCTCAGATCGAGGCGACTTTCCGGCGTGGGGAGAGCGTGGCGGCCTTGGTATAGCGCGAGGGAGCTGGCGCTGGATCGGTTGGGAGTGCAGGGCGCTCGTCGTTGTTGTCTGCACTTCGGAAGTCTGAGTGCGCTCGGTGCGCACTAGAAGTCGTGTTCGAGCTGTGTTTCTGGTTCAAGTTCAAGTCCCTCGGTGGTCTCGGGTGGTGGCTGATCAGGAATGGCCGCTGATGGCTGGCTTGTCTCCGTGAGTTGGTCAGGGGAACGTTCGTTGACTCTCGGGTGGCAGCGTTGAGTGGTTTGAGGTCTGTGCTGTGCGGCGTACCGGAGGGCTGCTGCATGGTGCGGTAGCAGGCAGCTGAGGGTTGGGGCTGAGTCTGTGGCGAGGGCAAGGTCTCAGGGGCCTGGGAGAGGGCGGAGCAGAGGAGGGGACGAGAGGGGTGCCCTCTCAGCTCTCGTGGTGGAGGTGGACGAAAAGTAGATTTGTTCTATGAGTGATGTACGGGTGGTGTTTCGGAAGTACGGCGGGGCATTGCACTGGAACCATCCGGGCACGGTGCTCGGAGATGATCAACATGGGGTGTGGGTGGCCGTGCCCGGAGGGACGGTTGCGCGCAAGGGGGATGGGCCGGCCATCACCTGGGACAACCACGCGATCATGCTGTTCCCGCGGGATGCCTGGTGGGCGGCATCGTTCAATGCTGCACCGCATCGCACCGAGGTCTACGTGGATGTCACCACGGTTCCCGAGTGGCGGGATGACGAGGTCACCATGTTGGATCTCGATCTCGACGTGATCAGAAAGCGGGATGGGCGGCTCATCCTCGACGATGAGGACGAGTTCGCTGAGCATCAGGTGGTGCTGGGGTATCCGCCTGAGTTGATCGCTGGGGCGGAAGCGAGTGCGCGGTGGCTGATGGATGCGGTCGGGGCTCGTAGGGGGCCGTTCGGGGGAGCGCACGTGAAGTGGCTTGCGATGATGGAATGAGTGTCGTCGCTTCGGATGTGGGTGGAGTGGGGCGGCAGGCGTTGGGCCTGCGCCGGCGGCCGACACGGCGGGGGCGTGTTGGGGTGTCGGGTGAGGCGGCTGGCACTGCTCAGGCGAGTGACCTTGGGTTCCGGACTGTGATGGTGATAGGTGGCCTGGGGAGCGCCTGATCTGTGGTGCGAACCTTGCGTTCGTCGGGGTTTGGCGGGTTGCCCTGTCATGGCTTGCTGCTGGGGAGCGGCCCTGGGTGCAGCTTCGTTTTGCTCGCGCTGTAGGTGAGTGTTCGCCTGCATATGGTCTTCGCCAAAGGTAGGCGGTCGGTGATCGTGGCAGGGAGGTCTGTGACCTTCGCTGGGCGGTCGATCACGCTGGGTGGTCGATCTCCGCGTGGTCGATCACCGCTTGGGGCATCCGCTCCCAGGGCGAGCTTTAGCGACCTCGTGCGGACTTCCGTTGTGTGGATTTGGGCGCTTGGAGATCGACGCGCGCCTGGTGCATCGTTGCCATCTGCGACGGTGGCTCGTTTCGTGGCAGGGGCATCGCTGGTGAGGAGGGGGGCTCCGCTGAGTTGGTGTCTCTCCTCCCGAAGGGGTGAGGTGCCGGGCCATGGCTCGGTGCCACTTCTCAGGCGGTTCCGTGTATCGGTGACCTGACAGGCGGCAGCCCTGTTGGTGATGAGACATGGGACCCGCTGTGGGCTGCACCGTTGGTGGCCTCTTGGGGGCTCAGGGCTCGCCGTTGGCTTGGTTCGGAGCGGTGATCGTCAGTGGTTCGTGGTCGGGCTTCGGGGGGACTGGTGCTGGCCGTTGGAACGGGGTTACTGGAGGAGGCGGAGCGCGGTTGCGATGGCGGAGAGGCGGTACGGGGACGCCAGGCCTGCGTGGTAGAGGTGGAATTCTGAGGCGCCGGCGTTGGCGTAGATCTTCAGTTGTTCGGCGAGGGCGGCTGCGTCGGCGGGGCGAGGTGGGAGGGCCAGGACGTAGGCGCCTACTCGTTGGCCAGGCGTGCACAGGTTCGCCAGGGCAGTGAGGCGGGCGGCGTCGGTGCGGGTGTCGCCCCAGCAGTTGCCCACGAGGACGTCCAGGTTCGGGTCGCCCGAGGGGAGGGCGGCGAAGGCACCGGTGGCCCACGGGTTCGGGTCGGCGTGCAGCGTGATGGGGATGTTCGGCGCTGTTCGCCGGGCGGCTGAGACGAGGCGGTGGCGGAGGGTGGCTGACAGTCTCACTCGGGTTGCCCTCACCTCGTCGGCCAGGGGGCCGAGGGCGAGTTCCGTCGTGTCGATGTGGTGGCGAGGGGTGGGACGGGCAGCGGTGTCCGAGGCGGTGGGGGTGCAAACTGTGGTGCTCTGAAAAGGCCGAGCAGCGCCTTCGGTGTCTACGCCCCGGGTGCCTGAGGCTGAGCCCCCTGAGGCTCGGGGCGCCGAACTTTGGGTCTGTAAGGCTCGGGTCTCCGAGGGCGGGGTGCCAGGGGCTCGGGTCTCTGAAACCTGGGTCCCGGAAGTTGAGGCCCCTGAGGGCGGTATCTCTGAGGTTGGCCGACCGGAAGCTGAGGTCTTCAAGGCTGAGGGGTCCGGGGTTGGGTTCTCCGAGGCTGAGGGGTCCGGGGTTGGGTTCTCCGAGGCTGAGGGGTCCGGGGTTGGGGTCTCCGAGGCTGAGGGGCCCGGGGTTGGGTTCTCCGAGGCTGAGGGGCTCGGAGTTGGGATCTCCAAAGCTGAAGGCCGCGGGGTTGGGGGTCCCAACAGCGGGGTGCCTGGGCGTGCGGAGGAGGTTCTCGGAGGGCGTGAGGCTGGGGGGACGGCCTGTGCGCTGTCTGGGGCTGTAGGGGGCGCGCCTTTGATGCGCGAGCCCGCGGCGGTGTCGGTTGTGGGCGGGGAGGCCGCGGTGGGGGTGGTTGGGGGGTCGGCAGCCGAAGTGGCGTTGGTAGGGGTTGCGGAGGCAGAGGCGGCGTTGGTTGGGGTTGCGGGAGTAAGGGCGGCGTTGGTTGGGGCTTCTGAGGCAGGTGGGGGGTCGGTTGGGAGGGGGATGGGGGTGGAGGACGGCTTGGCGGTGTCGATGGTGGTGCGGACTCTTGTGGCGGTTTCTGAGGGGTACTGGGGGGCGCAGGTGGTGCAGAAGCACAAGGAGAGGAGGTCGGCGTCGGTGGCGGTCCAGTCGGCGCCGGACGTCTTCTCGTGCACGCCCTGATGCCCGAACCCCATCGGTCCGCACGCCTCCAGGATCAGGCCGTCCGGTTCGGCGAGGGTGAGGATCTCCGTGACGAGGGTCTCGCAGTACGTCAGGACGTCCTCGTGGGCGGGGCAGAGGGCGTACGGGTACGGGTCGCCGAAGGCGTTGCGCACGGTCAGGTCCGGGAATCGCGTTCCCAGGTAGGAGTTGTGGGTGAGGACGGTCCAGGCGTGGACCTTGAGGCCGACCTGCCGCAGGGCCGTCTGGGCCTGGAGGTAGGCGTCCGGCGGGGTCCAGGTGGGGGCGGCGGGGACCAGGCGGGACCAGGCATGGGGGCGGATCGGCAGGTAGAAGGCGGGATGGGCGACGTCCAGGACGCGGTGTGCCGGGTGGTACGGGGTGGCGGCGCGGGTGGAGTGGTAGCCGGCGGCCAGGGCGATCGTGTCGACGCCCAGCTCGGCCAGGCGGGCGGGTGCGGTCGGGTCGCCGACGACGTCCCAGGGGTAGACGTAGGCGACGTTCACCAGCGGGGGATCTTCGCGGAGAAGGAAGGTTCGACGCTCCGCATGTAGGTCGTGTCGTCGCGGGCGCGGATGCCGCAGGTCTCGTACTGCTCGTGCATGACCGCCAGCGCGTCGCGGTCCAGTTCGACGCCCAGGCCCGGGCCGGTGGGCACCGGTACGGCGCCCTCGACGGAGCGCAGGCCGCCGGGGAGCACCACGTCCTGGCCGTCCTGCCAGGGGGTGTGGGTGTCGCAGGCGAAGGTGAGGTTCGGGGTGGCGGCGGCCAGGTGGGTCATCGCGGCCAGGCTGATGCCGAGATGGGAGTTGGAGTGCATCGACAGGTCCAGGCCGAAGGTGCCGCAGAGGGTGGCGATGTGGGCGGATCGTACGAGGCCGCCCCAGTAGTGGTGATCCAGCAGGAGCACGCCGATCGCGCCGGCGGAGATGGCGGGGGGCAGGTGTTCGGGGGTGACGACGCACATGTTCGTGGCGAGCGGCATCGGGACGGCCCTGGCGACCTCGGCCATGCCCACGATGCCCGGCGTGGGGTCCTCCAGGTACTGGAGGGCGCCGTCGAGTTCGCGGCCGACACGGATGGCGGTCTCGACGGTCCAGGCGGCGTTGGGGTCCAGGCGGAGAGGGATTCCGGGAAACGCCTCGTGCAGGGCGCGGATGCCGGCGATCTCCTGGTCGGGCGGGAGGACGCCGCCCTTCAGCTTGATCGAGGAGAAGCCGTGCTCCTTGATCAGGAGTGCGGCCTGCGTCACCAGGGCCGCCTCGTCGAGGGCCGGGCCGAAGCGGTCGGGGGCGGCGCCGGGATGGCCCGCCCACTTGTAGAAGAGGTACGCGCTGTAGGGGACGGCGTCGCGGACGCGGCCGCCGAGCAGGTCCACGACGGGTACGCCGGCCGCCTTGCCGCGGATGTCCAGGCAGGCGACCTCGAAGGGCGAGAAGACCCGGTCGACGCTCTTCTCCTTGGTGGCGACGCCGGTCAGTCCGTGCAGGTCGGTCACGACGTCGCCGACGGTGCCCGCGATGCGGGCGTACATCTCGTTGGTCGCGTGGACGTCGAGCCCGAGCAGGACCTGCGCGCACTCGCGGACCTTGGTGAGGTGGCCGAGGTCGCCGTAGGTCTCGCCCAGTCCGGAGATGCCCTCGTCCGTGACGATCTCGACGATGGTCCGCAGGGCCCACGGCTCGTGGACGCCGGCGGCGTTCAGGAGGGGCGGATCCCGGAAGGCGACGGGGGTGACGTGGATCTGCCGGATAATCATTTCAGAACCGCCGTCCATATATATGAACAATAGCCAGATTTGTGGACAAGTTGCCGCAACTGTAAGAATCGGGCCGAGAAAGTGTCAAGACTCCGAAGGGCCACTCGATGATCTACGGATACGACCCCAGAACCGGTGAGACCGTGGGCGGCGGCCTGCCCCAGACCGACCGCGCCGGGGTCGACTTGATCGTCTCCGCGGCGGCGGCCGGCGCCGCGTGGCGCGCGACCCCGGCGGACGAGCGGGCGGCGGCGCTGGAGGCCGTCGCCGACGCACTCACCGCGCACGTGGACGAACTGTGGCAACTCGCCGACCGGGAGACGGCGCTCGGAGAGGTACGGCTGCGGGGCGAGGTGGCGCGTACGGCCGGACAGTTCCGACTTTTCGCCCAGGTCGTCAGGGACGGCGGTTACCTGGAGGCCGTCATCGACCACGCGGACCCGGCGCTCACGCCGCCGCGGCCGGACGTGCGGCGGATGAACCATCCGCTGGCCGGGGTCGTCGCGGTGTTCGCGGCGAGCAACTTCCCGTTCGCGTTCTCGGTGGCCGGTGGGGACACCGCCTCGGCGCTGGCCGCGGGGTGTGCCGTGGTGGTCAAGGCGCATCCGGGGCATCCGAACACGTCCGAGCGGGTGGCGAAGATCGTACGGAATGCCCTGCCTTATCCGGACCTGCTGGGGCTGGTGCAGGGGATGCAGGCGGGCGGCGACCTGGTACGCCACCCGCGCGTGGTCGCGGCCGGGTTCACCGGGTCGGTGGCGGGCGGCAAGGCGATCCAGAAGCTGATCGACGAGCGGGAGACGCCCATCCCCTTCTACGGGGAGCTGGGCAGCGTCAACCCCGTGGTGGTGCTGCCGTCGGCGCCGGCGCAGGAGGTGGCGAGCGGGTTCGCGGCGTCTCTGACGCTGGGGGTCGGGCAGTTCTGCACGAACCCGGGGCTCATGTTCGTGCCCGAGGACGACGAGTTGCGCAAGGCGCTGGTCGCGGCGGTCGAGGGGACCGGCGGTGGCCCCATGCTGGCCGAGCGGATCAGGGACGGGTATCTGGGCGGGCTCGGCCGGCTCGGCGAGCTGCCGCTGCTGGCGGAGGGGAAGCCGGGGGAGGGGGCCTGGGCGGTGGCGCCCAAGGTGTTCACGACCGATCTGGAGTCGTTCGGCGAGCGGCTGCCGGGGATCGCGGAGGAGTGCTTCAGGCCGGCGGCTGTTGTGGTGACTTATCGGGAAATTTCGGAGCTGAGGAGGGTGCTGGAGCGGCTGGAGGGGTCGCTCACGGCGACCGTCCATGGCGGTGATCCCGACGAGGCCGAGGAGATCGTCGAGGTGCTCGGCCGGAAGGCCGGGCGGCTGATCTGGAACGGATGGCCGACCGGGGTGGCGGTCTGCTGGGCGATGCACCACGGGGGGCCGTGGCCTTCCTCGACGTCGGCGTACACGTCGGTGGGGGCGACGGCGATCGGGCGGTGGGTGGCGCCGGTCGCGTACCAGGACTGGCCGGAGGCGCTGCTCCCGGACGAGCTCAAGGACGCCAACCCCCTCGGGATCCCGCGCCGGGTGGACGGCCGCCTCCAGACGGCGTGACAGGCCGCTCGCGGTCTTGGAAGGCGGCTCACCATGAGGGGGCTCACCATGAGGGGGCGTTCGGTGGGTTCGGGCTTGCTTGAGGGGGCCTGCTGCGGGGTGGGGCGCTTGTCGAAACCAAGAGTGGGTGGCGCCTCTCGAAGGGGGCGTCGCGACAGGTCGGCCGGGGGCTGAGGGATGGCGGGTGTGTGGTGATGGCGGTGGTGCCTGATCGCCCCCGGCATCGCCCATAGTCGGAGTGGAACCCGGGGGCTGTCAGGGGGCGGCCAGTTCGAGACCTCTTGTGGTGAGGTGGTGCAAGGTGGCCAGGTGGTCGGGGGTCGGGTCCGTCAGGGGGGCGCGGACGCCGCCCACGTCCAGCCCCCGCATCCGTACGCCCGCCTTGACCAGCGAGACCGCATACCCCGGCACCAGGTCCCGCAACTCCACCAGCGGCAGGTAGAACCCGGTGAGCAGCCGTTGCACGAGCACCTCGTCCCCGCCCGTCACCGCCTTGTGGAAGGCCAGCGCGATCTCGGGCGCGAAGGCGAACACGGCGCTGGAGTACAGGCTCACCCCGAGCCCCCGGTAGGCGGGCACGGTCAGCTCGGCGGTGGGCAGTCCGTTGAAGAACGTGAACTCCCCGGCGGGCGCGGCCGCCCGGACGGTCAGGATGATGCGCTGGAGCAGGTCGAGGTCGCCCAGCCCGTCCTTGAAGCCGATCACGTTCGGCAGGGCGGCGAGCTCGGCCACGGCGGCGGGGGAGAAGCGCGCGTTCCCCCGCTGGTAGACGACGACCGGCAGGTCGGTGGCCGCGGCGACCTCGCGCACGTACCGCACCAGCCCCTCGGGCGGGGCGCTGACCAGGTACGGCGGCAGCAGCAGCAACCCGTCGGCCCCGCTGTCGGCGGCGGCCCGCGCGGCGGCCCTGGCGGTGGGCAGCGGCCCGCCCGCGCCGCCGAACACGGGCACGCGCCCGCGCGCCGCCGCCACCGACGTGGTCATGACCTTGACGTAGTCGGTGAGGTCGAGGGCGTTGTACTCACCGGTGCCGCAGGCGGCGAACACTCCTCCCGCCCCGGCCGCGACCCCGGCGGAGACGTGCTCGGCCAGCACCGCCTCCGAGACGGCGCCGTCGCCGTCGAAGGGGGTCACGGGAAAGAAGAGAACACCATCCAGCCGCATCGGCAGTCCTTCCAACGAGGGGGTCTAGCGGATGCCCTCCCTGCGCAGAGTGGCAGCCAGCTTGCGGGTGTGCTTGATCACCGCTTCGGTGATCCGCTCGATCTCGGCGGGCGGCAGCGCGGCCGGCATCGAGCAGCTGATCGCGTCGGTGGCCGGGATGCGGTAGTCGACCGCCACGGCCACGCAGGCCACGCCGGGGGTGCCCTGCTCGCGTTCGAGTGCCCAGCCGCGGGTGCGGACCTGGTCGAGCTCGCCGGTCAGCTTGGTCAGGTCGGTGATGGTGTGCTCGGTCAGCGCCCGCAGCGGGTCGGGCAGCAGGGCCACGACCTCGTCGTCGGTGAGCTGGGCGAGCAGCACCTGGCCGAGCGCGGTGACGTGGGCGGGCAGCCGCCGGCCCACCCTGGGGATCACGTGGCCGGCCTCGCGCGACTCGCGGGTGGCCAGGTAGAGGACGTGGGCCTCGTCCCTGCGGGCGAAGTGCACGGTCTGGCCGATCTCGTCCCGCAGGTCCTCCAGGGTCTCCTGGGCGAAACGCAGGGCCGGGTCCTTGTCGAGGTAGGCGGTGCCGGTCAGCAGGGCGTGCGGCCCGATCCCGAACGCCGACCTGGTCGTGTCGGTCTCGACCCAGTTGAGCTCGACGAGGGTGCGCATGAGGGCGTGGAGGCTGCTGCGCGGGAAGCCGGTACGCCGCTGGAGCTCCGACAGCGTCATGGGGGCGGAGGACTCCGCCAGGGTCTCCAGGATGCGTACGGTCCGCTCGGCGGACTTGACCAGCTGTGGCTCCATACTCGTCCCATCTCGGCGGCGGCTTCAGGGTGTCAGGATATGGGATCCCGTCCAGATACATGGACATCAACCCTTGATCGCGCCACTTGTCAGACCCCGCATGAACTGCCGCTGGAACGCCAGGAACGCGATGATCGACGGCAGCAGCGCCAGCAGCGAGGCCGCGAGCAGCACGCCGATGCCGACCTCCTCGTCGGAGCGGAGGGAACGCAGGGCGATGGGCAGGGTCCAGGTGCTGGAGTCCGTCGAGACGATCAGCGGCAGCAGGTACTGGTCCCAGATCATGGTGAAGCCGAAGACGCCGATCACACCGAGCGCGGGACGGCACAACGGCACGATGATCGTCGCGAAGATGCGCAGCTCGCCCGCGCCGTCGATGCGAGCGGCCTCCTCCAGCTCGACCGGCACCTCCTTCATGAACTCCGTCATGACCAGGATCGAGAAGCCCCAGGCGCCGACGGGCAGGATCATCCCGGCGTACGTGCCGATCAGGTTGAGGTGCAGAACGGGCAGGTCGGCGAGGACGAGCGACAGCGGGATCGCGATGATCTCCTCGGGCAGCATCATCGTGGCCAGCATGAGCAGCATCACCACGGTCATGCCGCGGAACCTCCTGCGCGCCAGCGAGTACGCCGCGAACACGCTCACCAGCAGTTGCAGCAGCAGCCCGAACCCCACGACGACGAAGGAGTTGACCAGGTACAGGTAGACGTTCTTCTCCCCGGCCTGGACGAAGTTCTCCAGCGTGAGGTCGTCCGGCCACAAGGTGAAGGACGTCGGGTCGAGTGTCCTGCTGAACGCGCTGACCAGCAGCCCTATCAGCGGCCCGGTGAAGACCAGGACCATCGCCGAGTAGAGCACGACCTTCCCGGCGGTGGCCGCCGGCCCCTTGCGCGCCTCCAGGCCCAGGGCGCTGTCGAACCTCATGTCGCCTGCCTCCTGCGCAGCGTCTGCACGACCAGGGTGAGCGCCAGCGTGGCCAGGAACAGCACGATCCCGCCCGCCGCGGCCACCCCCAGCTCGTTCTTCTGGAAGCCGAGCTTGTAGATCAGCGTCATCAGCACCTCCGACGAGCCGTTGGGGCCGCCGTTGGTCAGGACGTAGACCTCGACGAACACCCGCAGCCCGCGGATGGCCGCCAGCGTGAACAGGATCCAGAACACCGGCCGCAACGCCGGCAGCGTGATGTGCCGCAGCCGGTGCCGGGTGGCGGCGCCGTCGACGGCGGCGGCCTCGTACAGGCTGCGGTCCACGCCCACCAGGCCGGCCAGGAAGATCATCATGTCGTACGGCGTCCCGCGCCAGACGCTCATCATCATGATCGACCAGAGCGAGGAGTCCTCGCTGCCCAGCCACGGTTGCGGATCGACGCCCGCCCAGCCGATCACGACGTTGAGCAGGCCGGTGTCGCCCGGATGGAACATGATCCGCCACACCTCGGCCACCGCCGCCATCGTGGTGACGACCGGGAGGAAGGCCGCGGTCCTGACGAACCACAGGTAGCGGGCGGGCCCCTCGATGAGCAGCGCGAGCACGAGCCCGAGCAGGAGCGAGCCGACCGTGGTGCCGAGCGCCAGCACGAGGCTGTGCCAGACGGCCGAGGCGAACGCGTCGTCGGCGATGATCGTGCGGTAGTTGTCGAGGCCGACCCATTCGTCGGAGGCGTACTGGACCTTGTTGAAGCTCTTCCACAGGCCCAGGGCCATCGGGATGAACTTGAAGTAGAGGAACAGCAGCAGGGCGGGCGCGAGGAACAGCCAGGCGACCAGCGTTCCGCGCCGCCGCGCCCGCCCGGCGCCGCGGCGCGGGGCGGCGGTTGTGGCCGGCGCCCCCGTGACGGTCGCGGTCATGACGCCTTCTGGCTCCGCAGTTCCTGGTTGAGCCTGGCGGTCAGCTCGGCCATCTTGGCCTTGACGTCGGCGCCGCAGTCGGCCCACACGGTGTTGATGACGTCGGCCGAGTCCTGCCGGATGGGCGCCCAGTTGGGCACCGGCGGCGCGTAGACGGCATGCTCGTAGGACTCCTGGAACACCTTCCAGCGCGGGTCCTGCCGCTCGGCGGCCAGGTCGACGCCCTTGTTCACGGGCAGGCGGACGATGGCGCCGTTGGCGTCCTTGTTCATGCCGATCCGCTGGCCTTCGGGGGAGATCGCGAACTCGGCGAACTTCTTCTGGGCGTCGGCCATGTCCGAGCCGACCATGAGGTAGACGTTCTCGCCCTCACCGAGGGTGCCGGGGCCGCCGGACGGGCCCTTGGGCACCGGCAGCACCTCGATCCTGTCGGTCCCGACGCTCTTGACGAACCGGGCCAGCACGTACGGCCCGACCAGGTAGATGCCGCCCTGCCCCTTCTCGAACACCTCGTGCGTGACGGTGGTGTCGTTGCTCACCGCGCCCGGGTTGACCGTCTTGGCCGTGCAGAACTGGTCCTGGAGGTACTGGACGGCCTCGACGGTCCTGGGGTCGTCCGTCATCGCGGCGAACTTGCCGGGTCCGGTGGGCTTCACGAAGTCGCCGCCGTTGGCGTAGACGAGGGAGGAGGCGTACCAGGAGGCGTAGCCGCGTTTGGTGCCGGCCGGGATCACGAAGCCCGCGGTGTCCTTCCGCCCGTTGCCGTCCGGGTCCTTCTCGGTGAAGGCGCGGGCCAGCGCGGCCAGGTCGGCCCAGGTCGCCGGTGGTCGCATGCCGACCTTCTCGCGCCAGTCCCTGCGCACGACGAGGGCGAAGGCCTGTGCGGAGAAGGGTGCGCCGTAGAACCTGCCGTCGGAGCCGGTGGCCGCCTTCCAGGCCAGGTCCGAGAGCTGGTCGCCGCCGGCCAGCCGGCCCTTGTCGACCTCCTGCAGCCAGCCCTGCGAATGCATGTTGCCGAGTTGGGCGGTGTCGTTGATGACGATGTCGGGAAGCGCCTTCTGGGCGGCCTGCTGGTTGAGTTTCGTCTCGAAGTCGTCGAAGAGCGCGACGACTTTGGTCCTGACCCCGGCGGCCTTGGTGAATGCGTCGGCCAGTGTCACCGCCGTCTTCGCGGAATCGGAGTCGGGCGGTTGCCTGATCCAGATCTCCAGCGTGTCGTTCTTGCTCGATCCCCCGGAACCGCAGCCCGTCAGCGTTGCGGCCAGGGCCGCGGCGAGCGCGGCCCCCAGCAAACGGCGTGACATCAGACCGCCTCCCGTTCACATACGTGGACACGTGTCGTGTGCTTGAACTCGTTCCTGTGACGGTAACTATCGCGGGACCAGGCGGTCAATATTCAAGTATGTGAATTTGAATCAGAATTGTGTACAACGGTTGGCATGCGCATTCTGATGACCGGCGCCGCGGGAAAAGTCGGCACGCTGCTCCGTCCCCGGCTCGCCCGTCCAGGCCGTACGCTGCGGCTCTCCGACCTCCAGCCGGTCGAGCCGGGCCCGGACGAGGAATGGGCGGGCGCCGACCTGGCCGACCGCGCGGCCATGGCCGAGGCCATGAAGGGCGTGGACGCCGTCCTCCACCTGGGCGGCCAGAGCCGCGAGCACCCGTGGGAGGACATCGTGCACGCCAACGTCAACGGCACCCAGGTCCTCATGGAGGCCGCCAGGAACGAGGGCGTCCGGCACCTGGTGCTCATGGGCAGCCACCACGCGGCCGGCTTCCACACCAGGCCGCGGGACGGCTCCGACCTGCCCGACTACGCCTTCCCGCGCCCCGACACCTTCTACGGCGTCAGCAAGGTCGTCATGGAGGCCCTGGGAAGCCTGTACCACGACCGGTTCGGCATGAACGTGACCGTGATCAGGCTCGGCACCTGCAACGAGGGCTCGGCCGACACCCGCGGCCTGGCCACCTGGATCTCGCCCGGCGACCTCGCCCGCCTGGTCGAGGCCGCGCTGGTCGCGCCCGGCTACCACGTCGTCTGGGGCGTCTCGGGCAACGCCCGCCGGTGGTGGTCGCTGCGGGAGGCCCGCCGGCTCGGCTACGAGCCCCGCGACGACTCCGAGCCGCAGGCCGCCGCCCTCGTCGCCGAACAGGGCGAGCCCGACCTGTCGGACCCGGTGCACGACCGCGCCGGCGGGGTGTTCACGCTCAACGAACTCGGCGGTTCGTGGTAGGCAAGCGGTTGCAGGAACCTTGACGTCAGGGCCGCCGAAGGTCAAGGCTTGGCTCTGGCAACCGTTTGCAAGGAGGACGGCCATGACGGTGACGATCAAAGACGTCGCCCGCGCCTGCGGCGTGCACGTGTCGACCGTCTCGCGCACGTTCTCGGCGCCGCACCTGGTCAATCCTGCCACGCGCAACCGGGTGCTGGCCGCCGCCGACGACCTCGGCTACCGGCCCAACAGGGCGGCCAGGGCGCTGACGACCGGGCGCACGTTCAACCTCGGCCTCATCGTCGCCGACATCGCCAACCCCTTCTTCCCGCCGCTGATCAAGGCGGCGCAGGCGCAGGCGCGGGGGCGCGACTACCACGTCTTCGTGGCCGACACCGACGAGGATCCGCGGGTCGAGGAGGAGCTGATCCGCACGTTCGCCAAGCAGGTGGACGGCGTGCTGCTGTGCAGCCCCCGGTTGTCCAACCGGATGATCGAACGCCTGGCGGAGGACGTGCCGTTCGTACTGGTCAACCGGCGGATCAAGGGCATGCCCGCGGTGCTGATGGACGTCGGCAAGGGCGCCAGGCTCGCGCTGGAGCACCTGGCCGGGCTCGGCCACCGCAGGATCGCCCTGCTGTCCGGCCCGCCCGGCTCGTGGACCAGCAACGAGATGCAGGCCGCCGCGGCCGAGATGCCGGGCCTCGACCTGCTCTTCTTCGGCCCCAACCAGCCCACCGGGTCCGGCGGCCTGGCGGTGGCGCCGGAGGTGGCCGCCTGCGGCGCGACCGGCGTGCTGGCCTACAACGACCTCGTCGCGCTGGGCCTCATCGAAGGGCTCACCGCGATGGACGTCGAGGTGCCGGGCCGGATCAGCGTGATCGGGTTCGACGACATCCTGCCGGGACGGCTCGGCCGGCCCAAGCTCACCACGGTGACGATGCCCGCCGCGGTGGCCGGGCGGATGGCGGTCGACCTGCTGCTGCAGTCAGAGGGCGAGGGCGCGGTGATCAACCTGGACACCGACCTCATCGTCCGCGAGTCCACCGGAAGGGCCCACTCATGATCTTCGGAACGCTGCCGTCGGGTGAGACCGTCGAGTGCGTGGAGCTGTCGTCCGGACGGCTGCGCGCCGAGGTGCTGACCTACGGCGCCGTCCTGCGCTCGCTGGAGGTCTCCGGCCGCGACGTCGTGCTCGGCCTGGACACGCTGGAGGACTACCGCACCCGCAGCCGCTACTTCGGCGCCGTGGTCGGCCGCTACGGCAACCGCATCGCCGGCGGCCGCTTCACCCTCGACGGCCGCGAGCACCGGCTGCCGGTCAACAACGGCCCCAACAGCCTGCACGGCGGCACCGAGGGCTTCGACAGCAAGGTGTGGACGATCACCGCCCGCACCCCCGCCTCCGTCACCCTCGAACTGACCAGCCCCGACGGCGACCAGGGCTACCCCGGCACGCTCACCGCCGCGGTCACCTACACCCTGGAGGACGACGCCCTCCGCCTCGACTACGCCGCCGAGACCGACGCGCCGACCGTGCTCAACCTCACCAACCACTCCTACTTCGACCTGACCGGCGGCGGCGACGTGCTGGGCCACGTGGTCAGGCTGGACGCCGCCCACTACCTCCCCGTGGACGACGGCAAGATCCCCACCGGGGAGCTCGCGCCGGTCAAGGGCACCCCCTTCGACTTCACCGAGCCGCAAGCGGCGGGCGAGCGGATGGGCGGCGCCTACGACCACTGCTACGTGCTCGACGGCGACATCGAGGTCAGCGCGGGCGGCCTGACCATGCGGGTGACCACCACCGAGCCGGCCGTGCAGTTCTACACGGGCGGCATGCTCGACGGGGTGGCCACGCCGTACGGGCCCTTCGCCGGGTTGTGCCTGGAGACGCAGCACTTCCCCGACTCGCCGAACCAGCCGCACTTCCCCTCCACCGTGCTGCGGCCCGGCGAGCGCCACACCTCCTCGACCACCTACCGCTTCACGGCCTGACCCCGCGCAGCTCCGTCGCGGCCTTGATGACCAGCAGCGCCACGTCGTCCTGCGACGGCTCCTGGGCGAACGTCTCGACCGCGTGCCGCACGCGTTCGGCCACCGCGTGGGCGCTCAGGCCGCGGCAGGTGGACAGCAGCGCCGACAGGCCGTCGTCGTCGTCGAGCAGCCGGTCGCCGTCGCGCCGCTCGGTCACGCCGTCGGTGACGCACAGCAGCACCTCCTCCGGCGCCAGCTCGAACGTCTCGACGTAGAACCTGGCGCCGGCCTCGACGCCGAGCAGCAGTTGCGGCGCGGCCACCGTGTCGACCGCGCCGTCGGCGCGCAGCAGCAGCGGCGGCGGGTGCCCGGCGGACGCGATCGTGCACAGGGCGCCGCCCTGGGGCAGCGGGATCAGCTCGCCGCACAGCAGGCTGAGGAAACGGCCGTCGTCGCCCTCCTCCAGCAGGGCCTGGTTGAGCCGGTCGAGGATGTCGGCCACCGTGTAGTGCTCCTTGGCCAGCAGCCGGACGGCGTGCCGGGCCAGACCGGTCACCGCGGCCGCCTCGGGGCCGCTGCCGCACACGTCGCCGAGGGCGAAGCACCAGTGGTCGGAGACGGTGAACAGGTCGTAGAAGTCGCCGCCCACGTCGGCGCCCTCCTCGGCCGGCTCGTAGACGACCGCCGACTCCAGGCCCGGCATGGGGGCCACGCGCATGGGCAGCAGGCTGCGCTGCAACACCCGCGAGGTGGTCGCCTGGCGGGCGTACAGCATGGCGGTGTGCAGGTTGAGCGCGACCAGCCGGCACAGGTCGGCCAGCAGGTCGGCCAGCTCCAGCGGCAGGGTCGGCTCGGCGCGGCCGATCACCAGCGCGCCGTGCGACCTGCCCTGCGTGAGCAGCGGGAACGACAGCACGGTCTCGGGGCCGACCGGCCAGCTCACCTCGTTGAGCGCGGTGCGCGGGATCGCCGGCAGCGACCTGCGCAGGTTGGCGTTGTAACGCTCCTCGCTGTGCCAGACGTGGGCGAGCCTGGTCATGCCCGCCAGATCGGTCAGGTAGACCGCCGCCCACGTCGCGATCTTGGGCACGACGAGCTGCGCGGTCAGCGCGGCGATCAGCTCCTCGTCGTGCACCCCGGCCAGCAGCTCGCCCGCCTCGGCCAGGAAGGACAGCCGGCCCCGGTGGGCGCGCTCGCGCTCGGCCAGCCGCTCGCGCTGCACCGGCACGGCCACCTGGTCGGCGATGTGCTGCAGGCTGACCGTGAGCTCCTGGTCGAAGCGGCCCGGCTGGGCCGCGGTCACCACGATGTAGCCGGTCACCTCGCCGCCCACGCTCATCGGCGCGCACGCCAGCGACCTGGCCCGCAGCTGCTGGGCCAGCTCGACGTCGCCGGCCAGCAGGTCGTCGATCATCGACGGCGTCCTGCCGTCGGGGCCGAACACGCCCGCGGCCAGCACCCCGACCAGCCCCGCCGTCGCGCCCGCGCCCGCCGCCACGCCGAACCGGTCGCCGCCCTCGGCGGCCAGCAGCACGTACGCCGCGTCGCCGCCGCTGCTGGTCTGGACGATCCGCGCGATGGTGTCCAGCAGTTCCGCGAACGGCATGTCCCGGTCGAGCAGGTCCTTGATCCGCCGCCCGGCCTCCCTGCGCAGCGGCGCGGCCGGCGGTGTCAGCACGTAGCGGTGGTCGCCGGCCACCATCATCCAGATCGACCGGCGGTCGTCCTGGCCGCCGCGGCTGCGCACGTGGGAGACGTAGACGGGGATCAGCCGGCCGTCGAGGTGGCGCATGCGCGCCTCGCCCCGCCAGCGGCCCAGGGACAGGGTGCCGGCCAGGGACATCGCGTACGGGCCGTGGCCGCGCCAGGCCACCAGGTCGGCCAGCGGCCTGCCGACGGCCTGCTCGGGCGTCCAGCCCAGCAGGTGCTCGGCCTCGGAGTTCCACGACAGCACGGTCCCGTCGCCGTCGGCGAGCAGCACCCCGACGTGCAGGCCCTCGATGGGCGCGGCCACGGTGGCGGGCGCCAGGCCCGGCGTGCCGACCATGACCTCCTGGTGGTCGGGCCCGTCGGTCAGCTCCATGCGGACCCACACCCGTTTGGCGGTCCTGGTGTAGGTGACGCCCCAGGCGTCGGCCAGCATGGCGGCCAGCGCCAGCCCGCGCCCGGACGTGCGCGCGGGGTCGGTGGACATGGCCTCGGGGGTCGGGACCGTCCTGCCGGGCCGGTGGTCGTCGACCTCGATCTCCAGCCTGGCCGGGCTCGCCGCGACGTCGAGGCGGCAGGTCAGCTCGATGCCGGTGCCCGCGTGCAGCACGGCGTTGGTGACGAGCTCGCTGGTCAGCAGCACCGCGTCCTCCGTCAGGTGGCTGAGGCGCCACTCGCCGAGCACCTGGCGGATGAAGCGGCGCGCGTGCGCCGGGGCGTGCGGAGTGCCGTCGAAGGCTGTGCTCGACACTCTGGTCGTGTCCACTGTGCGTCCTAGAACATCACTCGTTGTGGCAGTTCGGTCACAGTCAGAGTGTCAGATGGGTGCCGTTGATACCTCCGGTTGTGAAGAAGGTGCTCCCGGCTTAGCGCACGTCCCGGAGAAGGCCGACCAGCGGCGCCGCGGCGGCCGTCACGACCGCGCAGGCCAGGAAGAGCAGGAAGTAGTTGGGGCCGGGGGCGAAGGGGTCGCTGCCGACGCCGAGCAGCACCGGCGCCAGCGCGGGCGCGACCGCCGACGGCAGGTGCTTGGCCATCGCGAACGCGCCCAGGAAGCGCCCGGCCTCGCGCTCGTCGGGCAGCACCTGGGTCACCATGCCGAGGTCCACCGCGTAGTAGACGCCGGTCGCCGCCCCCGAGACCACGGCCACCAGCACCACGACGGCCACGCTCGCGGTCGCCGCCTTGAGCAGCAGCATGGCGGCCAGGATCACGGTCGCCCACAGGACGAACGGCCGCCCCCCGCCGATCCTGGCCGCCAAGCGCCCGCCGAGGTAGGCCAGCAGGCCGGACAGCAGCGTGCTGACGATCGTCGTCAGGCCCACCAGCGCGGTCGCCGCCGCGGTCGGCATCTCCAGACGGCTCTGCAGGTAGTAGAGCGAGTACGACGAGATCAGCGCGAACCCGATGCTGACCAGCACCCGCTGGATCCACAGCAGGCGGAAGTCGCGCGCTCCGGCGGGCAGCACCAGCAGCGCCGAGGCCAGGCTGCGCAGGCTCACCGGCCGCCGCCCGGCCGGATCGAGCCGGCGGTCCGGCAGCGCCACCCACAGCACGAGCGCGGCCGCCACGGCCAGCGCCCCGCACACCGCGAACGCCGTGACCAGCGAGTCCTTGAACACCTGGGCGGCCACCATCGCGGGCACGACGCCGACGATGTTGCACATCGAGAACACCCCGGCCACCCGCGTCCGGCGCTCGGGCGGGAACTGGTCCACGACAGTGGCGGTCAGCCCGGCCACCATGGCCTGGTAGCCGCAGACGGCGACGATCCAGCCCAACGCGACCAAGGGCACCGAACCGGCCGATGCCAGCAGGAGCAGGCCGGCCAGGCCGGTGAGCGAGCCGCCGAGGATCCAGGGGCGGCGCATGCCGTAGCGGCCGGCGGTCCGGTCCGACAGGTGGCCCGAGACCGGGTTGGCGATCACGGTGGCCACGCCGCCGAGGGCGGTGACCAGGCCGAGCGTGCTCTCCTTGCCCGCCGGGGCGATCTCCTGGATCTTCAGCCCCAGCCCGAGGACGAGCGGCAGCGCGCCGGCGGCGGCGTAGCAGAGCTCCGCCAGGCCGATGGCGGCGACCAGGCCGCGGCGCACGCGTACCGGCTCCTGGGTGAGCGTCATGGCAGCAGGGCGGCGCGCAGCCGCTGGATCCGGGCGGCGGTGAGGCCGTGGGCGAGCAGGAACTTCTCGGCGCCGCCCAGCTCGTCCAGGGTGGCCAGGAACGTGCGCATCGCGCTCTCGGGCGCGTCGAGCAACGCGGCCGGCACGCCCCCGGACGCCCCCGGGGTCTCGGACAGGCCGAGCATGGCCAGGACCTGGGGGAGCGCCCGCGCGGTCAGGGCGTAGTCGCGCACGATGGCCTCGTGGTCCACGCCGAGCAGGTCGAGGATGAGGGCGACGACCATGCCGGTCCGGTCCTTGCCGGCCGCGCAGTGCACGAGCGCGGGCAGGCCGTCGGCGATCTCGGCGACCACCTCGGCGAACCAGGCGGCCCGGTGGCGGAGGAGGGCGGCGTACAGGTCGCCGAGGTCCAGGTCGGCGGGTAGTGCCGCGAGCCGGGCGGGGGAGGAGTCGCCGCCCGTGCCGAGCGCGGCGTGCCGGACCGCGCCGTCATGGACGCCGCCGAGCTCGGCGTCGAGGGCGTCGGCCCAGTCGCCGGGCCGGCGCTCGTCGTCGCCGCGCAGGTCCGCGATGAGCCGGAGGCCGGCGACCAGCCGGGCGTCCTCGGGGGTGAGGGTGTGCGGTTGCGCCGAGCGGTAGAGCACGCCCGGACGCAGGGAGGTCGCGGTGGCGACGTCCCGGAGGTTCAGGAGAGGCATGGGTCATATATATGAGTGGACGGTCCGCGGGAAGGCTGCCCGCATGTGGCCGGAGGATGAACCCTGCGGCACCTTTAAGGTGTTCACGTGCCACGACAAGCCCGCTACCGGGAGATCGCCCAAGTCCTCGGCAGGTCCATCGAGTCGGGCGAGCTGGCGCCGGGCGAGCGCCTGCCGACCGAGGACGCGCTGGCCGAGCGCTACGGCGTCCACCGGCTGACCGCCCGCCAGGCGATGGTGGAGCTGCGCAAGGCCGGCCTGGTCGAGACCCGGCAGGGGCTCGGGAGCTTCGTCAGGCGGGCGCCGCGCCGCATCGAGGTCTCCGTCGACCCCGAGACGCGCCGGCACCGCCCTTCGGACATCGCGGGCATGGCGGGCGTGTTCGGCGGCGGCGAGCGGGTCGTGGAGCGCGCGGAGGCGGCGCATCCCGTGGCGGCCGGTCACCTGCGGCTGCCCGGCGGCGTCGTGCACGAGATCACCACCCTGCTCCGCAACGCCGAGCGGCCCTGCGTGCTCAGCCGCTACAGACTGGCCCCCGAGCTGGCCGGGCTGCGCCTCGACGCCAAGGCGGGCGTGCTCGCCTCGCTGGAGGCGGCCGGCCACGCCTACCGCTACGCCTGGCACGCCATCTCGGCCGAGCCCGCCGACCTGCACGACCAGAGCATGCTGGAGATGCAGGCGGGCGAGGCGGTGCTGGTGCGGGAGGGGCTGCTCACGCACGACGGGCAGCCTCTGTGCCATGTCGAGCGGCGCTGCCGCGGCGACATGATCTCGTTCGTCACCCGATATGACTGAGCAGGACCTCGGTGTCCAGCTCGTAGACCGGCGGCGCGGCCGACAGCGGCACGAGCGTGGCGAGGGCCCCTGACGGGCCGAGGTCCACGCGGGTGAACGCCTGCAGCGGCAGCGCCCGCGTGCGCCCCGCCGGGGGCATGGTGTCGGCGGCGTAGGCGCTGCCGGGGCCCACCCAGACCGGGATGCCGGCCAGTGTGCCGGCGCTCGCGCTGTGCGTGTGACCGGCCAGCACGAGCCGCACGTCCGTCCCCGCCAGCACGCGGGCCAGCCGTTCGGGTTCGCGCAGGCCGATGCCGTCCATGAGGGGCAGCACGCTCGGGATCGGCGGGTGGTGCAGCACCAGCACGCTCCCGTCGGGTGCGGGCGTGGCGAGCGTGTCCGCCAGCCAGGCGAGCTGGTCGTCGTCGAGCTCGCCGTGGTGCCGGCCGGGCACGGAGGTGTCCAGCGCGACCAGCCGCAGGCCGCCCGCCATCGTGACGGCGTCCCAGGGGCCCTCCGCGGCGCGCGGGCGGGCGGCGGCGTTCAGCCCGGTCAGGCCCGCGCGGAAGGCGGCGCGCTCGTCGTGGTTGCCCATGGCGGTCACGACCACCGCGCCCAGCGCGCGTGCGGCCTCCCCGACCGCCTCCTCCAGCAGTCGGTACGAGGCCAGGTCCCCCTGGTCGGCCAGGTCCCCCGACAGGACGACGGCGGACACGTCCGTCCCTGAGGCCAGGACGGCGGCCAGCGCGGCCCGCAGGGCGCCCACGGGGTCCGCCGAGCCGTGCAGCGGCCCCTCGGGTACGACATGGACGTCGGTGAGATGGATCAGCGTGTACGTCATGACTGCGGACGATCCACGACGCCACTGAACGTGATCAGTCATCTATATGAATAGAGTAGGACATTTCGGGCGCACGGCGCGTCTCCGCGCGTGCGACGCCGTCTCCGACGTACCTTTGGCATCATGGCCACCCGTACGCCGAAAAGCGCATCGAAGGGGCCGGCGAAGCGGTCGACCTCGCCTCGATCGACCCCCGCGAAGCGGCCGGCCACGGCGGCGGGGCGACCGAGGGCGAAGGCCGCGAGCTCCGGCCGCAAGTCCTCCGTGACCCATCCCGACCCGATCAGCTGGGTCTTCACGATGATCGGCAAGCTGATCGTCGGGCTGTGGATGCTGCTCGCCAACGGCATCGGCAGCACCGCCCGCGCGCTCGGCAAGAACGCCCGCGAGCTCGACCCCGCACACCGGCGCGACGGCGTGGGCCTGTCGGTGCTGGCCGGCGCGATCGTGCTGGCCGCGATGACCTGGCGCAACCCCGAGGGCACGGTCTCCGGCGTCGTGAACACCGTCGTGCACGCCGTGTTCGGCTCGCTGGCGTGGGCGCTGCCGCTGCTGCTCGGCCTGCTGGCCTGGCGCTACCTGCGCCACCCCGACCAGAACGCCGACACCGGCCGCATGGTCATCGGGTGGAGCGCGCTCATGGTCGGCGTGCTCGGCGTCATCCACGTGGCCAACGACACCCCCTACCCGGCGGGCCAGGGTCAGGGCATGGACAAGGTGTCGGCCGCCGGGGGCATGATCGGGTTCATCGTGTCGGCGCCGCCGATGAGCATCCTGCCGTCCTGGATCACGATCCCGCTGCTGCTGCTCCTGTCCGGGTTCGGCGTGCTGGTGATCACCGCCACGCCCGTCCACCGCATCCCCGAGCGGCTGTCGGAGCTGCGGCACATGTTGTTCGAGCGGCACGCCGAGCCGCTCGCGCCGCGCGAGCCCGCCAAGCGCCGGCCGCGGACCAAGAAGGCGGAGGCCGAGGGCGCCGAGACGGTCAAGCCGTACGACACGCCGGTCATCGCCGAGAAGGACAAGCTGGCCGACCACTCGCCGGAGATCGTGCCGGGGCTCGTCGACGGGCCCGCGGACGAGGAGCCGTCCGTGCCGGAGCGCAGGCCGGAGCCGCCGGAGCCCACGCCCGCGCCGCGCAAGGTCGAGCAGCTCGTGCTGTCGCCGCAGGCGGGGCCGTACAGCCTGCCCGACCTGCAGTTCCTCAAGCCCGGCACGGCGCCCAAGCCGCAGACCAAGGCCAACACGACCGTGGTCAACGCGCTGACCAGCGTGCTGGAGCAGTTCACCATCGACGCGCAGGTGATCGGCTTCACCCGCGGCCCGACGGTCACCCGCTACGAGATCGAGCTGGGCCCGGCGGTCAAGGTGGAGAAGGTCACCGCCCTCACCAAGAACATCGCCTACGCCGTCAAGTCGGCCGACGTCCGGATCCTGTCCCCGATCCCCGGCAAGTCGGCGATCGGCGTCGAGATCCCCAACGCCGACAAGGACCTGGTCGCGCTCGGTGACGTGCTGCGCTCCCAGGTGGCCCAGGCCGACCACCACCCGATGATCGTGGGCCTGGGCAAGGACGTCGAGGGACGTACCATCGTCGCGAACCTCGCCAAGATGCCCCACCTGCTCATCGCGGGCGCGACCGGCGCCGGCAAGTCGGTCTGCGTCAACGGCCTCATCACCAGCATCCTCATGCGCTCCACCCCCGACGAGGTGCGCATGGTGCTGGTCGACCCCAAGCGCGTCGAGCTCAGCGTCTACGAGGGCATCCCGCACCTCATCACGCCCATCATCACCAACCCGAAGAAGGCCGCGGAGGCCCTGGAATGGGTCGTGGGCGAGATGGACCGCCGCTACGACGACCTGGCCGCCAGCGGCTTCCGGCACGTCGACGAGTTCAACAAGGCCGTGCGCGCGGGCAAGCTCGTGCCGCCGCCGGGCAGCGAGCGGGTCTACCAGCCGTACCCGTACCTGCTGGTGATCGTGGACGAGCTGGCCGACCTCATGATGGTGGCCCCGCGCGACGTCGAGGACTCGATCGTGCGCATCACGCAGCTCGCCCGCGCGGCCGGCATCCACCTGGTGATCGCCACCCAGCGGCCCTCGGTCGACGTCGTCACCGGCCTGATCAAGGCCAACGTGCCGTCCAGGCTGGCCTTCGCGGTGTCGTCGCTGACCGACTCGCGGGTCATCCTCGACCAGCCGGGCGCCGACAAGCTGGTCGGCCAGGGTGACGCGCTGTTCCTGCCGATGGGCGCGAGCAAGCCCATCCGGATCCAGAACGCGTACGTCTCGGAGAAGGAGATCGCCGAGATCGTCGCGCACTGCAAGGAGCAGATGCAGGTCGAGTACCGCGACGACGTGGCCGCCGCGCCGGTCAAGCGGGAGATCGACGAGGAGATCGGCGACGACCTCGACCTGCTGATCCAGGCCGCCGAGCTGATCGTGACCACCCAGTTCGGCTCGACCTCGATGTTGCAGCGCAAGCTGCGCGTCGGCTTCGCCAAGGCCGGACGGCTGATGGACCTGCTGGAGAGCCGCAACGTGGTGGGCCCCAGCGAAGGCTCCAAGGCCCGCGAAGTGCTGGTGAAACCGGACGATCTGCCCGGGTTGCTGGCCGACCTGCGTGGCGAATGACCCCAATGCACAGGTCCACGGCGATAACTGATTGAATATGAACCACTACGCACTGTCGTGGTGGGGAGGCGTTCGCTGTGCAGGAACAGAGCATCGGGGCCATGCTGGCAGCGGCCAGGCAGGCGGCGGGAATGACGGTCGCGCAGGTCAGCGCGGCGACCCGGATCCGAGAAACGATCATCAACCGGATGGAGCAGGAAGACTACGACCAGTGCGGGGGGGCGTTCTATGCCCGCGGTCACGTCAAGGCCGTGGCCAAGGTCGTCGGGCTCGATCCCGAGGCCATGGTCCACCTGTTCGACCAGCAACACGGCGGGGCGCCGCAGCCCGTCCGCGCCGCCGCGGTGTTCCAGGCCGACCGCACGCTCGCCCTGCGCGAGCGCCGGGGGCCCAACTGGACGATGGCGCTCGGTGTGGCGCTGGCCGTCGTGGTGGTGTTCGGCACGGTGCGGGTGCTCGGCGGCGCGAGCGACCAGGTGCGCACCGCCGACGTGCACGCCATCACGCCCAAGCCCAGCGTGCCGCCGAACACGCCCATCACCGAGGGGCCCCGCGCCGCGGCGGCCAAGGGCAGGACGGGCAAGAACATGGTCACCCTGAAGATCAACGCCAGACGTACGTCGTACGTCAACGTGCGCGACGGTCAGGGCCGGATGCTCTTCGCCGGGATGTTGAAGGCCGGAGACAGCTCGACCTGGCAGGCCGCCGAGAAGGTCAGCCTGCTCCTCGGTGACGCCGGAGCGGTGTCCTTGCAGGTCAACGGCAAGAAGGTGGACAAGCTCGGGGGCCGGGGGGAGATGGTGAGCCGCTCGTTCGGCCTCGACGCGACGCCTCCGCGGTAGTCCGGCGGGGAGGCCGTGCATCAGGTGGTGGCCAACTCCCGATACCGTAGTGTTCACCATGTCATCCCGCCGAACCGCATCGCTGATCACCCTGGGCTGCGCGCGCAACGAGGTCGACTCCGAGGAGCTGGCCGCGCGACTCGAGGCTGCCGGCTGGCAGCTGGGCGACGACGACCCCGACGTCGTCGTCGTCAACACGTGTGGCTTCATTGACTCGGCCAAGAAAGACTCCATCGACACGCTGCTCGCCGCCGCCGACTCCGGGGCGAAGGTGGTGGCCGCGGGTTGCATGGCCGAGCGCTACGGCAACGAGCTGGCCGAGGCACTGCCCGAGGCGAGCGCCGTCATCTCCTTCGACGACTACACCGAGATCGGCGGCCGGCTCGACGACGTGCTGGCCGGGCGTCCGCTCAAGCCGCACACGCCGCGCGACCGCCGCACGCTGCTGCCCATCTCGCCGGTCGAGCGCGGCAGCGCGCCCAAGACCGGCATCCCGGGCCACGGCGAGCTGCCCGACGGGGTGGCGCCCGCCAGCGGCCCGCGCGTGCTGCGCAAGCGCCTCGACGAGAGCCCGGTCGCCTCGCTCAAGCTGGCCTCCGGCTGCGACCGGCGCTGCACCTTCTGCGCCATCCCGGCCTTCCGCGGGGCCTACGTCTCGCGCAACCCCGACGAGCTGCTCGCCGAGGCCGACTGGCTGGCTCATCGCGGCGTGCGCGAGCTCGTCCTGGTCTCGGAGAACTCCACCTCCTACGGCAAGGACCTGGGCGACCTGCGGGCGCTGGAGAAGCTGCTGCCGCAGCTCGCCGCCGTGCCGGGCATCGACCGGGTGCGGGTCAGCTACCTGCAGCCCGCCGAGCTGCGGCCGGGGCTGATCGACGTCATCACCGCCACCGAGGGCGTGGCCGACTACTTCGACCTGTCCTTCCAGCACGCCAGCGGGAGCGTCCTGCGGCGGATGCGCCGCTTCGGCGACCCCGAGCGTTTCCTCGGCCTCCTGGAGAGCGTGCGCAAGGGCGCTCCCGAGGCGGGCGTGCGCTCCAACTTCATCGTGGGCTTCCCGGGCGAGACCGAGGAGGAGTTCGGCGAGCTGGTCGGCTTCCTGGAGCAGGCCAGGCTCGACGTGATCGGCGTGTTCGGCTACTCCGACGAAGACGGCACGGAGGCGGCCGACCTGCCGGGCAAGCTCGACCAGGAGGTCATCGACGAGCGCGTGCGCGTGCTCACCGAGCTGGCGGAGGAGCTGACCGCCCAGCGCGCGGAGGAGCGTATCGGCACGGAGGTCGACGTGCTCATCGACGACGACCTGGGAGACGGCGGCTACGAGGGCCGGGCCGCCCACCAGGGCCCGGAGGTCGACGGCTCGGTGACGGTCCAGGGCATCGGCCTGGTCAAGGGACAGATCGTGCGCGCGGTCGTGGTCGACGCCGAGGGGGTCGACCTGATCGCGCGCATCAAGGCCAGTCCATGACCAGGGACGAGCGCCGCGTGGTAAGCCCGTGGAACATCGCCAACGTCCTCACGGTCCTCCGGTTGGCGCTCGTCCCCTTCTTCGTCGCATGCCTGTTCCTGCCCGGCACCGGCTGGCGGCTGGCCGCCCTGGGGGTGTTCGGGGTCGCCTCGATCACCGACCATCTCGACGGCGAGCTGGCCCGCCGTTACGGGCTGATCACCGATTTCGGCAAGATCGCCGACCCGATCGCCGACAAGGCGCTCACCGGGGCGGCGCTGGTGTGCCTGTCGATCCTCGACGAGCTGCCGTGGTGGGTCACGATCGTGATCCTGGGCCGCGAGCTGGGCATCACCCTGCTGCGGCTGGTCCTGCTGCGGCACGCGGTCATCCCGGCCAGCTACGGCGGCAAGGTCAAGACCGTGCTGCAGATCGCCGCCATCGTGCTCTACATCCTGCCCGGGGTGCCCGACCCGCTGCGCTGGGTGGTGATGGGCGCGGCCCTGGTCGTGACCGTCGCGACGGGCGTCGACTATCTCGTACGGGCGGTCAAGCTGCGTCAGGTCGCCAGACGGGCGCGTGGGGAGTGATCTGAGCGATGGCGGACGCGGCCGAGGTTCTGGCCCTGCTGGTGCGGCACGACGCCACCGTGGCGGTGGCCGAGTCGCTGACCGGCGGGCTCATCGGGGCCGCGTTCACGTCGGTTCCTGGGGCGTCCAAGGCGTACCGGGGCGGGGTGGTCTCCTACGCCACCGATCTCAAGCGCGATCTGCTGGGCGTGCCCGGCGAGCTGCTGCGGCGCGAGGGGGCCGTGCATCCCGAGGTGGCCGCGGCGATGGCCGAGGGCGTCGCCCGGGTGTGCGGGGCGGCGTACGGGCTGGCCGTGACGGGTGTGGCCGGCCCCGAACCACAGGACGGAAAGCCCGTGGGCCTGGTGTACGCCGCGGTCCACGGCCCCGGCGGGGAGAACCTGGTGCGTGAGTTGAGCCTTGAGGGGTCGCGCGAACGTATCCGGGTAGGGACGGTGGACGAGGCAGTCGATCTCCTTGCAGGTGTGCTGAAGGCCAACAAAGGGGAACATTCCGGATGATTACCGTGTTACGTCCCGAGCGAACATGCGAAGCACGGTCTGACGCGGTGTCGGTGGATACGGGTACGGTGGAGCTGTGAGTGAGGTCCGTGAGCCAACTGCAAGCACCGAGCGCCCGGCAGGCGGGCCTGATGAGTCGCGCGACCAGGCACGAGCGGCAGACCCGGGGAGGCGACGCCCCATGATGACGGCGAGGAGTATGTACGAAGCCAAGAAGACCAATGTGCGGCACGATCCGATCGCGCGGGGCGTGGTGAAGACATCCACGCCGGGGAGGGAGCGACAGATGATTCTGCTGCGTCAGCTGCTCGGTGACGTGCTGAGGCGGTTGCGGGTGCGTCAGGGGCGCACGCTACGCGAGGTGTCCACGCTGGCGCGTGTCTCGCTCGGTTATCTTTCCGAGGTCGAGCGTGGCCAGAAGGAAGCCTCGTCCGAGCTGCTCGCGTCCATTTGCGGTGCCCTCGGAGTGCCGCTCTCGCAGGTGTTGCGTGAGGTTTCCGACCAGTTCGCGCTGGCGGAGCTCCAGGCCGCGCCTGTGCTGGCCGACATGCCCGAGCACGAGCGCCTGCCTCTTGCCGAGACGGTTCCCGGGTCGATCGGCGACACCGTGTTCCCCGAGGTCAAGGACATGGTGGCGGCCTAACGCGGCTGGCAGCCACCACACCACAGGATCAGCCTTTCCTGTGGCTGTGCCCCCATCTCCCCGCGGCTGATGCGCGTGCCGCATCGGCGACAGGGTCTCCCTGCCCTGCCATAGACCCAGGTCTGGTTCGCCGGGCGGCGATCACCTGTCGTCACCGTGCCGCCATGCCCCTTGTTGGCCTCCAGCAGCCGGTGGGCCAGCGTGACGAGCCCTTCGAGATCCTCGATCTCCCCGACCTTCTTCCACGGCCAGATCCCGCGCAGGAACAGGGTCTCGGCGCGATAGATCGTGCCGATCCCCGCCAGGTTGCGCTGATCGAGCAGCGCTTCGCCGATCGTCCTGTCCGGTGCCGCTCGTAGCCTTCGCACGGCCTCGCCCGGATCCCAGTCGGCGCCCAGCAGGTCAGGCCCCAGGTGCCCCACCAGCCGCTCCTCGTCGGCGGTCGTGACCAGGTCGACCATGCCGAGCTTGATCCCCACCGCCTGCCACTCCTCGTTGGCCAGGATCAGCCGCACCTGGTCGCCGCCGGCCGTGCGCCGCCCGGCGGGCATGACCCGCCAGCTTCCGTCCATGCGCAGGTGGGTGTGCACGGTCAGGCCGCCCTCGACCCGGGTCAGCAGATGTTTGCCCCTGGAGACCGTGGTGAGCACCGCACGGCCGCTCAGGTCCGCCGTGGCGTGCCGCGGGACGCGGAAGTCCGACCTGGTCAGCACACGGCCGTCGAGCGCGCCACGCAGGCGCGCCGCGGTGCGGTAAACGGCGTCTCCCTCGGGCATCCCTCCAGTCTAGGTACCCGCCTCCCGGCCGGGGCGGCGGCCACGGGCCCCGAGGGCGCCCGCCGCCATGCCCGGCCGGAGGGTTCAGTCCCAGGCGGCGGGGTCGGCGGCGAGCTGGCGGACACGCTCGGGAAGGCTGCCCGTGGCGACCTGTTCGAGCGTGACCTCCTCCAGGATGGCGCGCTCGGTGGCGCGCAACGCGATCCACACCTGCTGCAACGACTCGGCCGGACCTCGGTAGCCGACATGTTCCGGACGCTCGCCGCGCACGTTGGCCAGCGGCCCGTCCACGGCCCTGATCACGTCGGCGAGCGAGATGTTCGCGGCGGGCCGGGCCAGCACGTAGCCGCCCTCGGGACCCCGCTGGCCGCGCACGAGGCCGGCGCGGCGCATCTGGAGCAGGATGTTCTCCAGGTATTTGGGAGGCATGTCCTGTTCCTTGGCGAGCTCACCCACGGTAGTCGGACCCGCGCCGGCTGCGGCGAGTTCAGCGGCGGCACGGAGGGCGTAGTCGACACGAGCGGAAAGGCGCATGTTCTCGATTATCCCTCCTGGTCAACACTGGTTAGGCGCAAGGTCGTCAGAACGGGCAGGTGATCCGAATACGGCAACCGCGGCGCCTGCGCAGAAATCGCGATCAACCCCTTGGTGAGCAGCACGTGGTCGATACGCTCCTTGGGAGCGTCGGCGGGCGAGGTGGGCGGGTCCCCGAACGCGGTCAGCGGGTCGCTCAGCCCGGCCGCCCTCAGCACCTCCATGGCCGGATCGGTGGGCCGGGTGTTCAGGTCACCCGCCAGGATCACCGGTCGCCTCACCTGCTCCCCGGCTCCGGCGGCGCGGTGCCCGGCCTCGTCGGCGTCCCGGCCGGCGGCCAGGGCGCGGGCGATCGCGGCGACCTCGGGCGCCTGGCCCTCGGGGGCCTGCAGATGGGTGTTGACGATGCCCACCTCCTTGCCTCCGACCTCCAGGACGACCGTCTGGGCCTGCGCGCCCGTCGGGTAGTCATGGGCGCCCAGAGGATGGGAGTGCACCTGCTTGACCGGGAGGTTGGTGAGCAGCGCGTCGCCCCACACCTGGTCGGCGGCGGGCGCGAAGTGGTAGCGCATGCCGAGGCCGCGGGCGATCCTGGCCAGGTCGTCGTGGCCGCCGTTGAGCAGCCAGCCGCGGTCCACCTCGCTGAGCAGCACGACGTCGGGCTTCTGGGCGGCGGCCCACGACGCGATCTTGTCGAGCGACAGGCGGCCGTCCAGTCCGTAGCCCATGCGGATGTTGTAGGCGATCAGGGTGAAGGTGTCGCCCTGCTTGGCCCGTACGGGCGGCGCGGACGGCGCCCCCAGCGTCACGAGCCCCACCAGCAGGACGGCGACGGCCACCGGCAACCAGCCGAGGCGGACCGGCGCGACCGGCCGCGGCGAGTGCCGGACCAGGGCCGTCACGACGCTGAGGGCGGCCACCAGCACCGCCACCGCCACGAGGACCAGGCCGTTGGGGAAGCCGAGGTTCATGTCGTAGGCCGCGTAGTAGACGAACAGCCCGACGAAGAAGACCAGCCCGCCGCCGAGCACGGCCACTCCCGGACGTCGCCCGGCGGGGCGGTCCGGCCTCGCGGTCCCGGCGAGCAGGGAGCCGAGCCAGCCGATCAGCAGCACGGTGCCGTAGGGCGCCGACAGGGCGAGGGCCACCGCGGAGACCACCAGCAGAACGCCGAGGATGACGTCGAAGACCGGCGACAGCGGCGGGTGGGCGGCCTGCACCACGACCATGACCAGGACGACGGCGAGCAGGCCGGTGCCCGCCAGCACCGCCCACAGGTCGGTAGGGCTCTGCTCGGGTTTGGCCCAGCCCGTGGCGGCCACGCCGGTCAGCAACATCGCCGGGCCGAGCAGGAACCACGTCAGCGTGGGCGCGCGGTCCACCTCGGCGGCCGGCGGGCGGAGGAGGCTCAGGAAGGCGGCGCAGACCGAGAGCACCGCCAGCCACGGGACGAGGCCGTCACGCCAGACCAGATCCACGCCGTCCAGCAGCAGATGGACGATCAGCGACAGGCTCAGGCCGCCCATGACGCCGACGGGCACCGCCCGGCGCGGGACGGCGTGGGTGCAGCCGTACAGGAAGACCAGGCCCGCGGTGACGCCGGCCGAGGCGACGTAGAGCTGGCTCACGCCCGCCTGCAGCAGGATCCTGGCGAGGACCAGCGCCGCGGCGCCGCCGAGCAGAGCGTGGCGCGGCTTGGCTAACAGCGCCAGGAAAGGCAGGATGAACCAGGCGGCGGCGTAGAGGCCCATCAGCTCCGGCGGCGTCTCGCCCGCGCGGCCGAACAGGGTGATCAACGACGGGAGGAAGACCCTCAACACGTCCAGCAGCAGCACGAGGCCGAGCGCGAGCATGATCGCCGGGCCGCGGGGGATGGTCATGAGGCATCCTCGTGTTCGGCTCCGATGATATGCAAGAGCTGGGGCGCTAAACTTCCAACAACCTTTTCGAATTGACGGTGGGAATCAGCGTGGAGCGTCGTCCTGGTGTGCCCAGACTTCTCCGGGAGATCAACGATCGGGCCGCACTGGAGCTGTTGCTGGCCACCGGTCCCATGACGAGGGGGCAGATCGGCGACCTGACCGGTCTGTCCAAGGTCACCGCCTCCCAGACGCTCGCGCGGCTGGAGGAGCGCGGTCTGGTCGAGGTGGTGGGCGCGCAGGCGGGCGGCAGGGGGCCGAACGCGGCGCTCTACTCGGTCATCCCCTCCAGCGCGTACGTGGCCGGTCTGGAGGTCGGGCCCGAGCTCATCTCCACCGCCGTCGCCGACATCCACGGCCGCACGATCGCCGAGGTCACCGTCGATCCCGGCGGCCACGACGACCCGGTGGCCGCCGTGCACGGCGCGATCGTCAAGGCCTGCCGCAGCGCCAAGGTCAGCCTGGCCAGGCTGCGCGGTGTGGTGATCGGCACCCCGGGCGTGGTCGATCCGCGCAGCGGCGACGTGCGCTTCTCCTTCGACCTGCCGGGCTGGCACGAGGGCATCCACGAGGCGCTCGCCGGCGACCTGCGGCGCGAGGTGACGATCGAGAACGACGTGAACCTGGCCGCCATCGCCGAGTACGCCGACGGCGCGGCCAAGGGCGTCGACGACTTCGTGCTGGTGTGGGCGAGCCGGGGCCTCGGCATGGCGGTCATGCTGGGCGGCAAGCTCCACCGGGGGCGTTCGGGCAGCGCGGGGGAGATCGGCTACCTGCCGGTGCCCGGCGTGCCGTTGCCGGAGGACATCCGCACCAAGCCGGGCCGGCTGCCGTCGCTGGCGGGCGGCCTGCAGTCGCTGGTGAGCGCCGAGGCGGTGGCCGAGCTGGCCCGCGGCTACGGTTTCACGGCCGAGAGCGCCGGCGAGTGCGTCGAGGTCGCGGTGGCGGCCGGGTCCCGCGGTGAGCCGATGCTCGACGAGATCGCCCACCGGCTGGCTCTGGGCGTGGCGGCGGTCTGCGTGATCCTCGACCCGGGGCTGGTCGTGCTGGCCGGGGAGGTGGGCCACGCCGGGGGATCCGCGCTGACCTCCAGGGTGGAGGAGGCCGTGGCGCGGATCTGCCCGGTGCGGCCGCAGGTGGTCACCACGGCGGTCGCCCACGCCAACCCGGTGTTGCGCGGCGCGGTGCTGGCCGCCCTGGACCAGGCGCGCGAGGAGCTCCTCGCGCCCTGATCCGGCGGGCCGTGGCCGCCTGTCTCAGGCGGTGATCAGTTCCACGGCGGCCTGGGCGTTGGCCCTGGCCGCCCCGTACGTGGCGATGTAGGCGGCGCTGTCGGGCCGCCAGACGGGCAGGCCCATCTCGATCACCGTCGTGTCCTGGCGGGCCGCCACCAGAGCGGAGACCAGTTCCTGGCTCGCCTGGTAGCGGTGGGCGTCCTTCACCACGATGACCAGCGACCGGTTCGCGGCCTTGGCCAGCAGGGCGGGGACGTCGGCGGCCGCGGGCTCGACGCGGACGATCTCGGCGTCCGGCAGCCACGGGCCCACACCCCATGGCACGTTCCCCACGGCGATCGTGGGCGGGGTGTCCACCTCGATCACCAGGGGCTCCACCAGGGGTTCCGTCTCGCCGGTCAGCTGCACGGCGCGGCGGGCGGCGTGCAGGCCGACCCCGTTCTGCTCGGTCGCGATCACCTCGGGCGTGCCGAACCAGGCCCGCAGCGCTCCCACGCGGTCGGCCGCCTCCTCCAGCCTGGCGGCCGGCAGGCGGCCCTCGGTCACCGCAGCCACGATCTCCCCGATGACCCGCTGGACGTCGTCCTCGCCGGGGATCGGGCCGAGGCAGATCAGGTCCGCCCCGGCCGCGAGCGTGAGCACGGCGCCGTTGGCCAGGCCGACGCTCTTGGTGATCGCGTGCATGTCCAGCGCGTCCGTGATCACCACGCCGTCGTAGCCGAGCTCGCCCCTGAGGAGCCCGGTCAGAGCGGCGGGTGACAGGGTGGCCGGAGTGTCCCCGGTCACCACCGGAACCGCCACATGGGCGGTCATCACGGTCTTGGCGCCGGCCTCGATGGCCGCCCGGAACGGCGCGAGCTCGCGGGTGCGCAGCACGTCCAGGCCGACGTCCACGACGGGCACGGCCAGGTGGGAGTCCACCCGGGTGGCGCCGTGGCCGGGGAAGTGCTTGACGCAGGCGGCCACGTTCACCGACTGCAGCCCGTTGACCGCCGCGACCGTGTGCCTGGCCACCAGCGCCGGGTCGGCGCCGAAGGACCTGGTCCCGATCACCGGGTTGTCGGCCTCGGTGTTGACGTCCGCGCTCGGCGCGAGGTCCAGGTTGATGCCGCACGCGGCCAGCTCCGACCCGATCGCCGCGTAGACCCGGCAGGTCAGGTCCACGTCGTCGACCGCCCCCAGCGCCGCGTTCCCCGGGTACGGGCTGCCGACGTGGTAGGCCAGCCTGGTGACGTCCCCGCCCTCCTCGTCGAGCGAGATGACGGGCTCGGCCGAGGCGCGCAACGTCGAGGTGAGCGACCTGACCTGGTCGGGACCGGCGACGTTGAACCCGAAGAGCGTCACGCCGCCCAGGCCGTTGTCCAGCTCACGCAGCACCCAGTCGGGCGCCGTGGTGCCCTGGAAGGCGACGAGCAGCGTGCCGGCCGCGAGGCGACGCAGCCCCCGATCACTCTGACTCATGGCTCCTCATCACTTGAATGACGGCACGATCGGGTACGGCCCGGACCAGGCCGAGCCGTACGAGGATCAGTGCCTGTTACCCCTTCACGGCCCCGGCGGTGAGACCGGTGACCATGCGGCGTTGTACCAGCAGGAAGAAGACGACCACCGGAAGGGTCATCAGGGTGGAACCGGCCATGATCGCGCCCCAGTCGACGCCCTTCTGGCCGAAGTAGTACTGCAGCGCGACCGGCATCGTGTAGCCCTCGGAGCCCGACATCAGGTAGAGGGCGAACACCAGATCGTTCCACGCGGTGATGAACGAGAAGATGCTCGTGGCCACCAACCCCGGCGCGACCAGCGGGAACAGCACCTTCCAGAACGTGGTCATGCGGCTCGCGCCGTCGATCCAGGCCGCCTCCTCCAGCGTCCGCGGCACTGCCGCCACGAAGGTGCGCAACATCCAGATGCCGAACGGCAGCGTCAGCGCGACCTGGGTGATGATCAGTCCGAGGAGCTGGTCACCGAGGCCGACCCGCTTGACCATCATGTAGAGCGGGATGAGCAGGCCCTCCGCCGGCAACATCTGCACGATCAGCAGGATGACCAGGAACGTGCCGCGCCCCTTGAACCGGAAGCGGGCGATGGCCGTGGCCGACAGCAGCGCGAAGACCGAGCCGATGAGCACGGTGCCGAGCGCCACGATCGCGCTGTTGCGCATGTAGAGCCAGATGGAGTTGTTCGCCACGCCCTCGGTCAGCACCTGCGAGAAGTGGTCGAAGGTGAAGTGCGTCGGGAACGGGATGAACTCCGTCGTGAAGATCTGGTCGTTCTCCTTGAAGCCGGTGGAGACCATCCAGTAGACGGGGAAGACCGCGTAGAGGAAGACCAGCACACCGGCCGTGTTCAGGAGGATCTTCCCGAGCTTCTTGCGGGCCAGCGGGTTCACATCTCCTCCTGCTTCACGATCTGCCGGACGTACGCGACGGTGATGATGAGCAGGATGATCGTCAGCACGATGGAGATCGCCGCGCCGGTGCCCAGCTTCTGCGGGGGCCTGAACGCCTCCGCGACCGAGTACATCGACAGGTTGAAGCCGTCGCGGTTGGTCGGGCCGTTCATCAGCACGTAGAGCTGGCTGAAGACCTTGAAGTCCCAGATGATCGACAGGATCGTCAGGACGGCGAAGACCGGCTTGAGCAGCGGCAGGGTGATCTTCCTGAAGGTCCGCCACGCCCCCGAGCCGTCGACCTTCGCCGCCTCGTACAGCTCGGCCGGGATGCCCTTGAGACCCGCCAGCACCGAGACCGCGATGAACGGGAACCCGGCCCACACCACGCACACGATCAGCGCGACGTACAGCGGGAAGGTCTCGTTGAGCCATGGGGTGCCCGTCCAGTCCCGCTGGCCGGCGGGTGGCGCGGCCAGCCAGTCGGGCAGCAGGTTGAGCAGCCAGTTGACGATGCCGGACTCGGCGTCGAAGAGCGAGCGCCAGATGACGCCCTGGGCGACCGGCGGCACGGCCCAGGCGAACATGCACCCGATGACCACGACCAGGGACATCTTCTTGCCGAGCTTGTTCAGCAGCACGCCGATCGCGGTGCCCACGATCAGGGTGAGGCTGACGGCGACGAAGGCGAACACCACGGTGTTGCGCAGAGCCGACCAGAAGATGTCGTTCGAGAGGATCTTGTTGAAGTTGTCCAGGCCCACCCACTCGGCCGGCTTGCTCCCTCTGATCTGCGCGAGCCCGACCTTCTGGAAGGCCATCACGGCGAGCTGGAACATCGGGTACAGCAGCAGTACCGCGATGACCAGCACACCGGGGACGAGCAGGAGGTACGGGACGCTCCACGTGGGCATCCCGCTGGCCTTGCCCGGGGTGCCGCCCTTACGGCGGCGCCCCGGGGCGGGGGACGAGCCCCTGCCCCGGGTGACCGTAGTCGTGTTCGCCATCGTTACTGGTTCAGGATCTCTTCGAGTTCCTTGTTGGCGTCAGCGAGAGCCGTGGTGGTGTCCTTCTTGCCCTCGATGACGGCGCGTGCCGCGTTCTGCAGCACGGCCTTGGTGGCGTCGGCCTCGGCCCAGTTGGCGTCGGCCGGGAACGCCTTGGCCTTGGCGAAGGCCTGGGCGAACGGGCCCTGCGCCGGGTCCTCGTTCAGCGCCGCCAGGGTGTCGGGGTAGACCGGCAGCAGGCCGCCTTCCTTGGCGTAGCGGTCGGCCCAGGTCTTGCTGGTGGCGAGCTTGATGTACTCCTTGCCGAGGTCGGCCTCCTTGGTGCCGCCCCACAGCGCGATGTCGTTGCCGCCGAAGAAGGACGGGGCCAGACCGCCGGTCTTGGCGGGCAGCGGGAAGAAGCCGAGCTTGTCGCCCTTCAGCTTGCCCTTCGAGTCCTCCTCGATGCCGGGCAGGTCCCAGCCGGCCGTGAGGTACATCGCCACCTTGTTGTTGGCGAAGCGCTTACGGATGTCGACGGTGTTCAGCGTCAGGTTCGCCTTGCCGGACAGGCCGCCGGTGACCAGACCGGTGTAGGTCTCGAAGCCCTTCTGGAAGCCGGGGTCGGTCAGCTTGCCGACCCACTTGTCGCCCTCCTTGACGGCGAACTCGCCGCCCTCGGACCAGGCGAACGCGGCCAGCAGGTGGTTGGCGTCCGAGCCGCCGTTGAAGGCGAAGCCGTCGACGCCGGCGCCCTTCTCCTTCTGGATCTTCTTCGCCGCGGCGACGAGCTCGTCCCAGGTCTTGGGAACCTCGATCTTGAGGTCTTCGAACCAGTCCTTGCGGTAGAGCACTGCGCGGGCGCCGGCGCCCCACGGGATGCCGTAGATCTCGCCGTCGACCGTCTCGTAGCCGTAGAGGTTCTCGGGGATCTGGGCCCGGTCGCCTTCACGCGCGATGTCGGTGATGGGGGTGAGCGCGTCCTGGCTCTGCCACATCGGGACCTGGTCGTTTCCGATCTCGGTCACGTCCGGGCCCGAGCCCGTCGCGGCGGCGGCGAACTTGTCGGCCACCGTCGGCCACGGGATGAACTCAAGCTTGACATCCGCGCCGGTCTGCTTCTTGAACTCGGCGTCGAGCTCTTCCATGTACTTGGCCGCCGCGGGGTTGCTGTCACCGAGACGCCACACGGTCAGCGTCTTGCCCGCGAACTTGGGGCCACTGGAAGCGGGAGCCGCAGCGCTGGAAGACGGCTTCGGCTCCTCGCTTGACCCACAGGCGGCCAGGCCCAGGGCCAGGGCGGCCGTGGTGACCGTAGTGGCTGTGATCTTCGCGATCCTCACAGGGTTCTCCCTTCCCGGGTGCTGGCCTACGGTCCGCACCAGGCTGATCGTCAAATGCCGAACGACGCTGTTAAACTAACAAGAAACTTTCTTAAAAGAAACGCTCGTTAGCCATTCGTGACGAGAGGGGTGCGGTAATGAGTCGAAGCCCGGGGATCCCCCGGCTGCTGCGCAGGTTGAACGACCGCTCGGCACTTGAACTCCTCCTCGCGGACGGCCCGCTGACCCGCGCCGAACTGGGGGAGCGAACGGGACTATCCAAGGTAACCGCAGGTCAGCTGCTTGCTCGCCTCGAAGAACGGGGCCTGGTGGAGGTCGCGGGCGAGCGCGCCGGCGGCCGTGGGCCGCACGCCGCCCTGTACGCCGTGGTTCCGTCGAGCGCGTACGTCGCCGGGCTGGAGGTGCTGCCCGACAGCCTCACTGTCGGTGTGGCGGACATCACAGGTAAAATCGTTGTCGAAGTGACGGTCAACCCGTCCGACGCCCGCGACCCGGTCAAGGCGGTCCACTCGGCCGTCCAGCGGGCCTGCGCCACGGCCAGCGTCGAGCTCTCCCAGCTTCGCTCCTTCGTCATCGGCACCAGAGGTGTCGTCGATCCCCGCAGCGGCGACGTGCGCTGGTCCTACGACCTGCCCGACTGGCACGTCGGCGTGCTGGCCAGCCTGCGCCAGACCCTCGGCGTCTCGGTGACGATAGAGAACGACGTCAACCTGGTCGCCCTGGCCGAGAGCCGCTACGGCGCCGCCGTCGGCCACGACGACTTCGTGGTCATCTGGGCCGGCGTCGGCCAGGGCCTCGGCGTCATGCTCGGCGGCCGGCTGCACCGCGGCATCACCGGCGGCGCGGGCGAGATCGGCTGGCTGCCGGTGCCGGGCGAGCCGCTGCCGGCCGACGTCTCGCAGCCGCAGTCGGGCTCGTTCCAGCGCCTGGTGGGCCACGACGCCCTGCGCGGCCTGGCCGGCGAGCACGGCGTGATCGGCTACACCGTGCCCGACCTGGTCCGCAACGGCGACGAGGACTACCTGGACGAGGTGGCGGGCCGCCTGGCCGTGGGCGCGGCGGCCGTGGCCGTCGTGCTCGACCCCGGGCTGATCGTGCTCAGCGGCGACGTCGGCCGGGCCGGCGGCGAACGGCTGGCCGCCAAGGTGGAGGAGGCCGTGGCCCGCGTGTGCCCCAGCCAGCCGACCGTGGTGACCACCAAGGTGACCGGCAACGCGGTGCTGCGCGGGGCCATGGTCGCGGCCCTGGAGCAGGCCCGGGAGCAGGTTTTCTCCGACACTGTGTGAGAATTTCTGCCCATGTGGCAGCTCGACACCGACGTAGTCCTCATCTCCGATCCGCGCGTCTCGGCGATCCCCGTCCGGGAGTGCGGTGAGCCGCTGGCCGACGTACGCGGGCGGTTGCGGGTCGACACGCGGATGGCCGACGCCGACGGCGCGTACGCGCACCTGCGCGCGGGGCTGCTCGACCGGCTGGAGCGGGCCGAGAGCTCGTTGCCCGACGGCTTCCACCTGCTGATCGTCGAGGGATACCGGCCCATCGCCACCCAGCGGCGCATCTTCGAGGGGTACCGCGCCGAACTCCTGACCACTTACCCCGAAATGACGCCCGACGAGTCCTATATCGCGGCAAGTCGTTACGTGTCGCCCGTCGAGGTCGCCCCCCACACCGCCGGCGCCGCCGTCGACCTGACCCTGTGCGCCCCCGACGGCACCGAGTACGACATGGGCACCCAGGTCAACGACAATCCGGAGGAGAGCGGCGGCGCCTGCTACACGGCCGCCGCCGGCATCCCTGCCGAGGCCCGCGCCCACCGCAAGATCCTGGCCGCCGCCCTGGAGCCCGTGGGCCTGGTCAACTACCCGACCGAGTGGTGGCACTGGTCGTACGGCGACCGCTACTGGGCCATGTCCACCGGCGCCCCCGCCGCCCTGTACGGTCCTGCCCCCTTCTAGCCAGGTTTTCCCCCGGCAGCGGTACGGGCACAACCTGTGGCGGAGGCTCTTCGGACTCCCCAGCGAGGTGTGCATGGTTCCGTTGATCGGGATCGAAGAGGAATACCTCGTCGTCGATCCCCGCACCCGCCACGTGTCCCCACGGGCGGCCGAAGTCCTGGCCGCCGCGACGGACATGCTCGACGTGGCCCACGAGATCACCCGTTTCCAGGTGGAGGCCCGTACGCCGCCCTCCGCCGACCTCAGTGAGCTGGGCTCCCAGCTACGGGCAGCACGGAAGGAGGTGGCCGAGGCGGCCCGGTCGTGCGGCCTGGCGGTCGTGGCCAGCGGCATCCCGGTGCTCGGCAACGTCATGCCGCCGCCGCTCACCGACGACCACCGCTATCAGCAGGGCAAGGAACTCTACCGGGCGTTGCAGGACGAGATCAGCATCTGCGCGCTGCACGTGCACGTCGACGTACCGGACGAGGAGATCGCCGTCTACGTCGGCAACCATCTCAGACCCTGGCTGCCGACGCTGATCGCGCTGGCCGCCAACTCGCCGTTCTTCGTGGGCCGCGACACCGGCTACGCGTCCTGGCGAGTGATCAGCTGGGGGCGGTGGCCGGTGTCCGGGGCGCCGCCGTTCTTCCCGACGTTCGGCGACTACGAGCTGGCGCTGCGGGCGCTGTCGGAGTCGGGCGCGCTGATGGACCCCAAGACGGTCTTCTGGGACACCCGTCCGTCGCCGAGGCTGCCGACGGTCGAGATCAGGGTGGCCGACGTGCCGCTCGACGTGAGCGACAGCCTGACGATCATCGGCCTGATCCGGGCCCTGGTCGTGACCGCGTTGCGGGAGGTGGCGCGCGGCGACCGCGGGCTGCCGATCCCGTCGGAGGTGCTGCGGGCCGCCTACTGGCGGGCGGCCCGGGACGGCCTGGTCGGCGACAGCCTCGACGTGCGGCACGGAACCCTCGTGCCCGCCACGGTGATGGCCCGCCGCCTGTTCGGCCACGTGAGCGCCGCGCTGGCCGAGGCCGGCGACCTGACCTTCATCGAAGAGGGCCTGGAACGGCTGCTGAGCAAGGGCTCCGGGGCGGTGCGCCAGCGGCGCGTGCACGCCCGGGGCAACGACCTGACCGACGTGGTGGACGATCTGATCGAGGCCACCGTCGCCTGAACCGCCCGTTCAACGCAGCTGCAACGCAGTTTCGACGCAGTTTCAACGCAGTTTCAACGCAGCGCGAGCACGGCCGCCACGCCGAGGCCGAAGGTCACGACGACGCCGCGCAGCACGTTCGGCGGCATGAGCCGGGCCACGCGGGTGCCGAGGAAGCCACCCGCCAGGCTGGCCGGCGCCACCACCGCCACGGCCTGCCACTCCACCGGGCCGAACAGCGCGAACGCCACCACCGACACCGTACTGACGACCAGCGACAACGCGGCCCGTACGGCGTTGACCCGGTGCAGGTCGTCGCGCAGGAACATGCCGAGCACGGCCAGCAGCAGCGAACAGCCCGCCACGGCGCCCGCCACGGTGGCGGCCGACAGCGCCGTCACCCTGCGCCGCTGCCCGCGCAGCTCGGCGCGGTAGCCGACGACGCCGCCCAGATGGCCGGGCCACAGGGCCACCGCGCTGGCCACCGACGCCGTGACGCCCGGGTAGCCGAACGCCACCAGCACCGGGAAGGAGATCAGCGTGCCGCCCTCCCGCCGGCAACCCGGCCCCACCCAGAAACACAAGCTCACCAACCGTCACCACCCCACCCCCGGTCGGGGCGCGCGCTCGGTGGTGGTCCTCGCCTCCGGTTGGGGCGTGCGGTCGGTGGTGGTTCTCGCCTTCAGCCGGGACGCGCGCTCGGAGGTGCTTGCCTCCGGTGCAGGCGTGCGGTCGGTGGTGGTTCTCGCCTTCGGTTGGGACGGGCGGTTGGCGGGCGTGGGTGGGGAGTGGGGTGCGAGGTCGTGGTTGGTCATCGGCCCGCTGCGTAGCCCTGAGCGCCGCGGGGGTTGGCGGCGGCCCGCAGGAAGGCGCCGTCCCGGGCCACCGCGCTCAGCCTGCCGAGCGACCACGGCCCCTCGACCTCGACCTCGTGCCCGCGCCGCCGCAGCTCGGCCACCACTCCCGGGTCGAGCCGCTCCTCGACGTGCAGCACCCCGGGACGCGAGCCGCGCGGGAAGAACGAGCTGGGGAAGTGCGCGGAGTGGAACATGGGCGCCTCGATCGCCTCCTGGAGGTTCAGCCGCCCGTGCACGACGGCCAGAAAGAAGTTGACGCTCCACTGGTCCTGCTGGTCACCGCCCGGGGTGCCGAACGCCAGCCACGGCCTGCCGTCCCGGGTGGCGAACGACGGCGAGAGCGTGGTGCGCGGGCGCGCGCCGGGCCGCAGCGAGGCGGGCAGCCCCTCCTGCAGCCAGAACATCTGCGCCCTGGTGCCCAGGCAGAAACCCAGCTCGGGGATCGTGGGGGAGCTCTGCAACCAGCCGCCGCTGGGCGTGGCCGAGACCATGTTCCCGAACCGGTCCACGACGTCCACGTGACAGGTGTCGCCCCGCACCGCGCCGTCCGGCGTCACCGTCTGCTCGCCGGCGCCGGTCAGGGGGCGCGGGCGGCCGGTCGGCGGTACGTCGTGGCGGGCGACCGTCGGCTCGCCGATGCCCGGACGAACGGGCGCGGGAGTCGCGGAGGAGACGGCCGCCGTGCCCGGCGGGAGGAGCGGCAGCCGCGGCTCCCGGCCGCCGGGCGCGCCCGGCCGCAGTTCCAGGCTGGCCTCGGCCCCGATCAGCCGCCGCCGCTCTTCGTTGTACGCCGCGCTCAGCAGGTCGGCCATGGGCACGTCGGCGTCGCCGTACCAGGCTTCGCGGTCGGCGAAGGCGAGCTTGGCCGCCTCGGTCACCACGTGCACGTGGTCGGCGCCCAGGAAGTCGACGGCGTCGAGGTCGAACCCGGACAGCAGGGCGAGCTGCTGCAGGAAGACCGGCCCCTGCCCCCAAGGTCCCGTCTTGTACACGGTGTGCCCGCGGTAGTCGAAGCTCACCGGCTCCTCGACCGTGGCGGACCAGCGGGCCAGGTCGTCCCCGGAGAGCAGGCCGCCGTGGACCTCGCCCGAGCTGTCCCGCCAGGCGGTGCCGGTGCTGAAACCGGCGACGGCCTCGGCGACGAAACCCTCGTACCAGGCATGTCTGGCGGCGGCGAGCTGACCTTCGCGGGTGGCCGACGCGGCCTCGGCCTCGGCGACCAGCCTGCGGTAGGTCGCCGCGAGCACCGGGTTGGCCAGCCTGGAACCGGGCGCCGGGACCTGGCCGTCCGGCAGCCAGGTGGCCGCCGACGTGGGCCAGTCGCGTCTGAACAGCTCCTCGACCGTCCCGATCGTGGCGGCGATCCGGTCGAGCACCGGCACGCCGTGCTCGGCGTAGTGGATCGCCGGGGCCAGCACCTCGGCCAGCGACCAGGTGCCCCAGCGCTCCAGCAGCAGCATCCAGCCGCCGAACGCGCCCGGCACCGTCGCCGCCAGCAGACCCGTGCCGGGGACGACGTCCAGCCCCATCGCGGCGAAGCGCTCGACGGTCGCGGCGGCGGGGGCCACGCCCTGGCCGCACACCGCCGAGACCTTCTGCTCCTCCTCGCTCCACAGCAGGATCGGCACCTCGCCGCCGGGGCCGTTCAGGTGCGGTTCGGCGACCTGGAGCACGAACCCGGCGGTCACCGCCGCGTCGAAGGCGTTGCCGCCGCGCTCCAGCACGCCCATCCCGGCCGCCGAGGCCAGCCAGTGGGTGCTGGCGACCATGCCGAAGTCGCCCGTCAGCTCGGGCCTGGTGGTGAACAACGGTCTCTCCTCCGGGGGGACGGTTCAGGCGACTGTATACAATCCCCGCATCTCACCCTCGCTGCGGGGCGCCGGTTGCCGCCTGTGCGTCCGGGTGGTCCGCGTTGTCCGGGTGGTCCGCGTCGTCCGGGTGGTCCGCATCGTCCGGGTGGTTCGCCGTGCGGGTCACGGCCGCGAGGAACGACCGGCGGGCGGCGGCGACGTGCGCGACCGCCCTGGCCTGGGCCTCGTCCTCGTCGCCCGCCGCGATGGCCTCGCACAGGCTCAGGTGCTCCGTCCAGGAGTGCGGCCCCCGGGCGGCGGCGGTCTGGCTGAAGACCCACTGCGCCCGCAGCACCATGGGCCTCATCATCAGATTGAGGTAGGAGTTGCCCGCCGCCTCGCCCACGGCCAGATGGAAGGCGGTGTTGAGCTCGGCCACCTCCGCCGGTCGCCCGGCCGCCACAGCCTCCCTGGCCGCGTCGAGCACCCGGCGCAGCCGCGCGACGGCCTCGGGCCCACGCTTGCGCGCCGCCAGCCGGGCGGCCAGGCCCTCGACCGCCATGCGTACGTCGAAGAGCTCCTCGCCCTCCTCGGCCGTCAGCCGTGCGACCGTCGCGCCGACCCGCGGGACGACCTCGACGAACCCCTCGGCCGCCAGCACCCGGATGGACTCGCGCACGGGGTTGCGCGACACGCCGAGCAGCGCAGCCAGCCGATCCTCGACCAGCCGCTCACCCTGGGCCAGCTCGCCGGACAGTATGCGACGACGCAACTCCTCGGTGACCTCACCCAGCAGCGTCGTACGGCCGGTACCCCGCATCACATCAGCCATATGACCGCTCGTCGTATACAAATCCGCGGACAGTCGATCAACCACCGCCACCACCACCGGCTGGTCAGGCGCGTAGGCGCAGGCCGCGGGGGGTCGGATGGAACCCGGCCGCCTCCAGGGCAGCCGCCAGCGGCGATTCCACGATGGACGCGCCGTCGGCCCGCTCCACCGTCAGCTTCCCGAGCGCCCCGTCGCGTACGGCCAACGCCAGCGCGTCGACCGCCGGTTGCAGCCGTTCGTCGTCGGCGAACGACAACAACGTCTTGCCGCCCCGCTCCACGTAGAGGACGAGGTGACCGTCCACGAGCACGACCAGCGCGCCCGCCTTCCTACCCGGTTTGTGCCCGACGTCGCCGGGACGTTGCGGCCAGGGCAGCGCGGCACCGTACGGGCTGGCCGGGTCGGCCGCGGCCAGCACCACGGCCCGCCGCCCGGACACTCCCCGGCCGCGCTGACCGAGCATCCCGGCCTCTCCGCCCTGGTCGAATCCGCCACCACCGGGCCGCGAACCCCGGCCGCCCTCTCCGCCGCCGAACCCTCCGCCGCCGAACCCGCCGCCTGGCCGGCCGGTCTCCCAGGCGGGGGCCTCCGGCGGAGAACCGAAGCCCTCGCCCGGCGCGCCCCCGGTCGGTGCGACGCTCGGAGCCATGGCACGCATACGGTCGACCGCGCCCGCCAGCGCGAACTGCGCACCCCCCAGCCCCTCGACGAAGTATCCCCGGCGGCACCGCCCGCTCTCCTCATAGGCACGAAGCACCTGGTAGACAGGCGTGAACCCGCCGGGCAGCCGTTCGGAGGTCACCGCCCCGCGCGTCACCACGCCGTGCCGTTCGAGCAGCACCTCGGCCTGCGCGTGCGCCCGCTGCGTCGCGTCGTCGGCGGGACCAGGTAGCAGCCACCACCGCCCGGCCACGGTCGGCGGCCCGCTCCTCGACGGCAGCACGGCCCGGCGCCGCCGCGTCGTGGCGGGCCGGTGCGCGGGACGCCCGGTGCCCAGCGTGGCCCGCAGCGGCGCGAGCGTGTCGCCGGAGACCCGGCCCGACCACACCAGATCCCACAACGCGGAGACCAGCGTCGCGTCGTCGAGCGCCCCGCCCTGGGCCCCGAGCTGGTCGGAGATGCCCCGGAAGAACAGCGCGCCCCCGCCGCGCAGCAGGTCGAGCACGCGCTCGTGCAGCGGCGTCATCGTGATCTCGGCCGGCTCGGGCAGCAGCAGCGGCGCGGTGTCGGCGAAGTAGAGCGACACCCATCCGTCGCCGCCGGGCAACGACCCCTGCCCCACCCACATCACCTCGCCCGACGAGGTCAGCTCGTCGAGCAGCGCCGGATGGTAGCCGGGCACCCGCGAGGGCAGCACCAGCGTCTCCAGCGCCGACGCGGGCACCGCGGCCCCCTGCAACTGCTCGACGGACCGGACCAGCGCGTCCATGGCCCGGGCCGCCCCGGCCCGCGAGCCGTCGGACGACGTGCCCGAACCGGTGATGCCGTGCCAGGCGGGCAGGAAGCGGGCCAGCGTCTCGGGCGCTACCGGCTCGACCTCCTTGCGCAGCCGGGCCAGCGACCTGCGGCGCAACATCCGCAGCACCCCGGCGTCGCACCACTCCTCGCCCCGGCCGCCCGGCCGGAACTCCCCGTTCACGACGCGCCCCGAGGCGGCCAGCCGGCGCAGCGCGTCGGTGACCACGGCCGCGCCCAGCCCGAACCTGGCGGCGGCGGTGCCGGCGTGGAAGGGACCGCGGGTGCGGGCGTGCCGGGCCACCAGGTCGGCCAGCGGGTCGGGCACCGGCTCCAGGAACACGTGCGGCACCCCCACGGGCAGCGGCACGCCGAGCGCGTCGCGCAGCCGGGCGGCGTCCTCGACGGCCGCCCACTGCTCCTCGCCCGCGATGCGCACGCGGATGGCCCGGCGCGCGCGTTCGAGCTCCTCCAGCCAGGACGGGTCGCCGCCGCGCACGCTGACGTCGGGCGTCAGCAGCGGCCCGTGCGAACGCAACAGGTCGGCCAGGTCTTCGGCGTCGCGCAGCGGCCGGTCGAGCCGGGCCAGCTCGCGTTCGCTGCTCACGATCACGTCGGGGTCGAGCAGCTCGCGCAGGTCGGCCTGGCCGAGCAGCTCGGCCAGCAGCGTGGTGTCCAGCGCCAGGGCCTGCGCGCGGCGTTCGGCCAGCGGCGCGTCGCCTTCGTACATGAACGCGCCGACGTAGTGGAACAGCAGCGACGCGGCGAACGGCGAGGCCTGCGACGTCTCGACCTCCACCACCCGGATCCGGCGCGCCGCGATGTCGCGCATGAGCTGGACCAGCCCCGGCACGTCGAACACGTCCTGGAGGCACTCGCGCATCGTCTCCAGCACGATCGGGAACGAGGCGTACTGGGAGGCCACGCCCAGCAGATGGGCGGCCCGCTGGCGCTGCTGCCACAGCGGGCTGCGCCGGCCCGGCACGCGGCGCGGCAGCAGCAGCGCCCGCCCCGCGCACTCCCTGAACCGGGAGGCGAACATCGCCGACCCGCCCAGTTCCTCGGTGACGATCTGCTCGATCTCCTCGGCGTCGAACGCCGCCACGTCGGTGGGCGGCTCGGCCAGCGTGTCGGGGATGCGCAGCACGATGCCGTCGTCGGAGTGCACGGCCTGCACGTCGATGCCGTAACGCTCGCGCAGCCGCCGGTTGATCGCCAGCGCCCAGGGCGCGTGCACCCGCGCGCCGTAGGGGGAGTGGATCACCACCCGCCAGTCGCCCAGCTCGTCGTGGAAGCGCTCGACCAGCAGAGTACGGTCGTCGGGCACGTAACCGGTGGCCTCGCGCTGCTCGTCGAGGTAGGCCAGCAGGTTGCCGGCGGCGAACTCGTCGAGCCCCGCCTCCCTGATGCGGTCGGTGGAACCCTGCTTGGCCTGCTCCCGCAGGAACTGCCCGATCGCCCGGCCCAGCTCGGCGGGACGCCCGGCCGCGTCGCCGTGCCAGAACGGCAGCTTCCCCGGCTGGCCGGGAGCGGGCGAGACCAGCACCCGGTCGGCCGTGATGTCCTCGATCCGCCACGACGTCGCGCCCAGCACGAACACGTCGCCCACCCGCGACTCGTAGACCATCTCCTCGTCGAGCTCGCCCACCCGGGACGCCTTCTCGCCCACGAGGAACACGCCGAACAGGCCGCGGTCGGGGATCGTGCCGCCGTTGGTCACGGCCAGCCGCTGCGCGCCGGGCCGCCCCTGGAGGGTGCCGGTGACGCGGTCCCAGACGATGCGCGGCCGCAGCTCGGCGAACTCCTCGCTCGGGTAGCGGCCGGCCAGCATGTCGAGCGTCGCCTCCAGCGCGCTGCGCGGCAGGGTGGCGTAGGGGGCGGCCCGCTTGACCACGGTCTCCAGCTCGTCGACGGTCCACTCGTCGAGCGCGGTCATGGCCACGATCTGCTGGGCCAGCACGTCGAGCGGGTTACGCGGGTAGCGCAACTCCTCGATCTGGCCGCCGCGCATGCGCTCGGCCACCACGGCCGTCTGGACGAGGTCGCCCCGGTACTTGGGGAAGATCACCCCTCGGGAGACCGCGCCCACCTGGTGGCCGGCCCGGCCGATGCGCTGCAGCCCGCTGGCCACGCTCGGTGGGGCCTCCACGCACGCCACCAGGTCGACCGCGCCCATGTCGATGCCCAGCTCCAGGCTGGAGGTGGCGACCACGGCGGGCAGCCGCCCCGACTTGAGCGCCTCCTCGATCTGGGCCCGCTCCTCCTTGGACACCGAGCCGTGGTGGGCCCGGACGATCTCCGTCACCACGCCCTTGCTCGCCCCCGCCTGCGCCATCGTCTCGGCGGGCATGCGCCTGGGCGGCGGCGGGGGCTCCTGGTCGTACGCCGGCGGCTCCTGATCCTGTGGCGGTGTCTCCCAGATCGACAGGTCGATCGCCTCCGGCCCCTGCCGCCGCGTGTAGGCCAGCTCGTTGAGCCGGGTGCACAGCCGCTCGGCCAGGCGCCTGGAGTTGGCGAACACGATCGTCGAGCTGTGGGACTCGATCAGGTCGAACAGGCGCTCTTCCACATGCGGCCAGATCGACCGGCCGGACGACGGCTCGACCTGCTCGGGATCGGGCGCACCCGCCATCTCCGTCATGTCCTCGACCGGGACGACGACCTCGATCTCGATGCGCTTGTCGGACGGCGGCTGCACCACCGTCGCCGGACGCGTGCCGCCGAGGAAGGCCGCCACCTCGCTCACCGGCCGCACGGTCGCCGACAGCCCCACCCGCTGGGCCGGACGCTCCAGCAGCGCGTCGAGCCGCTCCAGGCTGAGCGCCAGATGGGCGCCGCGCTTGGTGGCCGCGACCGCGTGCACCTCGTCGACGATCACCGTCTCGACGTCGCGCAGCGCGTCGCGCGCCTGGCTGGTGAGCAGCAGGAACAGCGACTCGGGGGTGGTGATCAGGATGTCGGACGGTTTGGCGGCGAACCGCCTGCGCTCCTCGGCCGGGGTGTCGCCGGAGCGGATCGCCACCGAGATCTCCGGCACGGGCAGCCCGAGCCGGCGCGCCGTCTGCCGGAGCCCGGCCAGCGGCGCGCGCAGGTTGCGCTCGACGTCGACGGCCAGCGCCTTGAGCGGCGACACGTAGAGCACGCGGGTGCCCGGCTTGTGCCCCTTCGCCACACCCTCGCCCGGGGCCTGATCGGCCGCCCGCGCCGCGAGCCGGTCGAGCGACCACAGGAACGCCGCCAGCGTCTTGCCCGACCCCGTGGGGGCGACGACCAGCGTGTTGTCGCCGCGCGCGATCGACTCCCACGCGCCCTCCTGGGCCGCCGTGGGCGCCTGGAAGGCGCCGGCGAACCATTGCCTGGTCACCTGGGTGAAGTGGTCTAGCGAGCTCACCAGCACATACTGCCTCGCGCCACCGACAGAAAACGCATTGGAGCGGCGCCGGGTGATTGAGCGGGGGTCAAGGCGGACATACAGCGACCGTGACCATTGACTATGCCGCCGTCGAGACCCGACGCGCACAGCTGCGACATCAGTACGCCTTACCGCACCGGCCGTCGAGCAGCGCCCGTGGCCTGCATCACGTGGCCATGTTGTCGTCCGACGTGGAGCGGACCATCAAGTTCTACCAGGAACTTCTGGAGTTCCCGCTGACGGAGATCATCGAGAACCGCGACTACAAGGGTTCGAGCCACTTCTTCTTCGACATCGGCAACGGCAACCTGCTCGCGTTCTTCGACTTCCCGGGGCTCGACCTCGGCCCGTACCAGGAGGTGCTCGGCGGGCTGCACCACGTGGCGATCTCCGTCGACCCCGCCACCTGGGAACGGCTGCGCGGCAAGCTGGAGATGGCCGGCGTGCCGCACCAGATCGAGAGCGGCGCCTCCATTTACTTCAAGGACCCCGACGGCGCCCGCCTGGAGCTGCTCGCCGACCATCTCGGTGAGATGTACGGTGCGCGAGTTCTATGACTGTTCGTCCCGGCTCAGCGCCGTGACGCCCTGCGCGTACGCGGCCTGCCCGCACGCGGCTCCTGCCTGATTCCCGCGTGCCGCTCCGATCGCTGTCCCTTCTCCTTCTGGACGGTCTGCCGCATCGCGAGTAACAGCCGGCGGCGCCGCGCCCTGTTGGCCTTGGTCCTGGCGGTCTTCGGGGGTGAAGACTTGGGGGTCTTTGGCATGCGGATGTCTTACCCACACCTGACGCGATTCCATACTTGGTCCATGCGCCTGACCGAGTTCTGGAGACGGATGAACGCCCATTTCGGCGAGACCTATGCCGAGTCGTGGGCCCGCGACTACGTGATCGCCCCGCTGGGCGGCCGTACCGTGATCCAGGCGCTGGCCGACGGCGAGAGCGCCAAGACCGTGTGGCGGGCCGTGTGCCAGGTGGAGGACGTCTCGCCCGGCCTACGCTGAGTCCAGCGTCCGGCGGAGGGCGTCCGCCGTGGCCTCCAGGTCGTCCGCGCTGCCCTGGCCGCCCGGCGACCACAACAACGCCCAGCCCCCGCTGGAGGGGGTGGCGAAGATGATCGTCTGGCGGCGCGTGCGCGGATGCCACACCCACAGCACCGGATCGTCGCCGCCGACCATGCGGCTGACCAGCCCCTGATGGGGCAGCAACTCGGCGAGCGCCTCCAGAAGGGTGCGCCGTTCCCCGGTGTAGCCACTCGCCACTTCGCCGCCTCCCAGCCGATCCCCTGCATGGGAGTCTCCCCAGCTCACCGCGTATGACAACACGTCGACGGCAACACGCGCGGAAGATCGGGAACGCCCTCGCCTCCCGTGCCCCACCTGCCACCTACGCCCCGGAGCCCGCGCTCTCCGGACCGGTGGGGAGAGCGTCCGTGACGTCTCCCCACGCGGCTCAGGTCCGCGTTCTCCGGGACGGGCCGGATCCGCGTTCTCCGGGACGGGCCGGATCGGCGTTCTCCGGGACGGGCCGGATCCGCGTTCTCCGGGACGGGTCAGACGTCGCTTGTCCACAAGGGACAGGCGTTCGTCGGACCCGGACCCGTGCGACCGCCCGTCCGGGCGCACCCCGTCACATCCGCCCGCCGCGTCCGATCCCACGGCCGCGACCCCCCGGGCGGACCCCACGGCCAATCGGCCGGCAACCACCATGAACGCGAGCGGCGTCCGAGCACCGGCCTCGTCCTCCTCTGAACACGCCGCATGCATCCCAGCAGCGTGTTCGTGATGTGATCGAACAGCCGTTCGGCTACGATGAACCTGCCGAAGCCGGCCACGCCTTCCCCGACCGTCTCAGAAAATGTCGGTGGCAGGCCGTAGCTTTCACTCGACTGATCGGACCACGACCCTCCAGAGGGAGCTCCCATGGCTATCAACGACCGCGAGAAGGCCCTCGAGACCGCGCTCGCTCAGATCGAGCGGCAGTTCGGCAAGGGCTCCGTCATGCGACTGGGCGACGACGCCCGAGCCCCCATCGAGGTGATCCCCACCGGCTCGATCTCCCTTGACGTGGCCCTCGGCATCGGCGGCCTCCCGCGTGGGCGCATCGTCGAGATCTACGGCCCCGAGTCCTCGGGCAAGACCACGGTCGCCCTGCACGCGGTGGCCAACGCCCAGCGGGCCGGCGGCATCGCGGCGTTCATCGACGCCGAACACGCCCTCGACCCCGAATACGCCAAGAAGCTGGGCGTCGACACCGACGCCCTGCTGGTCTCCCAGCCCGACACCGGTGAGCAGGCGCTCGAGATCGCCGACATGCTGATCAGGTCCGGCGCGGTCGACATCATCGTCATCGACTCGGTGGCCGCCCTGGTGCCCAAGGCCGAGATCGAGGGCGAGATGGGCGACAGCCACGTCGGCCTCCAGGCCCGCCTCATGTCCCAGGCCCTGCGCAAGGTCGCCGGCGCGCTCAACAGCACCGGCACCACCGCGATCTTCATCAACCAGCTCCGCGAGAAGATCGGCGTCATGTTCGGCAGCCCCGAGACCACGACCGGTGGCAAGGCGCTCAAGTTCTACGCCTCCGTCCGCCTGGACATCCGCCGCATCGAGACCCTGAAGGACGGCACGGAGGCGGTCGGCAACCGCACCCGGGTCAAGGTCGTCAAGAACAAGATGGCCCCGCCCTTCCGCGTCGCCGACTTCGACATCCTCTACGGCGTGGGCATCTCCCGCGAGGGTGGTCTCATCGACATGGGCGTCGAGCACGGCTTCGTCCGCAAGTCGGGCGCCTGGTACACCTACGAGGGTGACCAGCTGGGCCAGGGCAAGGAGAACGCCCGCAACTTCCTGAAGAACCACCCCGACATGGCCAACGAGATCGAGAAGAAGATCAAGGACAAGCTCGGGGTCGGTCCGAAGCTCGACACGCCCGCCGAGCCCGCCGCCGCCGTCCCGGCTCCCGCCGCCGCGCCCTCGGGCCGTGGCTCGAAGCCCACCCCCAAGCCGGGTGACGTCTGATCGGTCGGCGCATGAGTGACAGGGATCCGTCGCAGGCGCCCCGTTCCCAGGACTGGGGCGCATGGCCCGACCTCCCCGCCTCGGGGGAGCGCAGAAAGCGCGGACCCCGCGGCCCCCGGGCCACCCCCTCCGACCCGACGACCACCAGCCCCGAGCCGCCGACCTGGGCCACCCCGTCCGCTTCGGTGACCCAGGCCACCCCGTCCGCTTCGGTGACCCAGGCCACCCCGGCTGAGCCGGTGACCCGGGCCACTCCGGCTGAGCCGGTGTCCGGGGCGACCGAGCCCGAGCCGGTGACCCGGGCTGCCGGCCGTCCGGCCTCGGGCAGGGGCTCACGTGGCGCCGACCTGGCCCGGTCGGCCGCTGACGGCTGGCCGTCGGTAGACGAATGGCACGAACAACGCGCCCACCTCCGAGCCGCCGCCTCCGAATCCCCCACCCCCGACGACGACCACCCCCCGTCCGCCCACACCAGGGCGGATGACCCGGCTGCCCACGACGGGCTGGACGACGCGGCCGATCACGCTGGAGCCGATGGTGTGGAGGGCGCGGCCGTCCACGATCAGGCGGACGACGCGGCCGTTCCCCACGAAGTGGACGACGTGGTGGTTCGCGACGATACGGACAGCGTGGTGGACGATGTGGTCGTCCATGCTCGGGTGGATGACGAGGGCACGTCGGGTTGGCGTACGGGCGGGCGGGCCAGTGTCGCGCCTCCGGCGTGGGGCCCTGGCCGGCAGATGGCCGCGCCGGCCTTCCACTGGCCGGGCGACCCCCGCCCCCAAGCCGACGAGGGAGACACGGGCTCAACCCGTGAAGCCGACGGGAGTCTGAGCAATGAGGTTGAGGTCAGGCTGGGTGCTGGGGCGGCCGTCGCGCCGAGCGATGAGGCTGACGTTGTGCTGCGCAAAGGGGCAGGGGTTGCGCCGGAAGGTGACGCCGATGTTGGGCTGAGCCAAGAAGCCCGCGTTACGCCGGGCAGCGAGGCCGATGTCGCGCTGAGCGGTGCAGCGGGTGTCGGGCTTGGGCTGCGTAGTGAGGTGTTCATGGCGTGGCCGGGCGCTGAGAGTGGCGATCTGGCTGACCGGCCCACTCCCAGCCGGCTCCACTCGGCCGAGCCCAGCGCTCCGGACGACGAAGCCACCCCCGATGGCCGCTCGGGTAGTCGTGGCCGAGCCAGCGGACGGGGCGGTGGCCGAGCCAGTGGCCGGGCGTCCCGGGGGCGCTCGGGCGAGGGTGCCGACGCGCCGATCTTCGTCTGGCCAGGCGAGCGTAAGGCCCCTGCCGACCGGCACACCGCTGCGAGCGAGCTTGCCGAAGACGCCCGCACCGAACCATCCCGTAAGGGCGCTTCCGGAAGGCGGAAAAAGAAGGCCCAGGTCGACGAGGGTCTCGCCGGAAGCTCCCTGAATGAGCTAGGCGATCATGACGGCGAGAGCGCTGCCGGGGCTGCTGGGCGGCGTACGAGCAGGCGGAAGGCTCGGGACGGTGAGGGTTTCTCTGGAAGCCCTCTGAATGAGCTGAGTGGCCATGATGGCGAGGATGCTGCTGGCGTTGCTCGGCGGCGTACGAGCGGGCTGGCAGATCAGGAGGGTGAGGGGGGTTCCGGGGCACCGCCGGCTGGGCTGAGCGGTCAGGATGGCGGCGGTGTCGCTGAGGAGCGCCTGCGGGAACGGGAAGATCCGGACGAGCCCGTCGGCGGAAGGTCGGAGGGTGAGGCTTCCTCCGAGGAGAAGCGCGGCGCCGATGAGTGGCATTCTGAGGTGCTGGCCGGAAACAGCTGGTTCGGCGATGAGCAGGACACGGGTGCGAAGAAGCGTTCAGGCAAGGGGCGCCGGACAGGCGGCCGGGGCACTGGACGGGGAAGCGGCAGGACGAGCGGACGCTTCGGCAGAGGCACGACGGGCCGTGGCGGCTCGCCGTCCGATGAGTCGCCGTCTGATGGGCTCTTGCATGACGGGCCAACGCATGACGGACCATCGCATGACGGGTCGCTGCCTGATGGGCCGGACGCCGGCAGTTCCGCTGCGGCGGCACCCGCGGCGGACCCGGAGTCCGTTGCGCGGGCCATCTGCCTCCGGTTGCTCACCATGGCTCCCAAGACGCGGGCGCAGCTCGCCGAGGCTCTTCGCAAGCGGGACGTACCGGATGAGGCTGCCGGAAAGGTGCTGGATCGGTTCGTCGAGCTCGGGCTGATCAATGATGAGGCGTTCGCGGAGGCATGGGTCGACTCCCGGCACCACGGCCGGGGCCTCGCGAAGCGTGCGCTCGCGGCCGAGTTGCGCCATCGGGGTGTGGACACCGAGACCGTGAAGGAAGCCGTGGAGCGTCTGGACTCCGACCAGGAGGCCGAGACGGCCCGACGGCTGGTGGACCGTAAGCTCGCCTCCACCCGATCCCTCGACTCGCAGACCCGTACGCGACGTCTGGCCGGCATGCTCGCGCGCAAGGGGTACTCGTCGGGGCTGGCGTACCGGGTGATCCGGGAGGCCCTCGAACAGGAGGGCATCGACCTGGAGGACGACTTCTCCTGACCCCAAGGTCCTCCGCCTGACCCGCCACCAGGTCCGTGCTCCCTCACCCTCGGGGCTCAGGGAGATGGAGGGGTTGTGGGTCGGCCTCCGGGGTCCGGCCCGTCTCCGGCTCGGGGCTTGGGGGAGGGTTTGGAGGTCTGGCGCCGGGTTCGGAGCTTGGTGAGGGCGAGGGGCCGCCTTAGGGAGGCCAAGGGAGCTGCGGGTCTGCCGCCGGGTTCGGAGCTTCTCATGCTCGGGCTCAGGCACACGAAGGGTTGTGGGGCTGTTGCCGGGTCCGAAGTCTCTCGTGCTCACGGGAGGGAGGCGGAGGGTGTGGGCTGCTGCCCGGGTGGGTGGCCATGAGGTGGGGTTGGGGCCGGAGGAGGCAGCGGGCGAGGCCGGGGGAACGGCCCAGAGTGCTGGTCAGTGGAGGCTGGGAGGCGCCGAGTCGGTGGAGGCTGGGGGATGGGCGCAGGGTGCTGGCTCGGTGGAGGTTGGGGGATTGAGGCAGGCGCTGGCTCAGTGGGGGTGGGAGATCGGCGCAAGGTGCTGGGGGAGTGGGGGTTGAGGGAATGGTTCGGGGGGCTGGGTCAGTCGGGGCTGGGGTAGTGGCGGGTTGGGGGCTGGGTTAGTGGAGTTGTCCGGTTTGGTGTAGGTGATCGAAGACGAGCTGGTCGACCGGGGATACGCGGTCGCGGTCGGCGTAGGTCAGCCAGGCGATCTCTTCGATCTCGTTGCTGGGTGTCGGTACTCCGTGGTGCTCGGCGGTGTAGCAGGTCATTCGTACGGTGACGCCGTCGGCGTGGCCGTGGGCCTGGGAGTGGAAGGTGCCCAGGTGGGTGGCGGTGGTCGGGAGGATGGTGATGGAGAGTTCCTCGTCGATCTCGCGGACCAGGGTGTCGAGGTCGGTTTCGCCGGGCTCGCGTTTGCCGCCGGGGAGGTAGTAGGCGTCCCTGCCTCGTGAGCGGGTGCTGAGGATCTTGTTGTTGTCCAGGTGGATCCAGGCGATCTTGTCGATGAGGTGGTTCACCGTGCTCCTGTCGGGGCGGGCGAGCCGGGCGTCGGGCGTCCGAAGAGTTGCTTGCGGGTGATGGGGCTGGGGGCGTCGGAGTCCAACGGTTTCATGGCCGGTGGTCGCCGGGGGCCGGGTTGTGGGCTTTGTCTGGGCCATGGGGATTGGAGAGGTGAGGGTGGGGGACAAATGGGGGTGATCGTGGGTTATGTGGTTGATTGGGGAGCTGCGGGCCCGTAAGACACGCTTGAGGACGCGTTTGCTTGCTCGTGACCTGTTCGACGCATAACCTCGACGGCAGTGAGGAGTTACTCCGCGCAGCGCGGATTGCCATACCGGTGAACGACGGACGAACGAGCTCGGTTGATCGAGGCAGGCGAGGTGTCGGCTATGGGGGCCGATGCCCGGTCCGCCTTGGCCTGACATCGGCCCTGGAGACGACGCCGACCGGGCTTTCCGTGGCGCGCACGTAACCCCTCCCGTTTTGGGTCCGCGTTATGAGGTGTTGACGACGCGAGGAGGGCGGGGCGCGCATGCAGCCGCTTGTCGTGGTGCTGATGGTGGCGGTGCTCGTGCTCGCGTTCGGGATGATCGTGGCGCTGCTCGTCGTCATACGCCGTACCTCTGGCGGTTTGCCCCGGAAGGCCGAGCCGAGCCCTGAGCAGGTGGAGGCCGTACACACGGAGCTTGAGGAGGCGCGGGAGCGGGCCGGAGAGATCCGCGCCAAGGCGGAGAGCGACGCCGAAGAGATCCTGCGCAGGTCGGAGAGCGCCGCCGAGAGCGTCGCGCAGATGCGGCGGGAGGTCGAGGAGGAGAGCCGGACCCTGAAGTCCGAGCTCAAGGAGCTCCGGACCGATCTCGAACGCAGGGAGGCCAGGCTGGCCGAGCGCGAGCAGCGGCTCGACGAGGAGGCCAGGCGGCAGTCCGAGCGGGACAGGAAGCTGGCCGAGACCGAGGTCGAGCTGGCCGACCGGCGCGAGGAACTGCTCCAGGTCGAGGACGAGCGGCGGGTGATCCTGGAACGGGTCGCCGGGCTGACCGGGGAGCAGGCCAAGTCCGAGCTGGTCAAGGAGATCGAGAACCAGGCCAAGCGCGAGGCGGCGCTGATCATCAGGGAGATCGAGGGCGAGGCCCGCAAGGAGGGCGAGAAGCGGGCCACCAAGATCGTGACGCTGGCGGTCCAGCGGGTGGCGGCCGAGCAGACGGCCGAGTCGGTCGTCAGCGTGCTGCATCTGCCCGGTGACGAGATGAAGGGCCGGATCATCGGGCGCGAAGGGCGCAACATCCGGGCGTTCGAGTCGACCACGGGCGTGAACCTGATCATCGACGACACGCCGGAGGCGGTGTTGTTGTCGTGTTTCGACCCGGTTCGCAGGGAGACGGCGCGGCTCACGCTGGAGAAACTGGTGCTGGACGGGCGCATCCATCCGCAGCGCATCGAGGAGGCGCACGTCCGCAGCCGCCAGGAGGTCCAGGACCTCTGCGCGCGGGCCGGCGAGGACGCCCTGGTCGAGCTGGGCATCACGGACATGCATCCCGAGCTGACCCTGCTGCTCGGGCAACTTCGTTACCGCACCTCCTACGGTCAGAACGTCCTCAAGCACCTCATCGAGTCCGCGCACATCGCCGGGATCATGGCGGCCGAGCTGAAGATGAACCAGCAGCTCATGAAGCGATGCGCGCTGCTGCACGACATCGGCAAGGCTCTCACGCACGAGGTCGAGGGCAGCCACGCGCTGATCGGCGCCGAGATCGCCCGCCGGTACGGCGAGCAGGAGGACGTGGTGCACGCCATCGAGGCGCACCACAACGAGGTCGAGGTCCGGACGGTCGAGGCGGTGCTCACGCAGGCGGCCGACGCCATCAGCGGCAGTCGTCCGGGGGCGCGCAGGGAGTCGCTGGAGGCGTACGTCAAGCGGCTGGAGCGGCTGGAGGAGATCGCGCAGTCGTACGAGGGCGTGGAGAAGGTGTTCGCCATGCAGGCCGGGCGGGAGATCCGGGTCATGGTCAAGCCGGACGCGATCGACGACATCCAGGCGCAGGTGATCGCCCGGGACGTGGCCAAGCAGGTGGAGGAGGAGCTGACGTACCCGGGGCAGATCCGGATCACGGTGGTGCGCGAGTCCCGCGCCACCGAGTTCGCCCGCTGACCCAGGCCGCCCGCCGACTCCGAAGGAGTCCGACGAGCCTGCCCACTCCAGGAGGACCGCTCGGTGCGAGGGCGGCGCGTCGGCGGGCGCGGAGAGGTGCGCCCGCCGGGAGGCGCCGCTCGCATCATCAGGCCAGGCCAGGCGGATCCAGGAGGTCGCATCGTCAGGCCAGGCCGGGCGGATCCGGGGGGTCGCATCGTCAGGCCAGGCCGGGCGGATCCGGGGGGTCGCATCGTCAGGCCAGGCGGATCCGGGGGTCGAGGAGTCCGTAGGCGACGTCCACGACCAGGTTCGCCACCACCACGGCGGTGGTGGCCAGGATGACGACGCCCATGATCACTGGCAGGTCCCCGCTGATGAACGCCTGCACCACCGCCTGCCCGATGCCGCCGAGCCCGAAGACCGACTCCGTCACCACCAGGCCGCCGATCAGCGTGCCGATGTCCACGCCGAGCTGGGTCACCACGGGGGTCAGCGCGGCGCGCAGGCCGTGCCGGTAGATGACGCGGCCTTCGGGCACGCCCTTGGCGCGGGCCGTCCGGATGTAGTCCTCGCCCAGGACGTCCAGCATGGAGCCCCGGGTGAGCCGGGCGTACGAGGCCGCCTGGACCATGGCCAACGTGATCCACGGCAGGATCAGGTGCCGGGCCCATTCGCCGGGGTTCTCGGAGAAGGGCACGTAGGAGTCGGGCGGCAGGATCGGGGCGCCCGCCATGGTGAGCTGGAAGAAGAAGAAATACAGCAGCAGCAGGCCGACCACGAACGTCGGCATCGAGACCCCGGCCAGGGCCAGCGTGGTCAGGGCGCGGTCGAGGAACGACCGTACGCGGGTGGCGCTGAGCACGCCGGCGCCGACGCCGAGGCAGAGCCACAGGACGGCCCCGCCGAGCACCAGCGAGAACGTCGGCGGGAAGTCCTGGGCCAGCAGCTTGCCCACCGATTCGCCCGAGAAGTACGACTGGCCCAGGTCGCCGTGCAGGAGCCGGCCCAGGTAGTCGAAGTACTGGACGATGGTGGGACGGTCGAGGCCGAGGTTGTGCCGGATCAGATCGACCTGCTCGGGGGTGGCCTGGCGGCCGGCCAGCGTACGGGCGGGGTCGCCGGGGGCGACGAAGAACAGGAAGAACGTGCCCAGGGAGACCAGCCACAACACCAGCACCCCGAGCAGCGTCCGCCGCAGCAGGAACCGTCGCAACATCAGCCCTCCACCTCCCGAACCAGCCCTGGCATCCCGCCCCGGTCACGAAGCAGCAGCATCGGATCCCCCAGCAGCGGCATCGGATCCCCCGGCGGCGGGCGCGGACGCCGGAGCAGGGGCCGCGCGCCGGTTCCGCCGTCGCCGGCGGCTGAACAGCCGTTCCATCCGGGGGTCGATGGCGTCCCTGATCCCGTCGCCCACCAGGTTGAAAGCCAGCGTTGTGATCAGCAGCGAGGCCGCCGGGAACCCCAGATACCAGTACGCCACCCGGTAGAAGCCCTGGGCCTCGCTCAGCAGGTTCCCCCACGAGGGGGTAGGGGGAACGATCCCGAGGCCCAGATAGGACAAGGTGGACTCGAACACGATCGCGGCCGGCACCAGCAGCGTGGTGAGCACGATGACGGGGGCCAGCAGGTTCGGCAGGATGTCCACGAACATGATCCGCGCGTCGCCGGCCCCCATGGACCGGGCCGCCTCCACGTACTCGCGTTCCTTGAGCGACAACGTCTGGCCGCGCACCACGCGGGCGATCGCCGCCCAGGAGTAGAACGAGATCACCCCGATCGTCGCGGTCAGCGAGGGCCCGGCGATGGACACCACCGCGATCGCGAAGATCAGGTACGGGAACGACAGGACCACGTCCATGAGCCGGGACAGGACGGTGTCGATGACGCCGCCGTAGTACCCGGCCAGCAGCCCGATGACGACCCCGATCAGCGCCGCCACGCCGGTCGCGACCACGCCGACGAGCAGCGAGACGCGCGCGCCGTACAGGACCCTGATGAACAGGTCGCGGCCGAGGCGGTCGGTGCCGAACCAGAACTCGCCGTTGGGCCCGACGGGCAGGCCCTGGTCGGTGATGCCGGTGTCGCGGAACTGCTCGTCGGGGTCGTGGCCGTTCCAGGCCGAGATGAGCGGCGCGGTCAGGGCGAGCAGGCACAGCAGCACGACGACGATGCCCGAGATCAGGGCCACCCGGTCGGACCTGATCCGCGCCCAGGCGAGCTGCCAGGGGCTGCGTCCGGCGATCGTGCGGTCGGCGACGACGTCCGGACGGATCTCCGTGAGAGTCATGCGGTCCTCCCGGCGGTCAGGTCCTCGCCCGCCTCGACGGGATAGTGACAGGCCACCAGATGCTCCTGGGGCACCAGCAGCGGTTCCTCGGCCGAGCAGCGTTCGCGTGCCTTCGGGCACCGGGGATGGAAGCGGCAGCCGGCGGGCGGGTCGATCGGCGAGGGCACGTCGCCGGTGAGGATGATGCGGTGCCGCCGTTCGGCCTCGTCGGGGTCGGCCACGGCGGTCGCCGACAGCAGCGCGTTCGTGTACGGATGGCGGGGCACCGCGTGCAGCTCCTCCGCGGTGGCCAGTTCGGCCACCTTGCCCAGGTACATGACCGCGATCCGGTCGCTGACGTGCCGCACCACCGACAGGTCGTGGGCGATGAACAGGTACGTCAGCCCGAAGTCGTCCTGGAGGTCCTTGAGCAGGTTGAGGATCTGGGCCTGGATGGACACGTCGAGCGCCGACACCGGCTCGTCGCAGATGATCAGCCGGGGCCGCAGCGCGAGCGCCCGCGCGACCCCGATGCGCTGCCGCTGCCCGCCGGAGAACTCGGCGGGGAAACGGTTGTAGTGCTCGGGGTTGAGCCCGACCCGTTCCATCAGCTCCTGGACGGTCCGCCGCAGCTCCTGGCCGCTCTGCACCCGGTGGATGACGAGCGGGTCGGCGATGATCGAGCCGACCCGCCGGCGCGGGTTGAGCGAGCCGTACGGATCCTGGAAGATCACCTGGATGTCGCGCCGGTAGGGCCGCATCCGGCGCCGCGGCAGGTTCGTGATGTCGGCGCCGTCGAAGCGCACGCTGCCGGAGGTGAGGGGATGCAGGCCCGCGATGCACCGGGCCAGCGTGGACTTGCCGCAGCCGGTCTCGCCGACCAGGCCGAGCGTCTCGCCGGGCGACAGCGACAGGCTGACGCCGTCGACGGCTCTGACCTGGCCGATCGTCTGCTTGATCAGCATGCCGCTGGTGATGGGGAAGTGTTTGACCAGGTTTTCGACTTCGAGCAGCATCAGGCCTCCTCCGCCGTGCCGCGCACCGCCCGTTTGCGCAGCGCCTCGGCCTCCGCGCCGAGCCCGATCGCCTCGTGCGGCAGCCAGCACGCCGAGGCGTGCCCGCGCGCGCCCGTGATGGAGGCCAGCGGCGGCCGTTCGGCGGAACAGACCGGCATCACGTACGGGCAGCGCGGATGGAAGGCGCACCCGGACGGGATCGCGATCAGGCTCGGCGGCGAGCCGGGGATGGGCCGCAGCCGTCCGCCGCGGTCGCCGGTGCTGCCCGGGATCGACTCCAGCAGGCCCTTGGTGTACGGGTGGTGCGGTTGGTAGTAGAGCGTGCGCCGGTCGGCCCGCTCGACGACGAGCCCGGCGTACATGACAAGCACCTCGTCGGCCATGCCGGCCACGACGCCGAGGTCGTGCGTGATGAGGACGAGCGCGATGTCGAACTCGGCCTGCACCCGCCCGATCAGCTCGAGGATCTGCGCCTGGACGGTCGCGTCCAGCGCGGTGGTGGGCTCGTCGGCGACGATGAGCTTGGGGTTGAGCGCGAGCGACATGGCGATCATCGCCCGTTGCCGCATGCCGCCGGAGAACTGGTGGGGGTAGTCGTCCACCCGGCGGTCGGGGCGGGGGATGCCCACCAGGCCCAGCAGTTCGACGGCCCGCTTCCTGGCCTCCGCGCGGCGGGTGCCGGGATTGTGGACGCGGATCAGCTCCTCGATCTGCCAGCCGACCTTGTAGAGCGGGTGGAGGCTGGTCAGCGGGTCCTGGAAGACCACGCTGATCTCCGCGCCGCGGATGCGGCGAAGCTGCTCGTTGTCGAGCCCGAGCAGGTCGACGCCCTCGAACAGGGCCGTACCCGAGATGTCGGCGTCGGGGGTCAGCCCGAGTATCGCCTGGGTGCTCACGGTCTTGCCGCTGCCGGACTCGCCGACGATCGCCAGCGTCTGACCGCGGTCGACGGTGAACGACAGCCCCCGCACCGCCTGGACCACGCCGTCGGAGGTGGGGAAGGACACCTGGAGGTCGGTTACCTCAAGCAGGCTCATATGTCTCCCTCGCGGCCTCCCGCGGGCCCGCCTGCCGGCGCGCCCGCGGGAGGCCGGTCGTCAAGGCGTGTTGGGGTTCAGCCAGAGGTTGGTGACGTCATAGACCTGGTACGACGGCAGGTACAGGGCGTTCTGCACCCGCTTGTTCTTGTAGAGCGGCGTGTTCTGGTTGTTCAGCGGCACGATCACCGCGTCGGCCAGCACCGTCTGGTCGGCCTCGTGCCACAGCGCCGCGGCCTTGGCCTGGTCGGTCTCGGCGAGCGCCCGCTTGATCAGGTCGTCCACCTTGGGGTTGCTGTAGCAGCCGTAGTTGCTGGTGCCGGGGTTGCAGTTGGTCTGGAACAGCGGCTGCATGACCGCGCGGCCGTTGGTGCCGTACCAGTCGGGGATCCAGCCGGGGGCCGACAGGTCCCATTCGCTGTTCTTGGCGTGCGAGGGCGTCTGCAGGTAGGTGTAGTAGTCGCCCTGGCGCAGCGGCAGGCCCTTGACGGTGATGCCGCACTTCTTCAGGTCGGCCGCGTACGACTGGAAGTTGGCCGGGTGGTTGCCCGCGTTGCGGAAGGCGCCGATGAGGGTCAGCCCGTCGGGGTAGCCGGCCTCGCTCAGCAGTTGCTTGCACTTGGCGGGGTCGCCCTGGTCACCAGGCGTCGGGTACGGGTTGTACTCCTGGTAGCCGATGTTGCCCGGTGGGATGATCGTGTGCAGCGCGGTCGCGACGTCCGCGCCGCCGTAGATCTTGGCGATGGCGGTCTTGTTGATCGCGTACTCGATGGCCTGGCGGACCTTGAGCTTGCCCATCGCCCCGCCGGCGTTCTTGCTCTGCAGGTTGAACACCACGTACGGGTTCGTCACCGCGCCGGGGAAGATCGTGAAGTTGGGGTCGTTGCTCTTGAGCTGCGGGATCTGCGAGGTCGGCACCGGCAGGTCCCACGACAGGTCGGCGCTGCCGGCCTCGATCTGCTGCTGGACCGCGTCGGGCTCGCCGACGCCCATCTTGACGTCGATGGCGTTGACGTACTGGTGCCTGATCGGGTCGGACTCCTGCTTCCAGGCCGGGTTCTTCTCCAGCCGGATCGACTTGGTGGCCACGTACGAGGCGATCTTGTACGGGCCGTTGGAGATCACGTGCTGGCGGAAGGTGGCATCGTCGGGGACGTACTGGTCGTACTCCTGCGGCGCGGCCGAGGCGAAGTTCAGGGCCAGGACGTTGAGGAAGTCACCGGCCGGCTGGGTCAGGGTGAAGACGATCGTCTTGTCGTCCTTGGCCTGCACGCCGGCGATGTCGTGGCCGTTCTGGAAGTCGGCCAGGGCCTTGGCGGTGGGCTTGGCCTTCTCGAACGCCTTGATGTAGGCGTCGCAGTACTCGGCCATGCCCTTGATCGTGCTGGTGTAGTAGCCGGGCGCGCCGGAGCCCGCCACCGGGTTGCAGATGCGCTTGAACCCGCGGACGAAGTCGCCCGCCGTCACCGGCCGCGGCGGCTGGGTGTCCCACTGCACGCCGTCGCGCAACTTGATCGTGTACGTGAGCTTGTCGGCGCTCAGGCCGCCGTTCGCCTCGGTGGGCAGCTCGGTCGCTATGTCGGGCAGCACCTCGTAGCCCTTGGTGGTGTCGGCTCCCGCCGCGACGCCCTGGAGGGCGTACAGCTGGCGCGAGTAGCCGCGCATGATCGCGATGGTGACGACGTAGTAGATGCTGGTCGGGTCGAGATGGTCGACGTCGCCCGAGCCCACGAGCCTGAGCGTGCCGCCGGAGACGGCGCTTCCCGAGCTCTGGCTCGCGGCGGGGGGCGGGGCGGATCTGCTGGTTCCGTTCTGCGTCGCGCAGGAGGTGGCGAGCAGAGTTGCCGCCGCCACCGTGATGATGCTGAGATGGCGCAAGCTGGCCATCTGGCCTCCCTCGTGCCGAGATGGGGGTGTTGTTGGCTGGCACAGCTGGGGCGCGTGTCGTGGCCGCGACGCGCGCCCCACGTTTACTGAGACGAGCAACCCATGCCGGAGGAAGACTGTCGAGGTCGGTTACGTAACTGTTTGCGACTAGCGACTGGTCGGTAATGCTGATTCAGTACGGGAATTGTCTGGAGATCGCGACATTAACTGAATAGCTGCTGGTAGAAAGCCAGCTCGGCGGCCAGGGCCGCGACGCGCGTCTCCAATCGGCGAAATCCGTGGGATTCACCGTCGAAAGCGAGATAAGTGCAGGAGACGCCGCGCTCGGACAATGCGTCGGCGAAGGCCGTCGACTGCTCGGGCGGCACCACCGGGTCGTCGAGCCCCTGCAGCAGCAGCATCGGGCAGGACACCCCGTCGACCAGGCCGAGCGGCTCCCTGGAGGCGTAGACGGCCGGGTCGTCGCCGACCAGCCAATCGACGTAACGGGACTCGAAGTCGTGGGTGTGCGCGGCGAGCGGCGCGAGCGCGCTGACGCCGTAGTAGGACACCCCGCCCGCGAACACGCCGGAGCGGCAGCAGGCGGCCATCACCGTCCAGCCGCCCGCGCTGCCGCCGCGCACCGCGATCCGGGCCGGGTCGGCCAGGCCGGAGTCGGCCAGCCACTGGGCGGCGGCGACCGTGTCGGCGACGTCGACCAGCCCCCACTGGCCGCGCAGCCGCTCCCGGTAGGCGCGGCCGTAGCCGGTGGAGCCGCCGTAGTTGACGTCGAGCACGCCGATGCCGCGCGAGGTCAGGAACGCCTTCTCCAGGTCGAGCGCCGTGTCGGCGTGGGCGGTCGGGCCGCCGTGCACGAACACCACGAACGGCGTCGGCTCCTCGGCGACCTGGTGCAGGAAGGCGTGGACGGGCCGCTCGCCCGGCACGACCACCGGCCGCGGATCGGGCTGCCCGGACAGGTCGGGCAGGCGCTCGTCGGCCCGCGCCAGCGGCTCGGCCCGCCCGGAGGCGACGTCGACCCGCACGACCGAGCGCGGCAGCCGGGCGGCGTGGCCGATGCCCGTCACGGACATGCCGTCGGCCGCGAGGGCGGCCTGCCATCCCGTGTAGGGCAGGTCGAGGTCGTGGAGCGCTCCCGTGGCCGGGTCGAGCACACCCAGCCGCAGGTCGCCGCGCCCGTGCAGGACGGCGAGCCGCCCGTCGCCGAGCACGGTGTACGGCGCGCCGCCGAGCTGCCACGGCGGCTGCGTGAACTCCTCCTCGGCCGGGCACAACGCCCGCGGCGCGGCGCCGTCGAGGCCGCACTCGTAGAGGTTCCACCAGCCGGAGCGGTCGGAGACCAGGTAGAGGGTGGCGTCGTCCTTCCAGGCGGGCGACAGGACGGACTCCGCCTCGCCGCCCAGCACCGTGCGGGCCTGCCCGTCGCGCAGCCGGACGACGCGCAGCTCGGTGCCGTCCCAGGGCATGCGGGGGTGGTTCCAGCAGACGTAGGCCAGGTGGGCGCCGTCGGGGGACAGGACGGGGGAGGCGTAGAAGTCGTGGCCGGACGCCCGTTCCCGGGGCTCGCCGCCCTCCAGCGGGATCGACACGACGGAACGGGTGATCTTGCCGTGCTCGCCGTGGCGCTCGCGCACCGCCCAGACCTCGCCGTCGCGGACGGTCAGGTCGGCGTAGCGGGAACCCTCGGCGGTGAGAGGTTTCGGCTGGCCGTTTTGCCCGAGAATGTACAGGCGCTGGTCGGCCAGAGCGGCGAAGACCACGTCGCCGCCGGGCGTCACCGCATAGGGACGGCCGCCGTACTCGTGGACCCTCGTTCGCGCGCTCCAGGGGGCGGGCAGCAGGTCACGGCAGGTGCCGTCGGCCTCACGGCGGACGATCGCGGTGCGGCCACCCTCGCCCGGACGGTCTTCGGTCCACCACACCCGGCCGCCCTGGGCGACGGGCCAGCCGGGCCGCAGACCGGCGGCGGCGACGTCGCGGGCGGAGATGGCGGACGGCCAGAAAGGCATACCCGCATCCTGCCCGAAGATCCGGGGCCGTGGGGCGCGATCAAGAACATCTCTCCTGCGGCGGCATCGAGGTGGGCAGGTTGAGCCCGGTGTCGCCGAACCACTTGCGCAGCAGCCGCGTGGCCGTCCCGTCCCGCCACATCTCGACCACGGCCTGCTCGGCGGCCTCGCAGGTCACGATGTCGCCCTTCTTCAGGCCGATGGCGTACCGCTCGTCGGTGAAGGGGTCGTTGAGCAGCCGGAACAGGCCGGGGGCCTGCTGGGCGAAGCCGGCCAGGGTCAGGTCCTCGGTGGAGACGGCGTCCAGCTGGTCGTCGCTGAGCTTGCGCACGCAGTCGGAGTAGTTGGCCGCGGGCGCGGCCACGACGGGCAGGTCGAGCTTGCCGTCAGGAGGCGGGTCGGCGACGCGCTTGAAGGAGTTGGAGCCAGGCACCTGGCACACGCGCTTGCCCCGCAAATCGGTGACGTCGCGGATGGACGCGTCGTCGGCCCGGACCATCGTGTCCTGGTGCACGAGCACGTACGGGCCGGCGAAGGTCACCTTGGGCCGGCGGGCCTCGGTGATGGAGTAGGTGGCGAACACCATGTCCACGGTGCCGTTCTGGAGCAGCGCCTCGCGGCCCGCCGCCGGCGCCTCCCGCCAGGTGATGCGCACCGGCCGGCCGCGGGCCAGCTTGGCGACGACGTACCGGGCGACGTCCACGTCGAAGCCCACGGGGTCGCCGGGGCCGGCCTTCAGTCCCAGGCTCGGCTGGTCCCACTTGGTGCCCACGATGACCTGGCCGGCGCCCCTGATCTTGCCCACGACGGTGGAGTACGCGCCGCCACCGCCGCACGCCACCGGGACGGCGAACGCGGCCGTGCCGGCCAGCGCCACCACGGCTCCACGTATCCGCACGCACAGGAGTCTGTGGGCTCGGCGGCCCGGCGGGGCCGGTCTGCGTGCCGCACCGGCGAAGATCTGGGGCTTTCTTTACGAGACGGCGGCGGGACGGGGATCCCGCCGCCGTGCTCGTCTGCGGCCCGTCGCCGGGCCCGCAGGTCACTCCACGGGGATGTCGGGCGCCATGCCGCCGCCCTCGGTGCCCTGGCCGGTGCCGACGCCGACGGCCGCCGCGCCGGGGGTGGCGATCGGCCGCGCCGAGGTCCTCCTGCTGCGCCTGCTGCGCCGCTCCAGCAAGGTGGCCAGGTAGCTCAGCGTCATGTTGAGCGCCACGTAGATGACGCCGATGACGATCGCCGCCGGGATCAGCGAGCCGAAGTACGCCGCCGGCAGCACCTTGAACCCGGTGTTGAGCAGGTCGACGTAGGCGATGATGTAGCCGAGCGCGGTGTCCTTCAGCAGCACCACGAGCTGGCTGACGATCGCCGGCATCATCGTCGTGACCGCCTGCGGCAGCAGCACCAGGCGCAGCACCTGGTTCTTGCGCATGCCCACCGCATAGGCGGCCTCGGCCTGGCCCTTGGGGATGGCGTGCACGCCCGCGCGCACGATCTCCGCCAGCACCGAGCCGTTGTACAGCATCAGGCCCAGCACCACGGCGATGAAGGCGTAGTCGCCGCCGCCGGCGATGGTGGGCGCCAGGTAGAAGATGAAGAAGATCAGCAGCAGCAGCGGGATGGCCCTGAAGACCTCCACCACCGTGGCCGCCGGGATCCTGATCCAGGCGTGGTCGGAGAGCCTGGCCAGGCCGAAGACCGCGCCGAAGACCAGCGCGAGCACCGCCGCGGTGGCCGCCGCCTTGAGCGTGCCGAGCAGGCCCGGCAGGATGAACTCCTGCCACACCTCGGCCGTCAGGAACGGCTGCCAGATCTTGCCTTCCCACTGGCCCTTGGCGTCGAAGCCCTGGTAGACGAAGTACACGACGGCCAGGACCGCCACGAGGCTGACCGCCGTCAGCAGGTGGTTGCGCAGCCGGCCGCGCGGGCCGGGCGTGTCGAACAGGACGGATGCGCTCATCGGGCCACCGCCAGACGCCTGGCCAGCCAGCCGGAGAGGAAGCCGATCGGCATGGTGAGGACCATGAAGGCCACGACCACCCCCAGGAAGATCGGGATCGAGGCGCCCGTGGTGTCGAACGTGAGCTTCATCTCGGCGGCCACGTCACCGGCGAACCCGCCGGCCACCGCCACCGTGGTGTTCTTGATCATGGCGATCATCACGCTGCCCAGCGGCGCGATGACCGACCGCAGCGCCTGCGGCAGGATGATCATCCGCAGCGACTGCATGAAGGTCAGCCCGATCGCCCTGGCCGCCTCCGCCTGCCCCATCGGCACCGTGTTGATGCCGGAGCGCACCGCCTCGCACACGAACGCCGCCGTGTAGACCGAAAGGCCCATCGCGACGATCCAGAACGAGTTCGTCCGCGGCACGTCGGAGAAGATCAGGCCCAGCTGGTCGCTCAGGCCCAGCGCCGAGAACGCCAGCACCAGGGTCAGCGGGGTGTTGCGCACCACGTTCACATAGACCGTGCCCGCCGCGCGCAGCACGGGCGTCGGGGAGACCCGCATCCCGGCCAGGATCGTCCCGAGGATGAGGGAGACGACCGCGGCCACGAGTGCGAGCTTGATGTTCTCCAGGAAGCCCAGCGCGAGGTTGGGGAGGTACTTGATTAGTTCGTCCATTTCGGTGTTCATCTTCCGTTACGGCAGATCTTCGACACTCCCACCATCACCGCCCTCGCCCACGCGATCGAAGAGCTGACCGATGGCCGATGAC
>NZ_JBEXYK010000025.1:0-116660 GCF_040630865.1 Nonomuraea sp. NPDC005730
ACAGAACCCACCACCACCCCCGGGGGGGGGGGGCCGGCGCACCACCCCCCCACCCCCGCCCGCCGGGGCGGGGGCCCGCCCCCCCCCCCCCCCCGCGGGCGGGCGCCGGCGATGTCAGGCGTCGTCGTCCGACACCCGGGACGTGCCCTCGCATCCGGCGGGCGCGCCGCTCAGCACCGGCAGCAGGCCGCCGCAGGTGCTCACCGGGAGCGACACCGGCTCGACGATCTCGTCGTTGAAGACGACCACGTCGCCGATGAGCGGACGCGGCCCCTGGGCAGGCGCCGCGGCCGAGGCGTACGCCGGCGCCGCGCCGGCCAGCAGACCCGCGCCGGCCAGCAGCCCGATCGCTAGGCGGCGGCGACCCGCTCCTGCGCGACGCCGCCGGGCTGCTGGTCCCGGTGCGCCTGCTGGACGTGCCGCCCGCCCGCCATGATCCGATCCATCACGGCCAGTGCCAGCGCCGAGACCACGAAGGTGAGATGGATCAGTGTTTTCCATACGAGTTCCCTGTCGGTGATGGCCGGCCGGGCGGCGTTGATGAAGATCTGCAGGAGGTGCACCCCCGAGATCCCGATGATCGCCATGGCCAGCTTGACTTTGAGGACGTTTGCGTTGACATGGGACAACCACTCCGGCTGATCGGGGTGACCGTCGATGCGCAGCCGCGAGACGAAGGTCTCGTAGCCGCCGATGATGACCATGATCAGCAGGTTCGAGACCATCACGACGTCGACGAGCCCGAGGACGATCAGCATGATCGTGGTCTCCGGGGGGTTGCCGCCGAACCCGAGTTCGACCAGGTGGGCGAGCTCGACCATGAACCGCCACACGTAGACGATCTGGGCCACGATCAGCCCGAGGTAGAGCGGCGCCTGTATCCACCGGCTGAGGAACATGACGTAGCCGATGTGCTCCAGCGTGCTCCGCGGCCGGGGAGCGGACTCGGACTCGGCCACGGTCAACTGTGGTGGCCTCACTACGACGTGAAGATGTTGACCCGGTCGACGATGGCCTGGACATTGATGTTCCCCGGTTCGTTTCGGCCCCCTGACCCGAGGGCGATTGGGGGAACGGCGGCCGCCGCCGCCAGAGCGAGGACCGCTGCGCTGGTCAGGATTCGGAACTTCAATGGGGACTCCTCGACTGCTGCTGGTCGGGCACGGGGGTTGCGCTGTCGGAGCTGTCGGAGGGGGCGGGCCGGTGGCGGGGGTGCGGCGTGGCTCGCCGCACCGCCCGCGCGGTGGCCGGCCGGTCAGGGATGCAGGCAGCCCGCCGCGGGGATCTCGGTCGGCGCCTGGGGGGCCGCCGGGTCCACCAGGGCGGCCAGGCCCGCGGCGGCCTCGGCCGCGCACGGAACGGCGGTGGCGGGATCGACGACGGCGTGGGCGGGCGCCGCGAAGAGGGCCGCGGCGAGGGTCGCGGCGGTCAGCGCGCCCCCGATGACGGCGGCGCGGCGGCGTTGGACGTCAGGCATGAGTACCTCCTGGGGATGGTGGGAACAACCACCGACTTGCTACCCAGAGTAATTACTCAGTAACGCTGCGTTAAAGAATCCTCATGGAGCGGGGGAGTCCGACCCCGTCCACCGGTCCTGGGCGTCCATGACGTCTTCGGCGTGGTCGTGGGCCCACACGCCGAACGCCTCGATCGGGCCCAGCAGGGAGCGGCCCAGGTCGGTCAGCGCGTACTCGACGCGGGGCGGGGCCTCGGCGTAGGCCCGGCGGGTGACCAGCCCGTTGAACTCCAGGCGGCGCAGCGTCTCGGTGAGCACCTTGGGGCTGATCCCGCCGATCTGCGCGCGCAGCTCCCCCGGACGGCACGGGCCGTGGCGCAGCGACCAGACGACGACCGCGTTCCAGGTGTTGGCGATCAGGTCGAAGGCCAGTCTGGCCTGGCAGTCGGCGAGGAACACGTAACGCCTCCGATAGGCACCGATCGGTGCGTGACGGGATTTCTAGAGTCCATGTCCTAGTAAAGCCCTTTCACCTCACGGAGGACGACATGAAGATCGGGATCCTGGGCGCCGGCGGCATGGCCGACGCGCTCGGCACGCAGTGGATCAGGGCCGGGCACGAGGTGACGGTCAGCGGACGCGACCCCGAACGTGCCCGTGCCCGCGCGGAGAGCATGAACGCCCAGGCCGGCCGTCCGGGTGCGCGGCCGGGGAGCTGGGCGGAGGCGGCCGCGTCCGGCGAGGTCGTGATGGTGGGCGTCCGGGAGGCGGGGCTGGGCGACGTGCTGGCCGCCGCCGGCCCGGCCCTGCGCGGCAAGCCGATCATCGACGTGACGAACGCCGCCGCCCCCGACAGGTACGACGTCACGCGTCCGCTCGCCCGCCGGATCGCCGACCTCACGGGCGGGCACGTGGTGAAGGCGTTCAACCTGTGCCACGTGGACGTGTGGCGGATGACGCCGCCCGTGTTCGGCGGGCGCCCGCTGGCGGTGCCCCTGTGCGGCGACGACGTCCGGGCGCTCGACCTGGTCCGGGGCCTGGTCCGCGACCTGGGCTGCACCCCGCTGGACGGCGGCGGCCTCGACCGGGCCGTCCAGCTGGAGGCGACGGCCGCGTTCGTGATCGGGCTCTGGTTCGGCGGCGCGGACGCCCAGGCGATCCTGCCCCCGCTGGCCTCCTCGGGGGCGCACGACCCGGCGTGAGCGTACGACCCGGCGTGAGCGTACGACGCTGGGCGTAGCGAGGATGACGACGGGCGGCGGATGCCCGGCTCCGGCGGCGGCGCGATCCTGGGGGCGTCCACCCGAGGTCGAAGGAGAGTCCAGTGGTCACCCAGGTCGTCAAGGGGAGCGGGTATCCGACCGCGTTCAAGGCCCTCGCCACGCTCAGCATGTTGTCGGTGCTGCTGCAGGCCGTCACGGCGGGGCAGCTCATGAGCGGGGCCGGCGCGGGCCTGCACGGGGCCGGGGCGGGCGCCGTCCACCTGCTCGGGCTGCTCCAGCTCGTCGCGGCCGTGCTGCTGTGGCGGCCGGGGCGCGGCGCGGGCTGGCCCGCGCTGGTCAGCCTGGGGGTGCTGCTGCTCGGGTTCCTGCAGTCGATGCTCGGCGGGTCGGGGGCGGTGGCCGCGCACGTGCCGCTGGGCATGACGATCTTCGGGCTCAGCGTGTGGCTCGTCGTCTGGGCCTGGCGGCGCTGACCGTCCCTGCGTCGATCTTCCCGGCGGGACCGGCTGAGGGGGCGGTCAGGTCCCGCCGGGGTGCCGGGCCAGGTGGTCGGCCTGGCGCACCGGCTCGGGAAGGCGGTAGCGCGGCGTGAGCAGCAGGGTCTGGGACGTGGCGGTGTCCAGGCCGATGCGGTGGCCCTGGGAGACGTAGACCGGTTTCGTGTCCCGCCGCGTGCGCAGCGCCCTGCCCACCGTGACGCCCTCGTGGACGATCGGCGTCCAGTCCCCGCGTTCCCGGCCGGGCGGCTCGTGCTCGCCCACGAACGGCGTCTTGGCCACGCCGAGCGCGGGCAGGCCGGTCAGCACGCCGAGATGGCAGGCCAGGCCGAAACCGCGCGGGTGGGCCAGGCCGTGGCCGTCGCAGACCAGCAGGTCGGGGGTGACGGCGAGGCGTTCGAGCGCCTCCACCAGGGTGGGCAGCTCGCGGAAGGCGAACAGGCCGGGCACGTACGGGAAGGCGGCCCTGCCGTGGGCCACCGCCCGCTCGACCGGTTCCAGGGTCGCCGCGTCCAGGACGACCACCGCCGCCGTCACCTCGTCGTCGCCGTGGTAGTGCACGTCGAGGCCGGCCACCAGGGGGAAGGCGGTGGGTCCGGCGAGCTCGACGCGGCCGCGCAGCCGGTCCTGGACGGCCTCGGCCTCGGCCGCGTCGGCCGGCCAGGGATGAAGTCTGTCTACCCGCATCCCACCCACGTTAGGGCCATTCGTCCCAGGCTCCGGCCACCGCCGTCGGGTACGCCCCGCCGCGCAGCCCTCCGAGCGCGAGCCGACCCACATCCAATGATCAGCAGCCGCCAGGGCGGGAGGTCAGGCGCTGACGATCTTGGCGAAGCGCATCGCCACCTCGCGCCAGACCGGCGTGGAGACCGGCTCGTCGGCCACCGCGCCGGCGTAGACCTCCTCGGGGTCGAAGCCGTCGGGCGTCCACTCGCGCACGCGCGCGGGCAGCACCTCGGGATGGAACTGCACCCCCCACGCCCGCTCGCCCACCCGGAACGCCTGGTAGGGGCAGGCGCGCGTCTCGGCCAGCCACACCGCGCCGGCGGGCAGCCGGGTGACGGCGTCCTTGTGGTGCTCGATCGCGGGCACCACCGGCGGCAGGCCCTGGAACAGCGGGTCGCCGGCCGCCTCGGGCCGGATCGTGACCGGCAGGCTGCCGTTCTCCGGCGCGCCGGTGTCGCCGGTCACCTCGCCGCCGGCCACCTCGGCCAGCATCTGCCCGCCCAGGCAGATGCCGAACAGCGGCACGCCGTCCGCCAGCGCCTGGCCCACCAGCCGGCGGGCGCCGGCCAGCCACGGGGCCCGGTCGTCCTCGGAGGGCAGGTAGCCGCCGCCGAGCATGATCATGGCGTCGTGCCGGTCCAGCCGGTCGGGCAGCGGGGCGCCCTCGTGCGCGAGCACCACGTCGAGCCGCAACCCGGCCTCCTCCAGCCAGCCGCCGAGCCGGCTCGGGCCGCCGCTCCTGCTGTTCTGCACGATCAGGACGTCACCCATCGATGGTCTCCACTCTCGGATGTCCAGGGCTCAGGGCAGGTTCGCCGCGCGGGCGGTGTGGCGCAGCAGCAGCGCGGTCGTCACCGGGCCGACGCCGCCGGGCACCGGGGTCAGCGCGCCGGCCACCTCGGAGACCGCCGCGAAGTCGACGTCGCCGGTGAGCCCGCCGTCGTCGGTCGGGTTGGTGCCCACGTCGATCACCACCGCGCCCGGCGCGACGTGCGCGGCGCCGATCAGCCCGGCGCGGCCGACGGCGGCCACCAGCACCTCGGCCCCGGCGGTGACGGCGGCCAGGTCGCGGGTGCGCGAATGGCAGACGGTGACCGTGGCGTGCCGGTCGAGCAGTAGATGGGCCAGCGGTTTGCCGACCACGGTCGAGCGGCCGACGACCACCGCCCGCCGCCCTTCGAGCGGCACCTCGTAGTGGTCGAGCAGGGCCATGACGGCCGCCGCCGTGGCGGGCGGGAACGCGGGCAGCCCGGCGGCCAGGCGGCCGAGCGAGAGCGGGTTCGCGCCGTCGACGTCCTTGCGCGGGTCGATGGCGGCGGCCAGTTCCTGCGCCGAGGCCCCGGCGGGCAGCGGCGTCTGCAGCATGACCCCGTGGACGGCGTCGTCGGCGCTGAGCGCGACCAGCGTCTCGTGGATCCTGCCGGGGTCGGCGTCGGCGCCGAGGTCGACGATGTCGCAGGCGACGCCGACGCCCGCGGCGGCCTTGGCGATCGAGCGCACGTACCACAGGCCGGCCTCGTCGGCCGTGGCCACCACGACGGCCAGCCTGGGCTGCGGCCCGGCGGCGGCCTTGGCCTGCGTCTGGGCCTTGATCGCGGTGGCCAGGTCGCGGCCGGTCAGCGTCCTCATCGGGCGATCTCCTCGCGTACCCCGGCGGTGATCCGGTCGGCCGTGGCGAGGGCCGCCTCGACGCCCGCCAGGCGGGCCGTCAGCTCCTCGCGGACCTGCTCGTCCTTGATGCCCCGCAGGTTGACCTCGACGTTCACCCGGGCCGTGGTGAGCGCGGCGCGGGCGGCCTCGGCGGCGGCGGCGACGTCGGTGACCACGTTGCGGTTGCCGATCGGCAGCAGCAGCTCGCAGAGCTCGACCAGCCGCGTGGCGGCCGCCACCACCAGGGCCGGGGGCTCGGCCGCGCCGGCCAGGGCGCGGGCGATGGAGACGCTGCGCTCCTCGCCCTTGGGCAGCCGGTAGGCGTCGGAGACCGCGGTGAAGGCGGCCGCGTCCTCCTCGGCCAGCCGCAGCGTCCGCGCCCGGAGGGCGTCGGTCTCCTCGATCACCGCGGCGACGGTCTCGGCGTGTCCGGCGTACCGCTCGCCGGTGGTGTAGCGGGCCACCATGCCGAGCAGGGCCGCGGACTGGGCCGCGTGCAGGGCGGCGGTGGCCCCGCCGCCGGGGGCGGGCACCTTGTCGGCCAGCTCGGCCAGGAAGTCGACGATCTTCGAGTCGCGCATGGCCGCATTCTGCCAGGCCCGGCCGGGCTCACTCGCGGTGCATCGGCCTGGTGACGTCGTGCGGCGTGCCCTGCGGCAGGTACGGCGACCCCGACGCGCCGTAGTCGGAGGTGTAGGCCGACGGCCGCGCCGGCGACCGCCAGCGTGACGGGAAGACGGACACGACCAGCAGCGCCACGCCGAGGAACAGCATGATCCCCGTGTAGACGGTGGTCTGCAGGCCCGCACCCAGGCTGCCGGTGACCAGCCCGTCGGGGATGACGCGGAAGCCGGCGCCCAGCTCCACCGCGGGCACCAGGCCGAGCGCGGTGTAGGCCAGGCCGCCGAGGAGCGAGGCGATCGGTGACAGGCGCGAGCCGGCCAGGAACGCTAGACCGGCCCCGGCCGCCGCGATCACGGCGAGCCCCGGCCAGGAGACCCTGAACCGCGTGGCCATGGTCAGGCCGAGCTCGCCGATGCCGTACATGAGGCAGGCGGCGATCAGCGGCGGAAGGATCAAACCCGCGACCACTCCCAGACCATGACGGGCACCGTTGGACATGATTAACCCCGTTTGTTCGGCTTGTGCATCAACCTACCTGATCGCCGGATCAGTGCTTGATCGTGTACTTGTCGCCGTACACCTTCCAGGTCAGCGGCGGCCTGAGGTCGAGGTTGCCCTTCCGGAGGAAGACGCGCTGCATGGTGTCGACCCGGGTGGTGTCGTCGTGGGCGTCCTCGGCCTTCATCGCCGCCTTCCTGGCGTCGAGGAACGCGTTGAGGTAGGCGACCTCGTCGCCGCCGCGGGCGGGGGAGGTGGCCTTGGCCAGCGCGGCCTTCCTGATGCCGCCGAAGCTGAGCTTGTCGGAGCCGGGGCCGTGCATGACCATGGCGTCGTAGTAGGCGAACTGGCCCAGCGCCCGCAGGCCGTCCTTCTTGGCCCGGCGGACGGCCGGGTCGAAGTAGACGCGGTCGCGCTCGTGGTCCTGGGCCCGCCGGAAGACGGGGTCGGCGGCGGCCTTCTTCCAGTCCTTGACGAACGGCCTGCCGAGGCCCTTGTAGGAGTCGGTGCCGTTGACGTGGCGCAGCGCGGGCAGGTACCTGGCCAGCACGTTCGAGGGCTTGCGCCGGGTGTAGAGCTCGACCAGCTCCAGCATGTCGCCGGTGCCGGAGCAGAAGCCGATGATGCCCGCGGTGTAGCCGCGTTCGTCCTTGATGTCCTCGATGTAGCCGTACTGGGCCTTCCAGTCCAGCGAGGAGTTCTCCGCGCTGGACACCAGCTGCATGGCGATGTCCTTCTTGTGTGGATTATTGAGGTCTGCGGGGGAAACGCAGGTCACGGCAAGGGACAGTGAGAGGCACATAGCGGTCAGCACCGCTGCAAACTAGCGCAGTGGGCGCAAAGCCGCGAGCTGCTCCGCGAACGGGACGACCTCGTCCTCGGCCGCGGCCCCGCCTCCGTCCTCGGCCGGGGCCGGGCGGGGAGCGCGGCCCGCCAGCAGGCCGGCCAGCTCCCCGGCGGCCCGGTCGATGCGCTCGCCGAGCCCGTCGGTGAAGGAGTCACCGCCGCCGCCCCAGTCCTCGGAGGCGGCGTAGACGGCGGTCGGGACGACCACGGCCCGCAGGTAGGCGAACAGCGGGCGCAGCGCGTGCTCCAGCACGAGCGAGTGGCGGGCGGTGCCGCCCGTGGCGGCGATCAGCACGGGCGTGCCCGCCAGGGCCGTGTTGTCCAGGACGTCGAAGAACGACTTGAACAGCCCGCTGTAGGAGCCGCTGAACGTCGGCGTGACCGCGATGAGCCCGTCGGCCTCCGTCACGGCCTCGACCACCTCGCGCAGCCGGGTGCCGGGGAAGCCGGTCACCAGGTTGTTGGCGATGTCCACGGCCAGGTCGCGCAGCTCGACCACGCGCACCTCGGCCGCGCCGTCCAGCCGCCGCCGGGTGGCCTCGGCCAGCCGGTCGGCGAGCAGGCGGGTGGAGGAGGGCTGGGTCAGGCCGGCCGTGACGACGACGAGCTTCATGGGGGGATCTCCTTCCCTGGAGTGGTCAGACCTCGACGGCCTGGGACGTACGGGCCTGGACCAGCGCGGCGTGCGTCGGCGCGTCCGGGACGCCGGCCGGGCGGTCCTTGGCCATCTCCTTGCGCAGCACCGGCACGACCTCCTCGCCCAGGATGTCGAGCTGCTCCAGCACGGTCTTCAGCGGCAGGCCGGCGTGGTCCATGAGGAACAGCTGGCGCTGGTAGTCGCCGAAGAACTCGCGGAACTCCAGCGTCCGGTCGATGACCTGCTGGGGGCTGCCCACGGTGAGCGGGGTCTCGGCGGTGAACTCCTCCAGCGACGGCCCGTGGCCGTACACGGGGGCGTTGTCGAAGTAGGGGCGGAACTCGCGGACCGCGTCCTGGGAGTTCTTGCGCATGAACACCTGGCCGCCCAGGCCGACGATCGCCTGCTCGGGCGTGCCGTGCCCGTAGTGGGCGTACCGGCGGCGGTAGAGGTTGATCAGGCGGATGAAGTGCTCCTTGGGCCAGAAGATGTTGTTGGCGAAGAAGCCGTCACCGTAGTAGGCGGCCTGCTCGGCGATCTCCGGGCTGCGGATCGAGCCGTGCCACACGAACGGCGGCACCCCGTCGAGCGGGCGCGGCGTGCTGGTGAACCCCTGCAGCGGGGTGCGGAAGCGGCCCTCCCAGTCGACGACGTCCTCGCGCCAGAGCTGGTGCAGCAGCGCGTAGTTCTCCACGGCCAGCGGGATGCCCTGGCGGATGTCCTGCCCGAACCACGGGTAGACCGGCCCGGTGTTGCCACGGCCCAGCATGACGTCCACCCGGCCGTCGGCCAGGTGCTGGAGCATGGCGAAGTCCTCGGCGATCTTGACCGGGTCGTTGGTCGTGATCAACGTCGTGGCGGTGGACAGGATCAGCCGCTCGGTCCTGGCCGCGATGTAGCCGAGCATGGTGGTCGGCGAGGACGGCACGAACGGCGGGTTGTGGTGCTCACCCGTCGCGAACACGTCGAGGCCGACCTCCTCGGCCTTGAGCGCGATCGCCACCATCGCCTTGATCCGCTCGTGCTCGGTCGGGGTCCTGCCGGTGGTGGGGTCGGTGGTCACGTCGCCCACGCTGAAGATTCCGAACTGCACTTTAGTCACCATCCATGACTGTTGAATCTTTGACAGGTACCGTAGCGTTCCGGCCTCCGCCGTTATTCCATCATCCCGGTCAGGCCCGCGCGGGCGCGGAAGGCCGCCGCCTTGGCGCGGTTGCCGCAGCCGCGCATGTCGCACCAGCGGCGGGTGCGGCGGTGGGAGGCGTCGACGTACAGGCGGGTGCAGGGGTCGGCCTCGCACTCGCGGACCAGTTCCGCCTGCGGGCCGCCGAGCAGCTCGATCGCCGCGCGCGCGGTCGTGGACAGCGCGCCGGGCAGGCCGCCGCCGCGCCGCAGGCCGCGCTCTTCGAGCGCGACGTCCGCGGGTGGGCGCCGGGCGGTCTCGTTGAGCAGGTCGCGGTCGGCCTGGCCGTACGGGCTGCCGCCGCGGGCGGCCGTGGCCAGCCGGTAGACCGCCTCGCGCAGGGCCCTCGCCCGCGCCAGGTCGTCGTCGCCGGTCTCGGGCGGCTCGTCGAGGAGGCCGGCGGCGACCGTCCAGCGGGCCAGGTCGGCGGGGGTGGCCAGCAGGTCGATGCGCGCGCCCCGGCGGTGGCCGATGGTGCCGGCGAGGTCGAGGCCGAGGTTGCCGCTGACGAAAGTGAAGTCCACGACTCCGATCGTAACCGCATTGACAAGTTACTTTCGGCGCTGCCAGGGTTGCTAACCACTGGAACCGGTTACTTGGGGGCATCGTGGCGACACTCATCACCGTCCGCGGCGGGACGCGCAGGTTCGGCGCGCGGCACCGATGGGTCGTGCTCTCCGTGGGCGTCGGCGCCCAGGCCAGCTTCTCGGCCATGTTCTCCGGCATCCCGGTGACCGCCGTCTCCATGCGCTCGGGCTACCACCTGTCGCTGGGCTCGCTCGGCCTGGTCCTGTCCTACCTGGGGCTGGGCGTGGCCGCCTCCGACATCGCGTGGGGCATGCTCACCGACCGGTGGGGCGACCGCCGCGTGCTGCTCGCCGGGCTGACCGCCACGGGCGCGCTGCTGGCGGTGATGGCCGCCGCCGTCACGCCGGCCGAGCACGCCGGGGTGGCCCTGCTGGCGGCGTGCCTGCTGGCCGCCGGGGCGCTGGGCGGCAGCGTGAACGGGGCCTCCGGGCGGGCCGTCATGACCTGGTTCGCCGACGGCGAGCGGGGGCTGGCCATGAGCGTCCGCCAGACGGCCATCCCCGTCGGGGGCGCGGTCGGGGTCGCCCTGCTGCCCTGGCTCGCCGAGCGGTACGGGTTCCGCGCCGTCTACGCCGTACCGGCGGTGTTCTGCCTGCTGGCGGCGGTGGCCACCTGGCGCTGGCTGCACGAGCCGGCTGCCGCCGCCGCGGCCGCCGCCCCGCGGCCCGGCCCCTCCCCGCTGCGCCGCTGGGACGTGTGGCGGGTGGCGCTGGCCAGCGGGCTGCTCACCGTGCCGCAGTTCGCCGTGCTGTCCTTCACCGCGATCTTCCTGCACGACGTCAAGGGGGCCGGCGCCGGCCTGGCCGCCCTCATCGTGCTCGTCGCCCAGCTGGGCGGCGGCGCCGCGCGCATCTGGACCGGCCGGCGCACCGACCGCCGCGGCGGACGGCGTACCTGGATCCGCGCCATCGGGACGCTGTCGGGGGTCGTGATGGCCGCCGCCGCGGTGCTCACCTCGGCGCCCACCCCGTTCACCGTCGCCGCCCTGGCGATCGGCGGCCTGCTGGCCAACTCCTGGCACGGCATCGCCTACACCGAGATCGCCGCCATGGCGGGCGCGGCCAGGGCGGGCACCGCGCTCGGCCTGGAGGGCACCGCCTGCTTCGCCTCGGGCTTCCTTACCCCGCTGCTCGTCCCGGTGGTGCTCGCCCTCGCCTCGTGGGAGGCGGTGTGGGGGCTGGCCGGGCTCGCCTCGCTGCTGGCCGTGCCGCTGATGCCGCGGGCCGTGCGGCCGGTGCCGCGGGCCGTGCGGCCGGTGCCGCGGGCCGCTGTCACAAGGCGTTGATGGCCGCCGGGCCGAGGATCCGTTCGGGCGCGCCGCGCTCGGCGACGGTGATCATCGCCTGGCCGATGCGCTCGGTCGTCGTCACCGCCGCCGGGAACAGCCGCCGCAGCAGCGGGTAGAGCGGTGCGGCCACGACGTAGGCCAGCCGGTACCAGCGGGTGCGCGAGGTCACGCCGTGCATCGGCTGGATGTAGCCGGGACGGAACATGTAGGCGTGGAACGGCAGCGCGAGCAGCGCATTCTCCGTCGCGCCCTTCACCCTGGCCCACATCGCGCGGCCGTGCTCGTCGGTGCCGGCGCCCGAGACGTAGACGAAGGTCGAGGACGGGCTGAGCCTGGCCAGCGTGGTGCCGGCCGCCAGCGTGTAGTCGTAGGTGACCCGCCGGTAGTCCTGCTCGCTCATGCCCGCCGAGGACACGCCGAGGCAGAAGAAGCACGCGTCGTAGCCGGACAGCTCGCCCTCGACGGCCGACAGGTCCGACAGGTCGGAATGGAGCAGCTCGCGCAGCTTGGGATGGACCGTCCCCGTGGGCGACCGGCCGACCGTCAGCACGGCCGTTACGCGCTCGTCGAGCAGGCACTCCCTGAGCACGCCGCGCCCGACCATGCCGGTCGCCCCGAAGATGATCACTCTCATGGTTCAGCCAGATCCCACCCGCCGCGCCGCCGCAGCACCCCCAGATAGTACGCCGCCGACAACACCGCGATCCCGGCGGTGACGTACAGGCTGGGCCGGCCGATCGCCGGGTCCAGCGCGTTGAGGTAGATCACGTACGCCAGCGCGGCCAGCGCCAGCACCGGCGCGATCGGGAACCACGGCATCCGGTACGCCGCGTGGCCGGTCGTGCCGTTGCGCCGCCCGGCGATCGCGCCCAGGCACAGCGCCGCGTACACGGCCACGATCGAGGTGCCGGTCACCACCAGCAGGAAGCGCTCGTCGATGAAGCAGCAGGCCGCGCTGACCACGCCGGTCAGCACCGTGGCCACCCACGGCGAGCCGTACCGGGCGTGGATGGAGGACAGCAGGCGGCTGACCGGCGCGGGCCAGGCGCGGTCCCGTCCGGTGCTGAACAACATGCGCGAGGTGATGAGGATGATGGCCAGCACGGCGTTGAGGATGGCCAGCGCGACGGCCAGGGAGATCACCGTGTTGGCCACGGACCCGGCGCGGGCGGTGACGAAGTACTGCATCATGTTCTCCGCGCCGAACAGGCCCTCCAGTGACGGCGCGCCCACCAGCACCGCCGTCACCGGCACCAGCTCGGCCGCCACGGTGACGCCCAGCGCCCACAGCACGGTCCTCGCGATGCTCTTCGGCGCGTCGTGCACCTCCTCGCCGAAGTAGACCGCCGAGCCGTACCCGTTGTAGGAGAAGATCGCCACCGCGGTCGCCGCGCCGATCAGGCCCAGCGAGGCGGGCACCAGCGCGCCGCCGTCCCCGGCGACCACCGGATGGGTGATCAGCTCCACCGGCGACCGCTGCGGACTGAACAGGCCGAGCGCCGCCACGACCACCAGCGCGATCATCTCGATGGCCAGGAACACCCCGGTCACCCAGGCGTTCAGCTTGATGTCGAAGACCGCCACGACGGTGGTGAGCAGGCACGTCACGGCCGCCACCAGCGGCCCGTCCAGCCCCGGGAGGACGACCGACAGGTACGCGCCCACGCCCAGCGCGATGACGGCGATGATGAGCAGCTGCGTGATGAGGATCAGCCCGAGCACCACGAACCCGGGCAGCCGGCCGAGCGTCCTGGCGGTGATGGCGTACTCGCCGCCGGTGAGCGGGAACGCCGAGCCCAGCTCGGCGTAGACGAAGGCCATGAACACGCCCACGACGGCGCCGGCCAGGTAGCTGATGATCGCGCCGCTGCCGGCCTGGGAGATCACGCCGGGGGCGATGATGAAGACCGAGGACGCGGGGGTGATGGCGGACAGGGTGAGGAGGAGGGTGCCGAGGAGCTTGAGTCCCCGGTGCAGGTGTGGATGGGCGGCCGTTGTTGCCACGACGCCTCCTTGGGGGGGTTCCTTGAGCGAGTATCAAAGAACTATCGGGGGCGTTCGTCAAGGACGGCTTGCGTTTTTTGAAGCGTCTATGAAGAATCGCGGCCATGGCGCGACCCAGCCGGGCCCGGGAGAAGCGGGCCGAACTCGTCTCCGCCGCCCGCCGGGCGGTGCTCGAACGCGGCATCCTCGACCTGCGGCTGCGCGACGTCGCCGAGGTCGCCGGCATGTCGGCGGGGTCGGTGCTGTACTACTTCCCGAGCATGGCCGGGCTGCTCCAGGAGGTGCAGCGCGAGGCGGTCGACCGGTTCTGCGCCGCCCGCGAGGCCGCCGCCGCGCGCGAGCCCGACCTGCGGCGGCGCCTGGTCATCACCATCGGCAGCGGCCTGCCCGCCGGTCCGGGCGACGAGCTGTGCGTGCTGCTGTACGAGCTGGGGGCGCACGCCCGGCGCGACCCGGCGTACGCGGCCCAGCACATCAGGCTGTACGAGCGGCAGGTGGCCCTGTACGCCGCGATCCTGGAGGCGGGCTCGGCGACCGGCGTCTTCACGCTGACCCGGGACGCCATGACGATCGCCCGGAACCTGGTGGCGCTGGAGGACGGGCTGGGGCTGCACCTGCTGGACGCGGTGCAGCCGTTCGACACGGAGACGGCCCGCGACCTCCTCCTGTCCTACGCCACGGACGCCACCCACTGCCCCCTCCCCACCCCCTGACGCGCAGCTGCCCCGCCCATCCGTCGGCCGGCGGCGACGCCGGGCGATCATCACCTCGTCCACAGCACTCGCAAACACGGCACCCTCGGGCTGTCGGCTACATCTGGTTCTCGATGGCGGCGAACGTGTAGCGGCGGCCCCAGGGAACATTCGTCCAATCCTCCGGTGCGGGACGGCCGCCACAGTGGCCTCATGACCAGTTCCCACGGCGACACCGCCGAGAGCACGATGCTCTCCCTGGACGACGGCGACCTCCACGTCTGCCAGGACGGCCCCCGCGACGCCCCCGCCCTCCTCCTCATTCACGGTTCGGCGTCCTCGGCCCGCTCCTGGGACCAGTTGGTCCCCCTGCTCACGGGCTCCCATCGCGTCATCCGGATCGACCTCCTCGGCCACGGCCGCTCCGCCAAGCCGGACGACCGCGGCTACACCACTCCCGACCAGGCACGCCGGGTCGGCGAGGCGCTGGACCGGCTCGGCGTGCGGGAGGCCGTGGTCGCGGGCCACTCCAGCGGCGGCGCGGTCGCCACCGCCCTGGCCGAACAGCGTCCCGGCCTGGTGACGGCGCTCGTCCTGATCAACACCGGCCCCGGCCTGGACGCCTTCATCGCCCCGGCGGCGGCCGCGTTCGCCCCCTCGCAGTGGCCGCCGACCGACGAGCAGATCCGCCTGTTCGCGGCCCCGGGCTTCAGCCGTCCCGGCTACCAGCCCCCGGACGAGCTGCTGGACGAGGTCCGTTGCATGACCCTGCACACGCTCGCCGCGACCATGCAGGGCACCCGCGACTACCTGAACGAACGGCCGCTCCCCGACCGGCTGGCGCCCCTGGGCAAGCCGCTGCTGGTGATCTTCGGTGCGGACGACCGCCGATGGCGCTCATCGTCCGCGTCCGACTACCGCGTCGTGCCGGGGGCCGAGGTCGAGCTCCTGCCCGGCCTCGGCCACACCCCCATCCTGGAGGACCCCCAGCAGACCGCCATCGCTCTCCTCGCCTTCACCACGACCCACGCCAGGCAACCACACTGAGGCCACCGGGCCAGGAAGCCGTCCCGGCCGGGCGGCCGGGACGGGTCACCGGGCCGTGCGCCAGCTCTGCTCCTCCACCAGCTCCTGGCTGCGCCAGCCGCCGGAGGTGCGCCGCATGCGGTGGTGGTACCAGCCGCCGCCGTGCAGGAACCCCTTGGCGTCGGCCGCGGCCATGTCGCGGGTGGGGGCGAGGGTGTCGGTGAACGGCGCGCTGACCCGCGCCTCGTCCCCGGTGAGGACGATCCGCGCGGCGCCGATCAGGTGCAGGCGTCCCGGCCAGTGCGGCAGCACCTCGGCGAGCCAGCGCTTGACCTCCGCCGGCCCGCCCCTGATCCCGCCCGCGGACCGGTAGTCGATGACCGCATCCGGGCTGAACACCTCGTCGAGCAGGTCCCACTCGCCGGAGTCGACGGCCCGCGAGTAACGGGCCAGCAGGTCGGTGATCTCCAGGCGGTCGGCGATCTCCTGAACGTCCATGCCCCTGATCGAACCAAACGCTTGCTACATGCGCCAGGCCCGCCGCGCCGGGAAAGGCCCGCAAAAAGCGACAGCCAGGCCGGCGACCCGCCGACCTGGCTGTTGAGAGATGGTGGACGATACTGGGATTGAACCAGTGACCTCTTCCGTGTCAGGGAAGCGCTCTCCCGCTGAGCTAATCGTCCTTCATGGAGGTGGCGACGGGATTTGAACCCGTGTGGACGGCTTTGCAGGCCGCTGCCTCGCCTCTCGGCCACGCCACCGAGCCGGAAGCTCCGAGCGGAAGACGGGATTCGAACCCGCGACCCTCACCTTGGCAAGGTGATGCTCTACCACTGAGCCACTTCCGCGTGCCCCGCTCGTGCCGGGCGACGAGAGAACTCTAGCGAATCCTCGCCGAGTCCCCAAACCGGAGCGCTTCCGCGCAGGTCGTCCTAGGTGTGGCCGCCGTTGACGGTCACGCGCTGGCCGGTGACGAAGGCGCCGCCGTCCGAGGCGAGGAAGGACACCGCGGCGGCCACGTCGGCCGGCGTGCCCATGCGGCCGAGCGGCACCTCGGCCAGGTAGTCGGCCTCGTCGGCGCCCGCGTGCCGCTCCACCGGGATCCAGCCGGGGGCGACGACGTTCACCGTGATCCCGTACGGGCCCAGCTCGCGCGCCCAGGTCTGGGTCATGGCGTGCTGGGCGGCCTTCGCGGCGATGTAGGCGGACATGCCGGGCAGCTTGCGGTCGACGATGTCGGAACCGATCTGGATCACCCGGCCGCGCCCCCGTTCGCGCATGCCGGGCAGGACGGCCTGCACCAGCAGCGTGGGGCTCTTGACGAAGAACAGGAGCTGGTCGAGGTGGTCCTGCCAGGTCAGCTCCTCGACCGCCACCGACGGCTGCGGCCCGGTCGCGTTCACCACCAGCACCTCCACCGGCCCGAGGCGGGTCGCGACGCGGGCGACCAGGTCGGCCGTCTGGCCCTCGTCGGTGACATCCCCGGCGAACGCCTCGGCCGCGCCGCCTTCGGCCCGGATCTCGGCCACCACCTTCTCCGCGCCCGCGCGGTCGGAATGGTAGTTGACGGCGACGGCCAGACCGTCTGCGGCCAGCCTGCGCGCGATCACGGATCCCAGGCCGCGCGAGGCTCCGGTGACAAGGGCGATGCTCATGCCGCGCACTCTAACCCCCGCCCGAAGCCGCCCGCGCGCCCCGAAGCGGGCCGTTCCGAGTGGGCGCGCACGGCCACAGGGATGTCGGGTCCGGCGTGGGGCGAACCCACCGCGTGCCGCGTGCCGCTCAGGTCAGCGGCCCAGTTGCATGCCCGCCGGATGCGGCCCCTCCGTCTCCAGGCGGTACTCCTGGCCCGACACCGCCCGGTTGTCGTCGATGACCCGCTCCGACGGCGGCTTGTCCCCGCCCATGACCGCCTCCTGCATGCGCGTGAAGCGCTCGTGGGCCTCCTGGACGTACCCGGTGCCCAGCGTGGTGCAGTCGATCTGGGTGGCCAGCAGCTCCCGCAGGTACGCCTTGTTCGGCTCGAACGTCACCGGCGGCGGCAGCTCCGGAGCCAGCACCTGGTCGGGATCACGCCCGTCGAACCGCTTGAACAGCTCGCAGGCCAGCCGCAGGTGCTCGATCTCCATGTTCAGGTGCAGCTCCCAGACGGCCTTCACCCTGGGGTCGGACTCGGTCTCCAGGAACGAGTGGTAGAGGTAGCACTCGTTGTACTCGTGGTTGAGCAGCATCTCCCACCAGCTCTCGCCCGGGTCGACCAGCGACTCGTAGTGGGTGACGTGCTCCTCCTCCACCATGGCGATCTCCTGGTAGAGCTGCCGGGCGATCGGCTCCATGGCCAGCGGCCCGACGTTCATGTAGAAGTTCATGGTCTGCTGCTCGGCCGCCATGACGGTCAGGGCGTGCAGTTTCGACAGCGGCTCGGTGCGGTGCCGGTCGTACGGCTCGCGCACGTTGTCGACCGGGTCCCGGTGGTGCAGGTACGTCGGCCGCCCCGGCATGACCTCGGTGACCCCGTCCACGATCTTCTCGGCCTTGCGGTGCTCGATCATCTCGTAGAGGTTGGCGTACCGGTAGAGGTGGTCGAAGTCCTCCAGCACCCCGAACTGGTACGCCTGCGTCAGGTACGGGTCCGGCTCCATGCGCGCCACCCACGCCGTCAGGTCCACCGCGACCTGCTCGTAGGCGATGGTGGTCTCCAGCACCGACGAGACGCCGGGCAGCAGCCAGTTGACCGCCTTCTGCTGCTGCGCCTCGATGTGGCGCACCCGGGCGAGCTGCCGCTTCAGCTCCAGGTCGGTGCAGTGGCGGGCGAGCTGGTGGCTGAACAGGATCGCCTCGGTCTCGATGCCGTTCATCGTGATGATCCGGCAGCGGGTGTAAGGGTCGGCGTGGTCGGGATCGATGGGCGAGACGTTGAGCTCCCGCCAGTCGCGCAGCTGCTCGTCCAGCGGGATGCCCCGCTCCTGAAGTGGGTCGAAGGCCATGTCGCTGCGCCTACCCGCGGCCTGGTGGAGCAACCTCCGCGTTGCGTCGCCGAACGATCCGCGTTCGGTAAGGAGGCGCGTGCCCGACCGGCGCCCGGGTAGGCCGCTGGACGTGGCTGAACACGATGTCATCGACGTGCTGATGGCCCAGCACGGCCAGATCAGGGACCTGTTCGACGAGGTGGAGCAGGCGCCGCCGGAACGGGTCGGGGAGGCCTTCGAACGGCTGATCCGCCTGCTGGCCGTGCACGAGACCGCCGAGGAGGAGATCGTCCACCCCTACGCGCGCCGGAAGGTGGACGGCGGCCCCGGCGTGGTGGCCGACCGGCTGGCCGAGGAGAACCGGGCCAAGCGCCTGCTCGTCGAGATCGACCGGGCGGGCGTGGACGATCCGGCGTTCTGGGAGAAGCTGGCCGAGCTGCGCACGGCGGTCACCATGCACGCCCGCAGCGAGGAACGCTACGAGTTCGCCCAGCTCCGCCACAGCACCTCCGTCGTGGAACGCCGGGCCATGGCGGCGGCGGTGCGGGCGGCCGAGGCGGTCGGGCCGCTGCGGCCGCGGCCCGGCGTGGAGTCGGCGACGAAGAACGTGCTGATCGGCACGCCCCTCGCGCTGATGGACCGGGCCCGCGAGATCATCAGGAAGGCCCTGGGGAGCGGCTGACACTTCGTCCCCGGGCGAAATGTCGGTGCGTTAGCGTCGTGGGCATGGAGCACATCGCCCGTGACGCTGACATCGCGCCCGTCGCCGCACTCATCGCCGACCCCACCAGGGCCGCCATGCTCACGGCGCTGCTCGGCGGCCGGGCGCTGGCCGCCGGCGAGCTGGCCAGGGTCGCCGGGGTGAGCGCCGCGACCGCCAGCGCCCATCTGGCCCGGCTGCTCGACGGGAGCCTGGTCGACGTCGTCCGGCAGGGCCGCCACCGCTACTACCGGCTGGCCGGGCACGAGATCGCCGAGGTGCTGGAGACCCTGGCCAGGGTGAGCGCCCGCCCGCCGGTGCGCTCCCTGCGGCAGTCCCGGCAGGCGCGCCTGCTGGAGGAGGCCCGCACCTGCTACGACCATCTGGCCGGACGCGCCGGCGTCGCCCTGCTCGACCGGCTCAGGGACGGCGGCTTCTACGACCGCCAGGACCTCACCTCCGACGGCGAACGGCTGCTGACGGGCCTGGGCGTGGACGTCGAGGGCGCCCGCAGGGCCAGGCGGCGCTTCGCCCCGGAATGCCTCGACTGGACCGAACGCCGGTCACATCTCGGCGGCGCTCTCGGCGCCGCGATCACCGACGTCCTGCTGGAACGCGGCTGGTACCGGCGGGGATCGGTGCCGCGCGCGGTGGTCCTCACCGACGAGGGCAGGGAGGGGCTGGCGGCGATCTTCCCGAGTAAGGAGCTAACATCGGGTACGCCGGTTACCTAAGCGAGAGAGACGATCATGCGCGACAACGGAGTCGTGAACGTCGGCCCGGAGCCTCTGAGCTTCGACGACGTCATCAAGGTGGCCCGCCACGGCGCCGCCGTGCAGCTCACCGACGACGCGGTGGCCGCCATGGCGGCCGCCCGCCAGCGGGTGGACGAACTTGCCGAGAGCCCCGTGCCCGCCTACGGCGTCTCCACCGGGTTCGGTGCCCTGGCCACCCGGCACATCGACCCCGCGCTGCGGGCCCAGCTCCAGCGCTCGCTGGTGCGCTCGCACGCCGCGGGCAGCGGCCCCGAGGTCGAGACCGAGGTGGTGCGCGCGCTCATGCTGCTGCGTCTGCACACCCTGGCCACCGGCCACACCGGCATCAGGCCGGGCACCGCCAAGACCCTGGCCGCGCTGCTCACCGCCGGCATCACGCCGGTCGTGCACGAGTACGGCAGCCTCGGCTGCTCCGGCGACCTCGCGCCGCTGGCCCACGTGGCGCTGACGCTGATGGGCGAGGGCGTCGTCCGCGACGCCGCGGGGGAGCTCCAGCCGGCCGGGGAGGCGCTCAAGCAGGCCGGCATCGAGCCGGTCGAGCTGGCCGCCAAGGAGGGCCTGGCCCTGATCAACGGCACCGACGGCATGCTCGGCATGCTCATCCTGGCCATCTCCGACCTCACCAGGCTGGTCAGGACCGCCGACATCAGCGCGGCGATGAGCGTGGAGGCGCTGCTCGGCACCGACCGCGTCTTCATGCCGGAGCTCCAGGCCCTGCGCCCGCACCCCGGCCTGGCCAGGTCCGCCGCCAACATGACCAGGATCCTGGCCGGCTCCGGCGTCATGGCCAGCCACCGCGACCCGCAGGCCTGCACCCGCGTCCAGGACGCGTACTCGCTGCGCTGCGCCCCGCAGGTGGCCGGCGCCGCCCGTGACACGATCGCGCACGCCGCCACCGTGGCCGGCTGGGAGCTGGCCAGCGCCGTGGACAACCCGGCCGTGCTCGACGACGGCCGGGTGGAGTCCAACGGAAACTTCCACGGCGCGCCCGTGGGCTACGTGCTCGACTTCCTCGCCGTCGTGGCCGCCGACCTGGCCTCGATGTCCGAGCGCCGCACCGACCGCTTCCTCGACGTGGCCCGCAACCACGGCCTGCCCGCGTTCCTGGCCGACGACCCCGGCGTCGACTCCGGCCACATGATCGCCCAGTACACCCAGGCCGCGATCGTCTCGGAGCTGAAGCGGCTGGCCGTGCCCGCCAGCGTCGACTCGATCCCCAGCTCGGCCATGCAGGAGGACCACGTCTCCATGGGCTGGTCGGCGGCGCGCAAGCTGCGCAGGTCGGTCGACGGGCTGACGCGGGTGCTGGCCGTCGAGGTGCTGACCGCGGCCCGCGCGCTCGACCTGCGCGCCCCCCTGGAGCCCGCGCCGGCGACCGCGGCCGTGGTCAGGGCGCTGCGCGAGAACGTGCCCGCGCCGGGCCCCGACCGCTTCCTCGCGCCGGAGATCGAGTCCGCCGTGCGGCTGGTGGCCGAGGGCGGCGTCGTGGCCGCGGCGGAGTCGGTCACCGGGCCGCTGGACTAGCCCGTCCCGCTCAGCGGGGGAGGGCGACGATCAGGTCCATCTCCATCACCAGCCCCGGCCGGAACAGCTTCGACACCTCGACGGTCGTGCTGGCCGGGGGCGTGCCGGTGACGTACCGGTTGCGCACGTCCCTGAGCTGGAGGATGTCGTCCATGTCCGTCAGGTAGGTGCGGATGAAGGCGACGTCCTGCCAGCTCGCTCCCTGGTCGGCCAGGATGCGCGTGGTGACCGCGAAGATGTGCTCGGCCTGGTCCTTCAGCGAGCCGGGGGCGACCACGTGCCCCTGCTCGTCGAAGGCCGCCTGGCCGGAGACGTAGAGCATGTCGCCGACCCGAACGGCGTGCGAGTACGCGCCGTTCGTGGCCGGGATCGTGGACAGGTTCAGCGGCACCGCGCGCGCGGCGGGGGCGCCGCCGACGTGCTCGGCCACCGCCGTCAGGTCGCGCTCGCCCAGCCCGGCCGCCCGCGCCTCCTGGAGGCGTCGCCGGGCGGCCGTGGCCATCGACGCGCCCTCCCAGGCGGCCAGCTCCAGGTCCTTGGCGGCCAGGCCGAGCGAGTACCGGGTCTCGGTGGCGGGCGTGCGCAGCCGTTCGGCGACCTGGCCGAGCGGCGTGCCGGCCAGCACGTCGAGCAGCGTGTCCCGGTCCACGCCGTGCGCCGCCCCGTACGCCAGCGTCTCGGCGACCAGCACCTGCGCGGGCACGATCGCGCTCATGACGGCGATCTTCATCGCCGCGCCGGAGCCCAGCGGCCCGGTCTCGCGCACGCTGCCGAAGACCGACAGCACCTCGCGGCAGCCCGACACGTCCCCGCCGGCCAGCACCACCAGCGAGCCGTCCGCCGCCGGGCCCACGCTGCCCAGCACCGGCGCGTCCACCAGCGCGACCGACGCGGGCAGCAGCTCGCGCAGCTCGCGCACCGCCTCCGGGCCGATCGTGGACATCTCCACCACCGTCGCGCCGGGCCGCAGACCGGGCAGCGCGGCCGTCAGCACCTCGCGCACCGCCCCCGGATCGCTGAGCATGGTGATCACCAGCTCGGCGCCGTCCACCGCCTCGGCGGCCGTCACGCCGGTCCCACGCCGCCACGTCGTCACCTTGTGCCCGGCCTCCACGAGTCGCCGAGCCATGGGGACGCCCATGCGTCCCTGTCCGAGAAATGCAATCACGGGAACAGTCAACAGGGATGCGAGGTATTCCACCACCGACTAGATTGCATGGCAGCCATGCATGAGACGAATGCCTTCGACCTCCAAGCCCTCCGCCTCTTCGACGAGGTGGCCCGGAGCGGTTCCTTCACCGCCGCCGCCGAGCTGCTCGGCTACACCCAGTCGGCGGTCTCCCGGCGCATCGCCGCGCTGGAACGGGCCGGCGGCGGCCACCTGTTCGAACGCCTGCCGCGCGGCGTGCGCCTGACCCCCGCCGGCACGGCCCTGCACCGGCACGCCGTCGCCGTGCTCGACCGGCTGGCCCGCGCCGGCGAGGAACTGGCCGCGATCCACGCCGGGCGCGGCGGCACGCTGCGCGTGGGCGCGTTCGCCACCGCCAACGTCGACCTCATGCCGTCCACGCTGAAGCGTTTCCTGGCCGCGCATCCCGGCGTCGAGCTGCGGATGACGGAGGCGCTGACCTCACGGCTCATGGAACGCCTGCACGCCGGGGCGCTCGACGTGGCCGTGATCAGCGACTACCCGGCCGGGCTGCCCGCCGAGGACGCCCGGCTCGTCCGGCTCTGCCAGGACCGGCTGCTCGTCGCGCTGCCCGCCGGCCACCCGCTGGCCGCCGAGCCCGACGTGGACCTGCGCGACCTGGCGGAGGACAGCTGGATCGAGGCCGCGCCGCGCGGGCAGCCGACACCGCTGGTGGCCGCGTGCGCCGCCGCCGGGTTCACGCCGCGCGGCGGGCTGCGGGTGGCCGAATGGTCGGGCAAGTTCGGGTTCGTCGCCGCCGGGTTCGGCGTGACGCTGGTGCCCGAGCTGGCCGCGCGGGCGGTGCCGCCGAACCTGGTGCTCAAGCCGCTGCGCGAGGCCACCCCCGTCCGTACGGTGTACGCGGCCCTTCCCGAGGTTTCCCTGCCCTCCGCGCTGGAACTGGTCGAGATGCTGGGACAATGGGAGGTGTGTACGACGGTTTCGCCCACTTAAACGGTCATCTCGCCACCGGACTCCGCGACGTGACGACCGACCTCGCCGCCCTCGACGGCGAGGGCTGGTGGGCCGTCGTCGTCGACTACGAGGGCAAGGCGACCTGCGCCCGCTTCGACCGCGTGCGCCCGTCCGCGCTGCCCTCGCCCAGGGGCCATTGGCACGGTCCACATCCGGACCAATGGCGTACCTCGCTCGACCGCGCCGCCTACGAACGCGGCGTGCGCGCGATCCGCGACCACATCGAGCGGGGCGAGGTCTACCAGGCCAACCTCTGCCGCGTCCTGTCCGCCCCCGTCCCGCCCGGCGCAGACCCGCTGGCGCTGGCCGCGCGGCTGGCCGAGGGCAACCCGGCTCCGTACGCCGCCGTCGTCGACGTGCCGGGGCTGAGCGTGGTGTCGGCCTCGCCGGAGCTCTACCTGTCGCGCGAGGGCGACGTCGTGGAGTCCGGCCCCATCAAGGGCACCGGCGTCACCGCCGCCGACCTGCTGGAGAAGGACTACGCCGAGAACGTCATGATCGTCGACCTGGTCCGCAACGACCTGGGCCGGGTCGCGGCGGTCGGCTCGGTCGAGGTGCCCTCCCTGTGCGCGGTCGAGGAGCATCCGGGTCTCGTCCACCTCGTCTCCACCGTGCGGGCCAGGCTCGCGCCCGGAGCGGGCTGGCCGGAGCTGTTCGCCGCCACATTCCCGCCCGGGTCTGTCACGGGCGCGCCCAAGTCGTCCGCTCTGCGCATCATCAATGAGCTCGAACCGGTCCCCCGGGGGCCCTACTGTGGTGCCGTGGGCTGGGTCGACGCCGACCGGGGCAGGGCGGCGCTGGCCGTGGGCATCAGAACATTCTGGATCTCAGCAGGCGAGATCCGCTTCGGCACCGGCGCGGGCATCACGTGGGGCAGTGACCCCGCGCGTGAATGGTCCGAGACCGAGCTGAAGGCATCCAGGCTCATCTCACTGGCATCCTCAGGAGGAAACCGATGAACATCCCTGTCTGGGTCAACGGGGAACTGATCGACCCCGCGCAGGCCACCGTCTCCGTGTTCGACCACGGGCTCATGGTCGGCGACGGCGTCTTCGAGACGATCAAGATCGTCGACGGCGAGTCGTTCGCGCTCACCCGGCACCTCGACCGGCTCACCCTCTCGGCCCAGCGCATGGACCTGCCCGAGCCCGACGTCGAGGCCATCGCCGAAGGCGTCGGCAAGCTCCTGGCGGCCGCCCCCGCCTGGCCGCTCGGCCGCATCCGCATCACCTACACCAGCGGTCCGGGCCCGCTCGGCTCCGACCGGGGCGACCAGGGCACCACCTCGATCGTCATCGTCGACGAGCAGAAGCCCTTCCCTGAGACCGCCAACGTGGCCGTCGTCCCCTGGCCGCGCAACGAGCGCGGCGCGCTGTCCGGCGTCAAGAGCACCTCCTACGGCGACAACGCCAAGGCCCTGCTGCACGCCAAGAACCAGGGCGCCGGGGAGGCGATCTTCGGCAACCTCGCGGGCGACCTGTGCGAGGGCACCGGCTCCAACATCTTCATCGTGCGCGACGGCCGCCTGATCACCCCCACGCTCGCCTCCGGCTGCCTGGCCGGCGTCACCCGCGCGCTGGTGCTCGAATGGTGCGGCGGCGAGGAGACCGACGTCCCGCTGCAGGCCCTGTACGAGGCCGAGGAGGCGTTCCTCACCTCCACCACGCGCGACATCCAGCCGATCAGGCTGGTCGACCGGACCGAGCTGCCCACCGCGCCCGGCCCGATCACCGCCAAGGCCATGCGGATCTTCGCCGAGCGCGCCGCCGCCGACCTCAACCCCTGACCCGCCATTGACAGGGCCCCGCCGCCGGGGCCCTGTCCCTTCATCCGTCAGTACGACTTCTGCGTCTGGACGTTGAAGTCGGCCATCTTCACCTGCTTGGCCGGATCCGTGACGGGGTCGTCGATGCGCAGCACGTCCAGGCCCTCGCGCATGTCGCTGGAGTAGATGTAGCCGTTGTAGTAGTAGGCCGACCACGAGCCGGCGATGCCGCCCTCCGGGTGCGGACGCCGCTCGAAGAAGCCGATCTCCTTCGGGGCGGCCGAGTCGGTGAAGTCCCAGATCGACACCCCGCCCTGGTACCAGGACTGCACCATGACGTCCCTGCCCTTCACCGGGATCAGCGAGCCGTTGTGGGCCACGCAGTTCTCGTCCTTCTCCTGGTTCCGCGGGATCTTGAAGTAGCCGCGGCGTTCCAGCTTGCCGTTCACCAGGTCGTACACGGCGTCGGCGCCCTTGGTGCGCGGCGTGCCGGCGTCGCAGGTGGCCTGGCTGCCGCCGCCCAGCTCGTCCCCGAAGACGACCTTCGTCGCGTCGTTGTTGAACGTCGCCGAGTGCCAGATCTGGAAGTTCTCGGTGTCGCGGATCTGCTGGATCACCCGTGGACTGACCGGGTCGGAGATGTCGAGCAGCACGCCGTCGCCGAAGCAGGCCGCCGCGGCGAGCTTCTTCTCCGGGTAGGCGGTGATGTCGTGGCAGCCCGCGAACATCTGGGTGTTCTGCTGCTGGGGGAAGATGTTCGGCTGCGCCACGACCTTGGCGGACCTGGGGTCGTCGAGCGGGATCTCCACGATCTGGATGTTCTGGTGCGGCGCCGGGCACGTCCGCGAGTCCGGCTCGGGGCCGGGGGAGGAGACGTAGACGTAGAGCTTGTCGTCGGTGGGCACCATGGTGTGCGTGTGGGAGCCGCAGTCGGTGCGCACCGCGCCGACGTAGCGGGGGCTCTTCTTGTCGCTGATGTCGAACAGGCGCAGGCCCTCCCAGTCGCGGGAGTTCTCGCCGGAGTCGCAGCCCTCGCCGTCGCGCGGCTCGTCGATCGACAGGATCAGCAGGTCGCCGTGCACGCTGACGTCGTTCTGCTGCGCCGGGCAGGACACCTGGCTCACCGTCTTCGGCTTGGCCGGGTCGCTGACGTCGTAGATCGTGAACCCGGCGAAGTTCCCGACGAACACGTAATTGCCCTGAAAGGCCAGGTCGGTGTTGAAGTTGTCGTCCCCGGCGAACGGGCCGGAGCGCGGGACGTTCGCCACATGCTTGACGTTGGCGCTGGTCAGCACCTCGCCCGTGCCGGACGCCGTGCCGGACGCCGTGCCTGACGCCGTGCCGCTCTCCTGCGAGGAGGCCGGCCCCGGATCACCGGCCGACGGCGGTTCCGCCGCGCACGCCGAAGCCAGCAACAACGCCGCGCACAACACCGCTCCGCGCAACTTGGCGAAGATCAACACGCGTCCCCTTTATCTCTCGTGGCTCACTATGGAAGTTATGCCAGCACGTTGGTGGCCGCGTACGATCTCCATCACAGTTGTGATGACATTTGCGCTTTCGGCCTGTTCTCAGCCGCCTGCCCCGGACGTCCCGGTCGTCGGGACGGACGCCCCCGTCCTGGTGCCCGCCAGCCCCGGAGCCCCCGCCCGGACGGCGGCCCCCGGGGAACGCGTCGGCCCGAGCCCGGCCCCCACCCTCGCCGCCGACGTTCGCTTCGCCGAGGCGATGATCCCCCACCACCGGCAGGCGCTGGAGATGACCTCCCTGGTCGAGGCCCGTACGACCACCCCGGTCATCCGCGCGCTCGCCCGCTCGATCACCGCCGCCCAGACCCCCGAGATCAGGTCCATGACCGTCTGGCTCGCCGAACTCGGCCGCCCGGCCCCCGCCGACCACGACCACGGCGCGGCGGCCGGCTACGGCATGGCCACCGAGCAGCAGCTGAACGCCCTGCGAGCGGCCAAGGGGGCCGCGTTCGACCAGATGTTCCTGCGCCTGATGACCCGGCACCACCAGGGCGCGGTGAAGATGGCGGGGGAGGAGCTGGCCGGCGGCCGCGACTACCGCATGCGCCTGCTGGCCAGGGACGTCTACTCCGGCCAGAGCATCGAGATCGAACGCATGCGCCAGGCCGCGACCACGCTCCCGCCCTGACGCCGCACATGCCGAGGCCCCGGCGTCGGGGTGGACGCCGGGGCCTCGGGGGTGACGGTTCAGGACGGCCAGAGCATGTTGGTGAGCTCGGCGTCCAGGTCCATGAAGTCGGTCTCGCGCCCCGCGGGCACCTTCTCGTACGTCCGGTGGAGGAACTCCGTGAGGGGGGCCAGCGGCACTTCGAAGAGCGCCTGCCCGAACGGCGAGGTGAGGCTGATGTGCAGGGTGCGCTCGCCATCGGCGCGTGCGGGCCATACCTGCACGTCGCCATCGCCGACCCGCCGCACGATGCCTACGGTCAGCAGTTCACGAGCAAAGATCCACTCGACCGGCTCGTCGTTCCCTACGTGGAAGGCCATGCGGATGGCATACGGATCGTCGGCTGTGTAGCTCAGTCCGGCGAGCAGGGGGACGGTAGTACGGTCGGGGACCACTAGCCGAAGGCCAAGCTCGGCGGAGACGGTGGTGCTGTTCATCGTCAGCCAAACCTTTTCGTCGTAGGTCCCCTCTTCGGGGCTTTCACTGCTCTGACGGACTTCGTCCTGAGCTATGACGCGGAACGAAGAAACCTGTAGGAAAGATTCCGCCTCAAGGGCCTTCTGTAACGCACATCACAGCTGGACATTTAGGCATCTACCTGGCTAAACGGCATCAATCGGGTCGTATTTGCGAGGGTTTTGCTGTTGTAGAGCCTGCCCCGACGGGCTCGACCAAGAACGTTTCTACCGAAAAGATCGCGATCGGTGTCTTCCGGGACACGACGATGGTATGACACCGACCCACCACGCCGATGGGCAACCGCCGCCTTTTGCTCGAATCCCTCGCGCCCGGCGCCCACGAAGATCGCCCGCGACCGCTCCGTTTCGCCACCACCCCCAGAGTGCGGTATGGTTTTCCCCGTCAGCACCGCAAGGCGCCGACAGGGCGGGCGATTAGCTCAGCGGGAGAGCGCTTCGTTCACACCGAAGAGGTCACTGGTTCGATCCCAGTATCGCCCACTCGTAAGTCGCAGGTGAAGGGGTTTCGGAGATCATCCGAGGCCCCTTCTCTCATTTTGAGGGGCCGATCCGGGGGCCGTCCCACTTGGATCTCAATCCGTCGGCTTCTCGCCCAAGATGGTGATCCGGCCTTGAGCTGGTGGGCGGCCGGCCTGGCGGCCAGGCTCAGGTCGTGGAACGCGCCGTCGAGGTGAGCGACGACGGGATCGCGCCCGGCTGCACCGGGCCCTGGAGAGCCTCGACCGTCCGCTCACCGTCGAGGAGTCGGCCGTCCATGCCGGCATGAGTGTCCGCGGCCTCCACCGCGACCTGCGGGCGGTGACGGGCACGAGCCCCATGAAGTGGCTGCTGCACAGCCCCGCCCCGCCGGGAGCCGGCGGGGCGTCATCCCTGAAGACGAGCTCCGTCGAGCTCTACCCTCCTGGGTTGAGCCGGTGGTCCTCCTCACGCCAGAGGCGGCGGCCGTGCACGCTTGACACCGTGAAAGGGTGAAACGTGCACTCGTCATCACCGCCCTGGCTCTCGCGCTGGCCGGATGCGGCTCCGCTCCGCCGCAGCGCCTGACGGTTCCGAAGCCGACGGGCCCGCATCCGGTGGGTACCGTCTCGGTCCACCTGGTGGATCAGTCCCGCCCGGATCCCTGGAACGGCTCCGGCAGGAAGCGGGAGCTGATGGTCAGCCTGTGGTACCCGGCCCGGGACGTACAGGGTCACCCGGTCGCCCCCTGGATGCCGAGGGCGGCGGCGGACCGGTACCTGGAGATGAACGACCTGGAGCCGGGCTCGCTGTTGCTGGACAGGACGGACGGTCACGAGGGCGCGCCCGTCGACACGAGCCTGGGCGAACTGCCGGTCGTCCTGTACTCGCCGGGCGCCAACGCCTCGCGCGCGTACGGGACCGGCGTCGTCGAGGAGCTGGCCAGCCGGGGATACGCGGTGGTCACCGTGGATCACCCCTATGACGCGGCGGTGGTGGAGTTCCCCGGCGGCCGGGTGGAGACGGGTCCCGAGGTGACCGATTTCGCCAAGGCGGTCGAGGTGCGGGTGGCTGACGTGCGGTTCGTCCTGGACAGCCTGTCCCTGCTGGCGGAGAAGGTGCCCGGACGTACCGGGAAGCCGCTCTTCGACCTCGCGCGGATCGGGATGTTCGGGCATTCGCTCGGCGGCGCGGCCACCTCCTCCGCCATGTACGCCGACCCGCGGATCAAGGCCGGGCTCGGCCTGGACGGCGCCGTCTTCGGCAAGGTGGCGCAGTCCGGCCTCGACCGGCCGTACATGGTGGTCGACACCGACGGGAAGGGCGGCATGGCCACCAATCCGACACTGCGTGCCTTCTGGGACGGGTTGCGGGGATGGCGGCTCAACGTGACGCTCAAGGGGGCGGCGCACAACTCCTTCGGCGACGACGTCCTGCTCATCCCCATGTCGGCCGGGGCGCTGGGGCTGGGGAAGGAGCAGCTGGCGGAGGTCGTCGGGACGATCCCGGCCGAGCGGGCGCTGGCCTTCCAGCGCGCCTACCCGCCGGCCTTCTTCGAGCAGACGCTGCGCGGCCGTCCGCAGGCGTTGCTGCGGGGCCCGTCAGCCGCCTTCCCCGAGGTCTCCTACCGCCGCTGACGGCGCCTGCCCGCCGGCCGTGACCACGCCGCCCTCGTAGGCGGCGATGACGAGCTGCGCCCGGTCGTGCGCGGCGAGCTTGGCCAGCAGGCTGCGGACATGGGTCTTGACCGTCGCCTGCCCGATGCCGAGCCGCTCGGCGATCTGCGGGTTGGTCAGCCCTCGGGCGACCAGCACCAGCACCTCCCGCTCCCGGCCGGACACCTGGGTCAGCCCCGCCGCCAGCCGGGCCGGGGTCGCGGCGGGCTCGCGCCGGGCGAACTCCCCGATCAGCCGCGTGGTGACCGACGGGGCCAGGAGCGCCTGCCCTTCCCCGACGATGCGCAGCGCCTCCAGCAGGTCGCCGGGCCCGGTGTCCTTCAGCAGGAAGCCGCTGGCTCCGGCGCGCAACGCCCCATAGACGTACTCGTCGAGATCGAACGTGGTCAGCATCACCACCCGCGTCCCGGCGGTCGCCGGGTCGGCCTTGATCAGCTGGGTGGCCTTGATCCCGTCGAGGCCGGGCATGCGGACGTCCATGAGCACCAGGTCGGGCCGCAGGTCGCGGGCCAGTTCCACGGCCTGCTGCCCGGTCCCGGCCTCGCCGACGGTCGCCAGGCCGGGGGCGGTGTCGATCAGCCTGCGCAGGCCCGCGCGCAGCAACGCCTGGTCCTCGGCGATCAGTACCGTGCACGTGCTCACCTGCCGTCCTCCTCGGAACCGCCTGGCAAGGGCAGTCCTGCGCGGACGGCGAAGCCGCCGCCGGGCTCCGGTCCGGCCGAGAACGTCCCGCCGTGCAGGATAACCCGCTCCTTGAGCCCGGCCAGCCCGTGACCCCCCGCACGCGGCGCACCCCCGCGACCGTCGTCGACGACCTCGACCACCAGTTCGCGCGGCGCGCGGGTGACGACGGCCACCCGGCACCGGGCCGGGCCGGCGTGTTTGAGCACGTTGGTCAGTGACTCCTGCACGAGGCGGTGGACGACCAGGGCCGCCTCGCCGCCGAGCGCGAGGCCGGGCTCGACGTCGAGCTCCACCCGCACGTCACCGTCCGGGATCGCCGCGACCAGCTCGCGCAGCGTGTCCGTCATGTACGGCGCGCCGTCCCGCTCTGCCGGGGCGTCGCGGAGCAGGCCAAGAAGGCCGCGCAAGTCCGTGAGCGCCTTCCGGCTGGTCTGCTCGATGATCGACAACGCTTCACCCGCCTCCTCGGGGTGCGTGGCGGCGACGTGGTTGGCGATGCCGGCCCGCATGGAGATCAGGCCCATGCTGTGGGCGACGACGTCGTGCACCTCACGAGCCACACGCAGCCGTTCCGCCGTCGCCGCGGCCTGCGCCGACCGTGCGACGGCCTGCGCGGAGTACGCGCGCTGCTCCCGTACGGCAAGCCCGATCGTCCACGCCAGACCGAGCAGCAGCCAGGCGAATCCGCACGCCGAGGCCGCCTCCGTCCAGGAAGGCGAGCCGATCGCGGCACCGGCGGCGCTCACCGCCAGCGCGGCCACCAGCGCCGTCACCGCCGTCCGGCGCGCCGCCAGCAGCGCCACCGCGTGCAGCGCGACCGCCAAGGGCACGAACGCCTCCTGCCACCCGGCGAACGGCGCGAACACCGCCGCCACCAGGACCACCGCGCACACCGGCACCGGCCACCGACGCCGCACCGCCGGCGGCAGGCAGGCCAGCGCGATCACCGGCACGGCGACATAGGGCGACACTCCGGCGGACTCCGGCGCCAGCACCGCCGCCACCGAGAACCCGGCGGCCAGGGCAACGGCCGCGGACACGTCGACGGCGATCCAGTGTCCCGGCCGCAGCCTGCGCGCGATCAAGGGACGCCGTTCGGCCATGCGCCCACCCTAGACGGGCCGGCCACGGCGGCGTGCGGATGTGGATCACGAAGCTGGTGATCTAGGGTGCGGGCATGTCGTACGTGCTCCACGGTGTCGTCGGTGAGTTCGACCGTCTCCGCTCCCTGGCGGGCGAAGTGCCACGGGCTGTGGTGGCGCCTCTCGGGCAACGCCTGGGGCTGCTGCCGGTGACCGACGAGATCTGCGACGAGCCGACCGGTGCGCGGCAGGAGAGCGGGCTGTTGATGCTCATGTCCCCGGGGCTCGCCGGGAGACTGAAGGACTGGTCCCGAGGCGGCCGTGTCGCTTACGTGGAAGCGGACTTCTGGGGTGGCAGCGGCAGCCAGGCCGCCGCCCTGTGGGAGAACGGCCGTCGGAGCCGGGGGCCCGAGCGCGCCTCGATCCAGGCCGGACCGCCGCGCGACGACTGGCCGATCAACGCCGTGCTCGCGCGCCTCGGAGTGGTCAGAGCAGGTGCGGCGGACCTCTTCGACGCGGTCGGCCTCGGGCGGGAACGCGACATGGACGGGTGGCGCCGGGCGGGCCTGGATGCCCTGGACGCCCCCGGCTACGACGCGTGGGAGGCCGCATGCCGCGCCAGGGAGGAGGCCGACGCCCGCGCCGCCGCCGAACGTGACAGGTACGCCAGGCGTGACGACGTCCCCGTCGTGTTCGACGGCAGGACGGTGATGCGGATGCTCGGCCTCCCGCCCTCCCCGACGGTGGGGGCCGCGATCCGGCACCTGCAGGAGGTTCACCTGGAACGCGGTTCCCTCACTCGCGACGAGGCGGCCGCCGAACTCCGCCGTTGGGTCCGGAGCTTCCGGAGCACTCGATGACTCACGCTGCGCCCGGCGGCACTGACGTTCCGGTGGCGTCGACCTGAGCGCCAGGCCGAGACGGTCTGGCGGCCTGGCCCAACCATGTGGCCAGGAATTGGCTCTGTGCCTACGATGGCGCCCTTCCCAAGAACAACGATCATGAATTCTCTCCCGATGCGTCTCATCGCCGTGGGCGCCTTCGTGGCGATGGCCATCCAAGAATGCGCCGATCGAGGCGACGGGCGGGCGGCTGTGCGCCCAGGTCCCCGCAGGTGGTGACAACGTGTGGGCCGCGATGGTCGGGCAGAGCGGCATCGCCGTGGAGGCCGGGAAGACGTACCGGCTGAGCTTCAAGGCGTCGGTGACGCGGCCGGTGAAGATCAGGTCGGTGGTCCAGGACAGCGGCGCGAAGCCCGCCGTGATCGTGGACGGCTACCCCGGGGTCGGCACCGGGTCCAGGACCTACGCCTACCAGAACACCGCCAAGACCTCGGACCGGGAGGCCCGGGTGTCGTTCCAGGTGGGCGGTGCGAACGCGCGGTACACGCCGTGCGTCAACAACCCTGCGGGTCAATACAGCTAGGCAGACCATCCAGCCTCTTCTACGCTCCGGGCATGGCGGATCTCGGGCTCTTCCAGGCATGGGGCATGTGGTTCGACAACGTCCAGGTGAACCAGCACACCCTCTACGGGGCTTCGATCCTGGCGCTCGGCCGCATCGGCAAAGTCGTCTCCTTCTTCGCCGGGATGACCGTCGTCCTGGACATCATCGGACCCGACCGCATCAGGCAGTTCGCCGACAGGTTCAAGCGGTTCGATCCCCTTCGGTCGCTCACGCTTCAGAGGCTCGGCCTCTGGGTGTCGGCGTTGGGGCTACTTGTCGCCATCGCTGCATTTGTGAGCGGCAATCTCCACCTCGGGCCCACCGCGGACAGAATCACTGTGGTGCTGGCAAATGTCGTCGGGGTTGTGGCGCTGGCCATCACTCCTCAGATCGCAAGGGTGCTGACACAAGTCTTGGCCAGGGGTCTGGAGAGCCGATCCTGGGAGCGCGTCATCCGCTGGACTGCGGTGATGCTGCTTGTGCTCGGCTTCCACTTCGATCTCCTCGCCTCATGACGCGGCGCCCCACTCTCGCGTCCTTCACGCCTTGTGCGTCCCGGTCTACGGTGGGTGCCTCGCCCGCCTGTTGCCCCCGTACGGACGGTCGTCAGGCCGGTGGGCGTTGAGGGGCGTCCGCTCCACGCTCCCGTGCGAGCCCGCCCGTCGTGAAACTCCCCACCTCACCCCGCTGGAGCAGGTCACATCCTGGCGTGGCGGCAACGCGCTGACCGGACATGGGAAGCGCTCATCGAATGCGTCATCGACGCCATCCGTGGCGGCCTACAGCCTCCCGAACGCTCGTGGATGCCCGCCCATCGCCCAACGGCGACTTCTTCACCGCTCCTGGCCCAGAAGAAGACCTTCCGCGTCTCCGCCCCTCCCGGCAGCGCGTTCATCGGCATCCAGTACACGTGGGCCGGCGTCACGGACGCCCTGGCCAAGTTGAAGGGCGCGGGTTGGATACAGGGTGCCTGACTGAACCTCAGTGCGGGTAGGGCGGCTGGGAGACATTCTGCACGGGATACGTACGGGTGACGTTCCAGCCGATGAACGTGAGCGGAATTGCAGCGATCAGCCAGATGCCGAGGGTGCAGCCGGCGAGCCACCAGTGGACGAGCAGCCACAGCAGTAGGTGGACGACGAACGCTGTGGGGTTGAACCCGCGCTCGCGCACCGTGACCCACTGCACCGGCCCGAACTGGGGCGCCTGCGATGCCTGCTGGTACGGCTGCATGTGGGGCTGCACCTGGTAGGGCCGGCTGTACGGCTGAGGCAGGTAGTGGTGTGGCCCCTGCTGCCCGTACGCCTGCGGGTACTGCGGCCCTGAAGGGCCGTAGGGCTGCCCGTACGGGTCCTGGGGCGGCTGGGGCGGATAGGCCATGAGGCGCCTCCTGAGACGTCGGAACCAGTGAGACGCGGCAGGCGTCCGGTTGGTTGCCCCTGATCTTGTCCACATCCGGACATTGCACGTGCCGTCCCGCTCTGATCTTGGCCTGGAGCTGCCCCACGGGCGTTCAGGTGGTTCCAGAACGTGGCCAGGCCCCGGACGCATCGATGGGGAAGCCGGAGCGTGCGGCGCGACTCGGGAGTCTTGGCGTCCCCGCCGGCACGCACCGACCGGGACTTGGATGGACGTCCTGGCCGGCCCCTGGGCAGTTCGCAGAGCAGCACGACGTTTGGTCTGACCTGGTCGCGGGCCTGTGCCCTGGTGATGGCTCGTTTGAGGATCGAGCATCGATCCGGGATCGTGAGAGGGCTGGGGGCCACCACGGTCCATTCACGGGGACGGTCATCAGCCCTGTTCGGCGCACGTTCGATCAATGGGCGCGGCGGTGCGCGCCGGGGACGTGCTGCTTCTTCTCGCGGATGACCGCGTGGGCGTCGGCGAGGGGGCCGAGGTGCCGAAGTTTGTCGGGGTTGATGATCGAGCGGATGGTCTGGATGCGTCCGTCCAGGATGTCGAGCGTCCAGATGCTGACGAGCCGGCCGGCGCGGTCGCGGATGATCGCGCCGGGCTGGCCGTTCACCTCGTGCGCCTCCAGCACCGCGCCGATCCGGGCGAACGGCGGGATGGCGACGGACAACACTCGGGCCACCTTCGCCACGCCGAGGACCGGCAGGATGCTTCCGATCTTGCCGCCGCCGTCGTTGACCAGCCGGACATCGGCGGCCAGCAGTTCCTGCAGCCCTTCGATGTCCCCCTCCTTGAGCGCGCCGATGAACCGCCCGGCAAGCTGGTCCCGGGACCGGCGATCGGCCTGGAAACGGGGCCGGCCCGCGTCCATGTGGCGGCGCGCCTGCACCGCGAGCTGGCGGCAGGCCGCCTCCGACCGCTCCACCGCGCAGGCGATCTCCCGGTAGCTGAAGGTGAACACCTCGCGCAGCACGAAGACCGCACGCTCGAGCGGGCTGAGCCGCTCCAGCAGGATCAGCGCCGCCATCGACACCGAGTCGGCCAGCTCCGCCGACCGCTCCGGGTCCTGGTAGGGGTCGGTCAGCAGCGGTTCGGGGAACCACGGCCCGACGTAGGCCTCGCGCCGGACGCGGGCCGAGCGCAGCACGTCGATCGAGATCCGGGTGACCGTCGCCGACAGGAAGGCCTTGGGCGAGTCGGGCCGGGTCGCGGCGCCCTCGTAACGCAGCCAGGTCTCCTGGACGGCGTCCTCGGCTTCGCTCACACTGCCCAGGATCCGGTAGGCGATCGCGAACAGCAGCGGCCGTAGCGCCTGGAACTCCTCGGTGCGGGTCACGCCGACCATTGGTATCACCATGGCTGGACAGAGGCGACAAAGTGTCGCACGTCACACTCGGCCGAGCTCACATCCGTGCGGGGCTGTCTCGTCCAGGGGGGTAACAGCTGAAAGGAGCACAGCATGCAGAAGGTCTGGTTCGTCACCGGCTCGTCCCGCGGCCTGGGCCGCAACTTCGTGGCGGCCGCCCTGTCGCGCGGTGACCGGGTCGCCGCCACCGCCCGGAGCACCGCGGGACTGAAGGAACTGGTCGACGCCCACGGCGACGCGGTGCTCCCCCTGGAGATGGACGTGACCGACCGGGCCGCCGTCTTCGAGAGCGTGCGGCGAGCGAAGGAGCACTTCGGCCGGCTCGACGTCATCGTGAACAACGCCGGCTACGCCCAGGTCGGTGCGGTCGAGGAGCTGACCGAGCAGGACCTGCGCGACCAGCTGGAGACCAACCTGTTCGGCGCGGTGTGGGTGGTCCAGGCCGCACTGCCGTACCTGCGCGAGCAGCGCTCGGGGCACATCATCCAGCTGTCCTCGGCCGCCGGGGTCATCGCCATGCCGCTCGGCGGCGCCTACCACGCCTCCAAGTGGGCCCTGGAGGGCCTGAACGAGGCGCTCGCCGGCGAGGTCGCCGAGTTCGGCGTCAAGGTGACCATCATCGAGCCCGGCGGCTTCGCCACCCGGAACGGCAACAACCCCGACCCGCTCGCCAACGGCCACATGGCCAGGACCGACCCGGCCTACGACGGTCTGCGCCGGCGCCTGGGCGCGATGGCGGGCAAGATGCCCGCAGGAGACCCGGCCGCCGCGGCGCAGGCGCTTCTGAAGCTCGTCGACTCCGCCGACCCGCCGGTTCGGGTGCTGTTCGGCAAGGGCTTCCACCCGCTGATCCAGCAGGCCTACGCCGACCGGCTCAAGACCTGGGCCGACTGGCAGGACCTCTCGATCGAGGCGCACGGCCCGCTCCAAGCCGGCTGACCGGCCCGCGCAGCCCTGACCCCTGACAAAAGTAAGGGTCCGAGCCTGTCTTTCGGGCATGTGGGGGGTGGTGGCGTCATTTCTACAGTTCTGCGCATGATCAGAACTCGCCGTAACCCCGCCCCCCTCCTCCTCGCCCTGACGCTGGCCCTCCCGGCGGCGGCCGCGGCGGCCGCCTCGGCTTCGGCGCCCGCCGCCGCCTCCACCACGGGCACCTCCGACGTACGCGTCGCGATCCCGCACCCCACCGGCCGGTACGAAGTAGGGCGCGACACCCTGCATCTCGTCGACGCCGGCCGCCGCGACCCGTGGACGCCCGCGGCCGCACGCGAGCTGATGGTGTCGGTGTACTTCCCGGCGCGCACCGGCGGGAGCGCCGCGCCGTACATGACCGTCGACGAGGCCCGGCTGCTCCTCAAGGGGCAGAAGCTCGACACCGTCTTCAAGCCCGAGCAACTCGCCGAGGTCAGTACGAACGCGCACCTGAACGCTCGTCCCGTCGGCGGCCGGCACCCCTTGGTGGTGCTCTCACCGGGGTTCACCCTCAACCGGGCCACCCTGACCACACTCGCCGAGGACCTCGCCTCCAAGGGCTACGTCGTCGCCCTCGTCGATCACGCCTACGAGTCGTTCGGCACGACCTTCCCCGGCGGCCGTACCCTGACCTGCGTCGCGTGCGAGACGGTGGAGAGCGCCCCCTCCGACGAGGCGGAGAAGGAGCTGATGGCCAAGGCCGCGGTCAACCGGGCAGCCGACCTGTCCTTCGTGATCGACCGGCTGACCCGCCCCGTACGGTCCGCACCCGCCTGGAAGCACTGGCAGATGATCGACCCGCGCCGGATCGGCGCCGCGGGCCACTCGCTCGGCGGCAACGCCGCGGCGAGCGTCATGGCCGCCGACCGGCGGGTCCGCGCCGGGGTGAACCTGGACGGCTCGTTCTTCGCCCCGGTCGCGGCCGCCGGCCTCGGCGGGCGGCCGTTCCTCATGCTCGGCACCAAGGCCCAGCACTCACCCGGCTCCGCCGACACCACCTGGGCGCGGGACTGGCCACGCCTGGACGGCTGGAAGCGCTGGCTGACCGTGGCCGACTCCGGCCACTTCACCTTCATCGACCTGCCCATCCTGGGCGCCCAGGTCGGGATCGTCGACCCCGCCGCGCCCCTGTCGGGCAAGCGGTCGGGCGAGATCACCACGGGGTACGTCGGCGCCTTCTTCGGCCGGCACCTCCGTGGCGAGCGGCAGCCCCTGCTGAACGGCCCGTCCCCCGCCAACCCGGAGGTGTCCTTCCAGAACCCCTGAGGCCGCACCGGCTGCCTGTGCTCGTCGGCGGGGCGCGGTCCGCGGGACTGCCGAACGGGCTTCCACCGCCGCCCTCCAGGTGGTCGCGCAGACTCGTCATGTAGTGCTGCCGGCTGCGGCTGCACAGGGCAGTCGACGTGAGCGCGTCGAAGAGGGCGTCAGGGAAGGCTTTCACCCGCACGGTCGTCCGCAATGTCGGTCATGGCCCGGTCCTTTCAGTTGTCGGACGCCGATGCCGCGGCGGCGATCGGTTCGAGCTCCGCCGCCAGCTCGTCGAGCTCGTCCGCGCCGAGCCCGTCGTAGGCCGGCGCGGCCAGCTCGTCGGTGAGCGCCTCGATCCGCTGCTTGGTCTCCCGGCCGGCGTCGGTGAACCCGCCGGCGGCGTCCACGAGGCCGCGGTCGCGCAGCCCGTCGACGACGGCGGTCAGCCGCGCCTTGGGCAGGTGGTGGATCCGGCCGAACTCCTCCGCCCGCATCCCCAGGGAGAGGGCCATGAGGACGTGGGCCTCCGTGCCGCCGATGCCGTGGGCGAGCAGGGCGGCGTTGTGGCCGTCGCCGCGGTGCTCCCGCAGCAGCGTCGCCGCGTGCCAGAGCCTGGCGGCCGGCTCCTCGGGCACGTCGAGCGCCCGCAGCCCGGCGTACAGTGGCCGGCCCTCGGTCGGCGCGCTGACCGCCGCCCGGGTGGCGAGGTCGGCGGCCCGCACCAGACCGGGCGAGTCGGCGAGGTCTCCGATCATCTGCCGCAGGGCGGCGGCGCTGCCCCGCTCGCGCACGGTGATCGCCTCCTGCGGGGTGATCTTTCCCCACACCCAGGGGATGTGGCGTGCCACCTCGCCGTCGGCGAAGTTGTAGAAGACCGCGTGGACCACCTCGGCCGGTGCCAGGCCCAGCGGTGCGGCCCGGCCGGCGAAATATCCGTCCCAGTAGTTGCGCATGCCGACGGCCAGGAACGCCTCGTTGGCCACCTCGGAGAAGGTGGCGGTGGCGATCGGCTCGATGAGCTCGAACATGCGGTGGATCCTGGCCTGCGGGTGGTGCTGCATCGGTCGGCGTCTCCCTCGGTCGTACCAGCTGGTCGTGACAGCCCCTCGTGGGCGACTGTCCACCCTGGCTACGAACGACGCGGCCCGGATCCGACAACTCCGGCCGAGAATTTTCCGGCCTGGATGTGATCTACGTTGTAAAGGCGCGGGCTCTTGGCGGCGGGTTTCCCGATCGGAGGATTCAATGTAGGTTAGCCTAACCTAACTAAGGAGCTCTGTGGTGGTCGACCCTTTTCGTGCCTTCGACGTCCAGGTTCGAGGCGTACGGCGACTGAGTCCGTCGTTCCTCCGCGTGACCTTCACAGGGGATGACCTGCACGAGTTCGCCGACAACGGGTACGACCAGCGCGTCAAGCTGGTCCTGCCGACCCCCGGCGCGGGCGTGACGCGCTTCCCGCGCGGCGCCGACTGGTTCAAGCAGTGGTACGCCCAGGGCGACGAGCGCAACCCGCTGCGCACCTACACCGTCCGCGCGGTCCGCCCCGAGGCCGCCGAGGTCGACATCGACGTCGTCCTGCACGACGACTCCGCCGGGCCCGCCGGGCCGGCCGCCCGCTGGATCGCCGCCGCCGAGCCCGGCTCGCAGGCGGCGATCTTCGGCCCGAACGGCCTCTACGACGGCTTCCACGGCGGCCTGGAGTTCCGGCCGCCCGCCGGCTTCGGCACCGTGCTGCTCGCCGGTGACGAGACCGCCGTCCCGGCGATCGTCGGCATCCTGGAGCGCCTGCCCGCCCATGTCACCGGCGAGGCCCTGCTGGAGGTGCCGCACGAGGAGGACTTCCTCCCGGCCGTCGGCGAGTCGGGGGTGAAGGTCACCTGGCTCGCCCGCGGCGACGCTCCATGGGGCGCCCGCCTGGAGCCCGCCGTCGCGGAGGCCGCCGCCCGGCTCCTTCCCGCGGGCACGGCAGGCGCCGAGCCCGAGGAGATCGACGTCGACGCCGAGATCCTCTGGGAGATCCCCGAGAACGGCGACGGCCCCTGCTACGCCTGGCTGGCCGGCGAGGCGGCCGTGATCAAGCGGCTGCGCCGTCACCTGGTCTCGGCACGCGGCATGGACCGTAAGGCCGTGGCCTTCATGGGGTACTGGCGCCAGGGCCGCTCCGAGGACGCGTGAGCCCGCCATGACCGACCCCCTGCTCCCGGGCCGCTCCGGCCCCGCGCTCACCGGCCCCGCGCTCACCGGCCCCGCGCTCACCGGCACGGGCCTGTGCCTGGGCTACGCGGGCCGCCCCGTCGTCGACGGCGCCTGCATCAGCCTGGCCACCGGCGCCGTCACCGCCCTGGTCGGCCCGAACGGCAGCGGCAAGTCCACCCTGCTGCGCGCCCTGGCCCGGCTGCACCGCCCCGACTCCGGCGAGGTACGGCTGGCCGGCGGCGCCGACGCCCTGGCCCTGTCCGCCCGCGACTTCGCCCGCCGGGTGACGCTGCTGGCGCAGAGCCGTCCCACCCCGACCGGCGTACGCGTCAAGGACGTGGTCGGCTACGGCCGCCACCCCCACCGCGGCCGCTGGCGCGCGGGCGACCCCGGCGGCGAGGCGGCGATCGAGCACGCCATGGAGCTGACCGGCGTGCGCGCCATGGCCGGACGCGCCGTCGACGAGCTGTCCGGCGGCGAGATGCAGCGCGTGTGGCTGGCCACCTGCCTCGCCCAGGACGCCGGCGTGCTCCTGCTCGACGAGCCCACCACCTTCCTCGACCTGCGCTACCAGGTCGAGCTGCTCGAACTCGTGCGCGACCTGGCCGACCGGCACGGTGTGGCCGTCGGCGTCGTCCTGCACGACCTCAACCAGGCCGCCGAGATCGCGGACCGGGTCGTGCTCCTCCAGGGCGGCCGGGTCCGCGCCGACGGGGCGCCGCCCGAGGTGCTCACCGAGGACCTGCTCACCGAGGCCTACGGCATCCGCGTCGAGGCCACGATCGATTCCCTCACCGGACTGGTCCGCACCAGGCCGCTGGGCCGCCACCTGGCGATGAAAGGCTGAAAGATCCCATGCGTTCCCTCCCGGCGGTCATGGCCGCCATGCTGCTGCTGACCGCCTGCGGCACCACCGAGCCCCCCGTGGCTCCCGCGACCCAGGCGCCGTCAAGTGCCGCGGCCCCGATCAGCGTGACCGACGCCCGCGGCAAGCAGGTCACTCTCGACCGGCCCGCGACCCGCGTCGTCGGCCTGGAATGGGGAGAGGTCGAGATGCTGGTCGCACTCGGGGTCCAGCCGGTCGGAGCGGCCGACGTCAAGGGCTACGGCACCTGGGTCACCGCGGCCCCCCTCGACGCCTCCGTCAAGGACGTCGGCACCCGTCAGGAGCCCAGCGTCGACTCCATCGCCGCCCTCCAGCCGGACCTGGTCGTCATGGAGTCCGACGACGCCGGCCTCATCGGCCAGTTGGAGAAGATCGCCCCGGTCGTCGTCGCCAAGGGCAGCGACGCCGCCGCGAACCTCACCCGCATGCGCGCCGACCTCACCATGCTCGCCACCGCCGTCGGCAGGACGGAACAGGCGACCAAGGTGATGGCCGACTTCGACGCCGCGATGGCCGACGGCAAGGCCAGGATCGCCGCCTCCGGCTCGGCCGGGCAGAAGTTCATGATGGCCGACGGCTGGAAGGACGGCAGCAAGATCTCCATCCGCCCGTTCGGCAAGGGCGCCCTGGTCTCCGACGTGGCCGAGCGGCTCGGCCTCACCAACGCCTGGACCGGCGTGGTCGACGAGCAGTGGGGCCTCGGCAGCACCGACGTCGAGGGCATGACCGCGGTCAAGGACGAGAACCTGCGCTTGTTCTACAACGCCTCCGACGGCGTCGACGTCTTCGCCGACCTGGCGGGCAACTCCCTGTGGAAGTCGCTGAGCTTCGTCAAGCAGAACCAGATCACCAAACTGCCCGACGGCATCTGGACCTTCGGCGGCCCCCTGTCGTGCCGGCAGTACGCCGACGCCCTGGTGAAGGCCTACGCCGGGTGATCACCGCAGTCGAGGCCCCCGCGACGCCGCTGCGCAGGCTCGGCGTCGCGGGGGCCTTCCTCGTGACCCTGGCCGTCGTCGCGGCGCTCGCCGCGCTCCACCTGACGCAGGGCACCTCCGACACCGACCTCTTCGCGCTCGACGAGCAGGCGATGAACGTGCTGGTCGCCTCCCGGCTGCCGCGGCTGCTGGCGGCGGTCAGCGTCGGCGTCGCGCTCGGCGCGGCGGGCGCGCTGCTGCAGTCGGTCGCCCGCAACCCGCTGGCCTCGCCCGACACCCTCGCCGTCAGCAACGGCGCCTACCTGGCGGTCGTGCTGGCCGCCACCTTCGGCCTGAGCCTGCCGGCCCTCCTGTCCGGCGGCCTGTCCTTCCTCGGCGGCCTGGCCGCCGCGGCCCTGGTGCTCGCCCTGTCGGCGGGCGGCAGGACCGGCACCACCCGGCTGATCCTCGCCGGCTCTGCGACCGCGCTGGCCCTGCAGTCGACGACCACCCTGCTCATGATCCTCTTCCAGGAGGAGAACACCGGCCTGTTCGCCTGGGGGAGCGGCTCGCTCGTGCAGAGCGACCTCGGCGGCGTCACCCAGATGGCCCCGGTCATCGTGGTGGCGGTCGGGGCGGCCGTGGCCCTCGGCTCCCGCCTCGACATCCTCGGCCTGGGCGACGACACCGCCTCGGTGCTGGGCGTCGACGTCCGGCGGTTGCGGCTGGCCGTCGTCGTGCTCGCCGTCATGCTCTCGGCCGCCGCGGTGACCGTGGCCGGGCCCATCGGCTTCGTCGGCCTGTGCGCGCCGGTCGTCGTCCGCCTGCTGGCCCGGCGGCTGCCCGAGCTGAGCCGGCACCGCGTCCTGGTGCCGCTCTCGGCGCTGGCCGGTGTGGTCGTCCTGCTCGCCGCCGACATCGCGCTGCGATTCGTGCTCGGCGCGCAGGCCGGGGTGGACGTGCCGCCGGGCGTGGTGACCGCGATGCTGGGCGCGGGCGTGCTCATGTGGCTGGCCCGCCGGCACCGCGACGCCGGGCCGACCCGGCGGCCGCCGACCGTCCGCACCGCCGACCCCGGCCGCGCCGCCTTCGCGGTGATCCTGCTGTCCGGTACGGCGCTGCTGATCGTCGCCGTCGTGCTGGGCCTGCTCGGCGGCGACACCTGGTTGCTGCTCGGCGACGTCGCCAACTGGCTGCAGGGCAGGACCGGCAGGGCCCTGACGTACGTGCTCGACCAGCGCTGGCCGCGCGTCGCCGCGGCGGTCCTGGCCGGTGCGGCGCTCGCGGTCTCCGGCGCGGCCTTCCAGGCCGTCTCCCGCAACCCGCTGGCCGAACCGGGCGTGCTCGGCATCACCGCGGGCGCCGGCGCGGCGGCCGTCGCGACGCTCACCCTCGTGCCCATGGCCGGGATCGCCGCGGTGTCCGGCGCGGCCGGGCTCGGCGCGCTCGCCGCCTTCGCCCTGGTCTACCTGCTGGCCTGGCGTGGCGGGCTCAGCTCCGACCGGCTCGTGCTCATGGGCATCGGCGCGCACGCGCTGTTCAACGCGGTCACCGTGCTGATCATCGTCAAGTCCGACCCGTGGAACACCGCCAAGGCGCTGACCTGGCTCTCCGGTTCCACCTACGGGCGGGTTCCGGCCCAGCTCCTGCCGGTCGCCGTGGCCCTCGCGCTCTTCCTCCCGCTCGCTCTGTGGCTGCGGCGCGACCTCGACCTGCTCGCGCTCGACGAGGACACGCCCCGGGTGCTCGGGGTGCCGCTCGAACCCGTCCGGCTGCTCGCGCTGGGCGGGGCCGTGCTGCTCACGTCCACCGCGGTCTCGGCCGTCGGCGTGGTGGGCTTCGTCGGGCTCGTCGCCCCGCACGCCGCCCGCGCGCTGGTCGGCGGCAGGCACGTGCGGCTCCTGCCCGCCGCGGCGGTGCTCGGGGCGGTGCTGGTCAGCCTGGCCGACACGCTGGGGCGCGCCGTGATCGCGCCCGCCCAGGTGCCGGCCGGGCTGGTCACCGCGCTGCTCGGCACGCCGTACTTCGTGTGGCTGCTCTGGCGCTCACGCGCCGGCGGCCGGGCCGCCGCACCGTGACCTTTCGAGAGGGGCGGGCGCGTTCATGGTCTCGGTCCTAGCGGTAAGAGGCGGTGGCGATGTGATGGGCGAAATGGAAAGAGCGTTTTTTTTGCCGGACTCCGCCACGGCCTTCGGCGATCGCGGCGACGGCACCGACGACGGCCAGCACCCCGAACACGATCTGGTGCGGCTCGGGCGCCTGGCCGAAGTTGGAGGCGATGCTGCACAGCATGGTGCCGCCGGAGAGCAGCACGGCCGTACGGCTGGGGCGACGCGGGGCGTCGCCGTGCCGGCGCCGTGCTCGTCCTCCCATGCCTCGATCGTAACGCCGGGTCGCATCCCGTGCCGGGTTCACGCCCACTCGGCGCCGAGCAGCCGTTCCAGCTCGGCCTGCGTCCGGTCCGGGTCGTAGCCGGGGACGGCCTCGCGCATGAGGTCGTGGGTGCGCCGCCGGACGTCGGCGGCGGCCGCCCGTACCGCCGCGAGCGTCTCCTCGGCCAGGTCCTGGCCGCCCAGCCGCAGGGCGCGCCGGCCGTAGCGGACGTCGAGGACGCGTCCGTCGGCGTCGACGGTCACCCGTACGTGGCCCGACGGGCCCTCGCCGGTGCCGGTGACGGCCCGCAACTCGTCGTGTGCCGACTCCAGCCAGGCCAGCATGCGCTCGCCCCGGCGGGCGGCCTCGTCCAGCTCGCGTTCGCTGATGTTGGCGGGGTCGATCTCCGGCCCGAACACGCTTCGCCTCCTAGTAAAGGTCGTTGATCGCCTGTTCGACCCGCGCGCGTACGAAGGTCTCGTCCAGCGGCGCCGGCACGGCGGCGGTGGCGTCCCGCACGCCGTCGGCGATCTCCCGCGCCTGCCGCCCGGCGGCGTCCTGCGCGGCCCGCAGCACCTCGGCGGTCTTCCTGCCGAGGGTGACCTCGTCCAGGCGCAGCGCCCGGGGGTCGATGCGCAGGCGGGTGGGGACGCCGTGGCCGTCGGCGAACGCCTCGACCAGCCCGTCGTCGCTCTCCGCACGGCCCTCCACCTGGCCGATGGACGCCCTGGCGTCGTGCAGCGCGCGGATCGCGCGGCGGCTCTGGGCGACGTACTGGTGCAGGTACTCGGCGTCGTCCTCCGGCGCAGGTGAACGCAAGTCGACCTCCGACAGTCAGTCACGGGAAGGTTCAGTGTAGAGGTAAACGTCTGTGCCGGAATTGACTGGATATGCTTTCTGGGCATGACGGGATTTGAGATCGCCACGGGGGTGGTGGGTCGTGACGGCGCGTACGTCACCGGCCATGGGGCGAACTACGACGCCGCGGTGATGCGGCTGCGGCAGCGGGGGAGCGGCGCCCGGACCTTCGGCGGCGAGGGGCTGTTCGCCACCATCATCGCCACCTACAACGAATGCCTGCAGACCTCGCTCGACGCGCTGACGGGGATCGGCGGGCAGATCGCCGAGACCGGCGAAGGGCTGCGCATGGTGTCGAGGAACACCCAGGCGGCGGAGAGCGCCACCGTCGAGAGCTTCGAGGGCCCCGCATGGCGGTGATACTCGACCCGCACGTGGCGGGTTTCCTGAACCTCATCGGTTTCCCCTGGCCCAACGACAACGAGGACGAGTGGCGCCTTGAGGCGAACGACTGGCGGGTCGTCCTCGCCGCGTCGTCGTCCCAGGGCACCGCGGCCGACGAGTCGGTCCGCAACGCGCGGCAGTCCTACCAGGGCGACTCGGCCACGTACCTGGCCAGCCACTGGAACCAGGTCGGCGACGGCGGCGGCCACATCTCCCAGGCCGCCTCCGCGGCGAAGGTCGCCCCGGCCGTCCTCGACGGCACCGCGAACGTGGTCAGCGCGGTCAAGCTGGCCGTGGGCACGCAGGCCGCGTACGGACTGACCGCCGCCACCCAGGCGCTGCTGTTCGGCGGCGCCGCGGGCGGCATGCTCGCCCTCGCGCGCATGCAGATGACCCGCCACGCCGTGGGCAAGGTGGCGCTCGAAGGAGCCGAGGGCACCGCCAGGGGCCTGGCCCCGGTGTTGCGCGGCCGGGTGACCGAGAACATGCGCCGCATCATGAGGGAGATGGAGAAGCGGCCGCACGCCCGCGACGGCATGCTCCAGATCCGGCGCAGGCGGGGCGGGGGCGGTGGCGGTGGCAAGGGCGGGAAGGGCGGCGGCTACGACCCGAACGCCTCGGCGAGCTACGACAACGCCGCGCAGCGCATGCACGGCAGGTTGCCCAACAGCAACGACGTCAGCAAGATGACACCGGAGCAGGCGAGGAAGGCGGCGGCCGAGGTCAAGGACAGCATCCTCACGCGGAAGATGAACGAGGCCCGGCTCGGCAAGGACTCCGGGCACGCCGCCCGGCTGGAGCAGGAGAAGAAGCTCCTGGACGACCTTGAGCGCAAGGCCAACGAGGGGAAATGACGCGAGATGCAGACACAGACGGGCGACGACCTGATGGCGCGCATCCTCGCCCGCCCCGCCGACGACGAGGCCCGCGGCCAGGCCGCCAACGACCTGCTCAACGAGCTGTTCGACGGCTATCCCGTCGAGAACCTGCGCGTCCTGCTGCGCAGCGGCGACGACGACGCCGTGCAGACCGGCGCCTGGCTGCTGTCGGAGCTGGGCGAGCCGGCCGAGCCGCTGCTGGACGAGGTCCCCGGCCTGCTGGCCCATCCGCGGGCTCAGGTGCGGTTCTTCGCCGTCGAGTTCGTGCTGCTCGCCGCGGACGAGCGGCACGCCGACGTCATCGCCCAGACCCTCGCCCTGAGCCGGGCCGCCGACACCGCCATCCGGTGGAAGGTCCTGCACTTCCTGGCGATGGCCTCGACCGAACAGCTCATGGCGGGGCTGTCCCGGCTGGCCGACCCCGAGGTCGGACGGCTCACGGCCGGGCTGGTCGCCTCCGACACCGAGGACCCCGACCCGGGCGAGGTCGTCGCCGCGCTGGAGGGCGACGACCCGGTGGCCCGCCTGTTCGCCGCGGCGATCGCGACGCGCATGGCCGAGGACGACCCGGCGCTGCTGCGCCTGGCCGCCAGGGTGGGGGACGAGGAGGTCGGTTCGTTCGCGCAGTGGCAGCTCATGCGGCTCCAGGACTAGCGCCCGCTGCACCGGCCGTCGAGGAGCAGAGGCAGCAGGATCAGCAGCCAGAAGACGGCGATGGCCATGGAGCTGACCAGGACGCGGGCGAGGCGTAACGGGGTTCGCCGGCGGCGGATCGGCGTGTCCACGGCCCTGGTCACCGGGGGCCGGAGGCGGAGCCCAGGTTCTGCTCCAGCCGTTCGATGCGCTCGATGAGCGGCTGCAACTGCTGCCGCACCGCCACGGCCAGCGCCTGCGCCGGATCGCCGGCGGTGGACGTCTGGGCACGCAGGTGCACGTACCCGGCCAGGGCCGCCGTCACGGCCCGGCGTACCAGGCGGGCTTCGGCGCCCAGCGCCCGTAGGACCTGTCCGGCGGTGCCGTCGGGCTCGGTGACCAGTCCCAGGAGCAGGTGTTCGCAGCCGACGTAGTTGTGCCCCATCGCGGTGGCCTCGGTGACCGTCAGTTCGAGGGCCCCGGCGGCGGGGTCGCTGAAGTGGACGGCCGAGTCGCCGCCGGCCCCGCCTTCCTCGCCGGCCGCCTGCCGGTCCAGGTCGCGCTGGACCTGGGCGGGGTCGATGTCGACCGCTCTGAGCACGTGCAGCGCCAGGTTCTGCCCCTCGGCCAGCATCCCGGCCAGCAGGTGCGCGGTGCCGACGGTCGGCGCCGCGTCGGCGCGCGCCCGGTCGATGGCCAGCTTGACGACCGTGCGGGCGCGGTCGGTGAAGCGCGGCAGCCGTTCGGCCAGGTCGTCGGCGTCCAGCTCGCCGAGGGCGGTCTGGCGGATGGCGGTGATCCTGCGCACCGCCTGCTCCAGCGCGCGCTGGCAGATCGCCGACACCGGGACGCCGGCGGCCTTGACCGCCTCCGCCAGCTCGTCGGGGAGGTACACGTTGATCTTCGGCATGGCGACGCCCTTCCAGCCTTGGGGTTATCGGCGGGTTATCTCCTACCTATACACCCTCCGGGGTTAGGTGTTCCAGACTTTATGCCCCCATCGAAGCGAAGGGGAGGTCGAGGGGCGGCCGGGGATGGGCACGTTCGTCCGGCAGGGCGTCGCGGGCGCGACGCTCGCCGAGCACACGCGGTTGCGACGCGGTCTGGAGGCATGGGTGCGGGAGGCCCGTTCGGTGGGGCTCGATCAGGAGGACCTGCGGGCGTTGTTCGCCGTGGTGCTGGCCGACACCGCGAAGGAGGGGGTGGCATGAGCTCCGCGTGGAGGTGACCGGGCTGGGGGTGCGCTGTCGCCGTACCTGCGCGACCTTTCGCCGGCCGTGCCCGCAGGGCGTGTCGGCAGCCCTCGGCGGCCTGGCCGTGCGCCGCACCCTCCGCCGTACCGGCTGACCGGCCGGTACGGCGGCACCCGTCGGCGCACGTCAGCGGGCGGGCGCGGCCCACCAGGTCAGGTTGGCGGCGGACTGGGACACCGGTTCGATGATCTCCCACGCCTCGGCGATGCGGCCGCCGTCCAGGCGCCAGATGTCCACGACCACGATCTCCGGGCCGCCGTCCGGCGCCTGGCGGCGCGAGTGCATCACGACGTGGTCGCCGTCGGCCAGCACGTGGTCGATCTCCACGCGCATGCCGGCCAGCGGGACGAGCGCGGCGCGCACGGCGCCGAGCCATTCGGTCTTGGTCGAGGTCGCCGCACCGGGCCGGTGGTGGCGGAAGTCGTCGCTCAGCAGGGGCGCGAGCGCGTCGACGTCGCCCGTCCCGATCAGTTCCGTCAGCGCGCGCTGGACGATGGCCTTGTTGTCGGTCGTCATGGGAACACTCTTGCCAGCCCCGCCAAGGATGTCGATGAAAGGGGATTTCATGGCGGACGTCCAGTAGTCTCGGCGGCCATGCGGACTGTCGGGGACATGTTGCGGCAATGGCGGCACCGCCGGCGGCTCAGCCAGCTCGATCTCGCGATCGCCGCCGACGTCTCGGCCCGGCATGTGAGCCTGGTGGAGACCGGTAAGTCCAACCCGAGCGCCGACATGATCCTGCGGCTGGCCGACCAGCTCGACGTACCCCTGCGGGAGCGCAACCGGCTGCTGCTCGCCGCCGGTTTCGCCCCCCGGTACGCCGAACGTCCGCTCACCGGGGACGCGCTGTCGACGGCCGGGGACGCGATCGCGCGGGTGCTGCGCGCCCACGAGCCGTACCCGGCGGTGGTCCTCGACCGCCGGTGGAACATCGTGCTGACCAACCGCGCCATCGACCCGTTCCTCGTGGACGTCGCGCCCGACCTGCTGCGTCCGCCGGTCAACATCGTGCGGCTGGGGCTGGAGCACCGCGGGCTCGCTCCCCGGATCGTCAACCTGCCCGAGGTGCGCGCGGTGCTCCGGGCCCGGATCTCGCGCCAGCTCGCCATCGCCCCCGACGCCGAGCTCAACGCGATCTACGAGGAACTGCTCGCGCCGGGCTTCGAGGAGGCGGGCCGGTCGGCCGGGTCGGAGGTCACCGTCCCGATGATCTTCCGGTTCGGCGACGTCGAACTGCGGCTGTTCTCGACCACCACCACGTTCGGCACCCCGATGGACATCACGCTGGAGGAGATCTCGATCGAGTCGTACTACCCGGCCGACGCCGAGACCGCCGCCTATTTCATGAAGTTCGGCGCGGAGGTGCTGGCGGGGGAGTGACCGCGCGGGCGGGGCCGTGCGGTCGTGCGGCGATGACGTTCGTCATCGCCGATCGTCCACTTCCGCATCTGCCGGTCGGACGGCGGCGCGGCGGAGACTTTCCGGCGACGGCGACTTCGTGATCCCTTCGGATCCCCTCAGGGACAAGGGCGCTCGAAGTCCGGCGACTCCGGAAGGGAACACTCCCATGAGCAAGGTCATCAGCGCCCACGCGGTGTCGGTCGACGGCTTCATCACCGGCCGCGACCCCGGCGCCGGGCGCGGCCTCGGCGACGCGTCCATGCTGTTCGACTGGTACTTCGACGGCGACACCCCCAGCCAGGTCTTCGACGGGTTCAAGCTGAGCGGGCCCAGCGCCCGGGTCTTCGACACCCTGGCCGCCCGCGTCGGCGCGATCGTCGCCGGACGCCACACCTACGACGACTCCGACCACTTCGGCGGCGGCAGCCCGCACCCGGGCGCGCGGCTGGTCGTCCTCAGCCACCGCCCGGCGCCGGAGATCACCGACCGCCAGACCCTGGTCACCACCGGCATCCACGACGCGATCGCCGCCGCCCGCGAGGCCGCCGGCGGCAAGGACGTCGGCCTCATGGGCGGCGGCGTGGTCACCGAGGCGCTGCGGGCGGGCCTGGTCGACGAGGTGGTCCTGCACCAGGTGCCCGTCCTGCTCGGCGGCGGCCGGCCGTTCTTCCGGAAACTTCCTGAGCACGTACGCCTGCGCCTGGTCGAGGCCGTCCCCGCGCCGGGTGTGACCCACCTGCGCTACGAGGTGGCCCGATGATCCTCCTCACCGGAGGGCTGGGCATGATCGGCGCGCACACCGCCCGCGCGCTCGCCGACCTCGGACGCCGCGTCGTCGTCACCGCGCACCGCCGGGCCGAGGTCCCCGCGTTCCTCGCCGGCCGGGTCACCGTGGAGCCGCTCGACGTCACCGACCGGGACGCCTTCCTGGCCCTGGCCGCCCGCCACGACGTCGGCGACATCGTCCACCTGGCCGGCGGCATCCCGGGCGAGGACCCGGTGGACTTCCTCCGCGCGGACACGAACGGCCTCCTGGGCAGCGGGGTCCAGCCGGTCGTGCTGCGGATCGGCAGCGTCTGGGGGCCGCTGATGGACCCGGAGTCGCCGTTCAACCACATCCCGCCGTACGTCGGCGCGGCGCTCCGGGGCGAGCGGCCGCCACCGCTGCACGCCGGCGACGGCGGTGACACCTGCTACGCGCCCGACGCCGGGGCGCGATCGCCCTGCTGATGACCGCGCGCGGCCTTCGACCTGGCCGGGGCGGTCGCCGACTACGTCGCCTGGCGCGCCCGCAACCCCCGCTAGCCCGATCGGGACGGCCCGGGATCAGACCACCTCGAAGGTGCTCATCATGGCCATGTCCTCGTGTTCGAGGTTGTGGCAGTGCAGGACGTACCGGCCTCGGTAGCCGGTGAACCGGGTGATGATCTCCACGGTCTGCGCTTCCCGCAGCTCGACGGTGTCCTTCCACTCCGGCGGGCCGTCCGGCCCTTCGCCGCCGACCGAGAGCACCTGGAAGGGCGCCAGGTGCAGGTGCACGGGGTGGGCGACATCGCTGGTCACCCGCCAGATCTCGACCTGGCCGAGCTTGGGCCGGGCATCGACGCGGCGCACGTCGAAGGGCTTGCCGTTGATCAGCCAGCCGGTGTGGCCGTGCAGGTCGCCGCTGCTGAACTCGAAGTCACGGGTCACCGCGGCCGACGCCGGGTCGAGGCGTTCGACGGTGGACAGGACCTTGGGGATCGCCGAGTCGTCGCGGGCGTCCCGCTCGACGGCGAACCGCATCACCCGGGCCTGCGGCCCTTCGCCGAGCAGGTTGCGCAGCTCGACGTGGTCGCCGACCCGGTAGGCGGCGAAGTCCACGATCACGTCCGCGCGCTCTCCGGGCGCCAGCCGTATCCGCTGGAGGGGACGCGGCGCCGCCAGCAGGCCGCCGTCGCTGCCGATCTGGGTCAGGGTGCCGCCGGGCGACAGGGCCAGCTCGTACGTGCGGGCGTTGGAGGCGTTGAGCAGCCGCAACCGGTGGCGGGCGCGGTCCACACCGAGCTGCGGCCAGGGCGCGCCGTTGACCAGGATGACGTCCCCCATCACGCCGCCCATGAACGCCTCACGGGCGCCGGGGCCGTCGGGCCTGGCCGGGTAGGGCATCGTCCCGTCGGCCTGGAAGGAGCGGTCGCAGATCAGCAGCGGCACGTCCCGCTCGCCCGACGGGAGCGGCAGCCTGTCCTGCTCGTCGTCGTCGACGATGAAGAAGCCGGCCAGGCCGCGCCAGACCTGCGGCCCGGTGAAGTCCATGCGGTGGTCGTGGTACCACAGCGTGGCCGCGCGCTGCTCCAGCGGGAAGACGTAGTCGCGGTGCGCGCCCGGCTGGACCAGGTCGGTGGGGAAGCCGTCGGACTCCGGCGGGGTGTGCCCGCCGTGCAGGTGGGTGACCGTCGGGGCGGGCAGGCGGTTGCCGACGCGCACGACGGTCCGGCGGCCGGAGCGCGCCCGGATGGTGGGGCCGGGGAACTGCCCGTCGTACCCCCAGACCGGGGTTCGCAGGCCCGGCAGGATCTCCACCTCGGCGGGGCGCTGGATGAGTTCGTAGTAGTCGGCGCCCGCGTCCGTCCTGACCGGCCCGGCCACCGCGGGCCGCGGGAGCGGCACGGCGTACGGCGTGGGCAGCGGCGCGCCGCTGGTCAGGAGCTGGGGCAGCGGGGTGCGGGTCAGCAGCGAGCAGCCCGAGACGCCCAGCGCCGCGCCCACGCCGAGCAGTCGCAGCGCCTGCCGCCTGGTCATGCCGGTCATGCCGACGTCTCCCGGAGGCGGCCGGCGGACCAGACCCGCGCGGTCTGCACCATGCTGCCGCCGAACATCAGCACGCCGAGCGGCACGTGCACGCCCTTCACGTGCGCCATGCCCAGCGCCATCTGGACCAGCGTCGCCACCAGCATGCCCACGGCGGCCAGGATGGCCGCCCGCTGCCTGGTCATCACCGCGGCGACCAGGTACAGCAGCACGGTGGCCGCGACGGCCAGCGCCGTGGCGCTGTGGGCGGCCCGGCCGCCCGGCGTGCTCAGCAGCAGCCCGGCGGTGACGGCCTGCAGCAGCAGGGCGACGGTCTGCGCGGCGAGCGCGATACGCAGGAACATGACGTTCTCCTAACGGGACGAGGTCGAGGGACGGGCGGCGACCGCGGCGACGACGACCAGCACGAAGGCGGCCAGCGCGGTCAGGGTGCGCAGGGTGTGGAACAGCTCCCACCGCTGGAAGACCTCCGCGTGGCCGGCCGGCACGGAGCCGGCGCCGGAAGCCGGCCGGCGCGGCAGGTCACGGCCGGCGAGCGCCGGCCCGAAGGTGGTCAGGATGGCCAGGGCCATCGCGCTCTGCGTGACCGGCTCGTTGACCTTCATCATCGTGGTGTGGAAGGTCAGGCGCACGTCCAGCGGCACGGCTCCGAACGTGGGCACCACGTTGGCCGCACCGTATCCGAACGCGCCCGCGAGCAGCCCGGTCGCCGGCAACGCGGCGCCATGGAGGTACCTGACTCGGGTTCTCATGTCTGGTAATCGTCGTCCGGCCGGGGCTCCGTGGCGTCCCACCGGCGGACTCATCTGCCGCTACCCCAGCGGGATCAAATGCCGGCCGCCTCTACGACGACGGATGTAGTGGCGCGCTACCGCGCGGTACCGGCCGAAGCCGAAAAAAGCCCGTGACCGGGGCTTTCCTGGTCACGGGCCGTGGTGTACGCGGTGCCGTCAGGCGTCGCAGAACCAGCCGTTCTCGACCCAGCCGTTGGCGTTGACGTTGCCGTAGGCGAAGCCGTACACCCATTCCTTGTAGGCGCCGTCGAAGCCCTTGACGGTGAAGCTCTGACCCCGGTGCAGGGTGCCGACGAAGTCGCGGACCATCAGGTCGTCCGCGCACACCGTCAGCCGGCGGCCGACGTCGTCCGCCCCCGCGTACGGGTACGGTCCGGCGGCGTGGGCCACCCCGCTGGTCCCGGTGAGCACCGCCGCCAGTGTGCCCGCGCCGACGATGAGCCGTGCGATGTGCTTGCGCGTTTTCATCGAACCGGTCGTCCTCTCTCGGTCTTCGGGAATGTCCGTGCGGCAAGCTACCCGGCCAGGCCGAAAAATGGGGGGATTTCCCGATATTTCCGGGCGCTAACGAAGGTAGGAGGCGCCGTTGAGGTCGAGGACGGTGCCGCTGGCCCATTCGGCCGCCGGGGAGGCCAGGTAGAGCACGGCGGCGGCGATCTCGTCCGCCTCCCCGACCCGGCCGAACGGGCTCTGCGCGCGGATCGCGTCCCCCGCGGGCGGCTTGAGGTGTTCGGTGGTCATGTCCGTCGCGACGAAGCCGGGGGCCACGGAGGCGACCGCGATGCCGTGCGGGGCGAGGGCCACGGCCAGCGACTGGCTCATGGCGTTCAGGCCCGCCTTGCTCGCGCCGTAGCCGGGGGCGTCGGGCTCGCCGCGGAAGGCGCCGCGGGAGCTGACGTTCACGATGCGGCCGCCGGCGCGCATGTGGCGCAGGGCGCACCAGGCGAGGTTGGCCGGGCCCAGCAGGTTCACCTCGAACGCCTGGCGCCAGGCGGCCTGCCACTCCTCGTACGACGTCGTGGTGATGGGGTGGAGATGGTAGACGCCCGCGTTGTTGACCAGGACGTCGAGCCCGCCCAGCGCCCCGGCCGCCTCGTCGGCCATGCGCCGCACGCCCTCGGGGTCGGCCAGATCGGCCTGGACGACGACGTGCCCCGCGCCCGCCAGCTCGCCGAGCACGCGCCCGGCCGCCCGCGCGGAGTCGCGATGGTGGACGGCGACCCGGTCACCCTGGGCGGCGAACGCCATCGCCACCGCCCTGCCGATGCCCCTGGACGCTCCCGTGACGAGTACCGCGCGACCGCTCACCCGCCGCACCCTAGCAGCCGCCTTCGGCAAGGCTGCCGGGGCCCCGGAGCCTCGGGTCAGCCGCCGTGTTCGGCCCAGTCGTGCAGGGCGTCGACGGTGCCGGAGGCGTCGAGGTTGAGCGCCGCCTCGATCAGCGCCAGATGCGTGAACGCCTGCGGGTAGTTCCCCGTCATGTGCCCGTCGCCGGTCATCTCCTCGGCGAACAGCCCGAGCGGCTCGGCCCGCGCGCACAGCGTCTCGAACCGGTCCCTGGCCTCGGCCGTCCGCCCGGCCAGCACCAGCGCCGAGACCATCTCGAACGAGCACATCAGGAACGCCCCCTCCGGCCCGTCCACGCCGTCGCGGGTGGTCTCGGGGTCGTAGCGGTGCACGAGGGCGCCGCCCTCGCCCAGCCGGGTTTGGATGTGGTCGAGGGTGCCGAGCACGCGGGGGTCGTCGCCGGCCAGGAAGCCGAGCAGCGGCAGCCGCAGCAGCGAGCCGTCGGCCTGGTCGGACCCGTAGGACTGGGTGAAGGCGCCGACGTCGGCGTTGTAGCCGCGGTCGAGCAGCTCGGCGCGGACGGCCTCGCGCTCGGCCCGCCACTGCGCCAGGGGCAGGTTGTGCTCGCCGTGCTCGCCGATGGCCTCCGCCAGCCGGACCGCGCGGTCGAAGCAGACCCAGGCGTACAGCTTGGAGTAGGTCCAGTGGCGTTCGCCGTCGCGCACCTCCCAGATGCCGGCGTCCGGCTCCCGCCACCGCTCGCGGGCCCGCTCCACCAGCCGCCACAACACCGGGCCGCCGCTCAGCTCGCCGGTCACGCCGTGGTAGGCCATGGCCGCGTCCAGGACGTGGCCGTAGCCGTCGAGCTGGTGCTGACCGGCGGCGCCGTTGCCGATCCGCACCGGACGCGAGCCCGCGTACCCCTCCAGGTGGCCGAGGACGGTCTCGCCGGCGACCGGCCCGCCGCCGACGCCGAACACCGGCGGCAGGTCCCCCTCGTGGATCGCGCACTGGCCGAGCAGGAACGTCAGGTAGCGGCCCGCCTCCTCGCGATGGCCGAGCCGCAGCAGCGCGAGCACCATGAGCGCGGCGTCGCGGTGCCACACGTAGCGGTAGTCCCAGTTGCGCTGCCCGCCGAGCCACTCCGGCAGCGACGTCGTGGGCGCCGCGAGCAGCCCGCCGCTCTCGTCGAACAGCAGCCCGCGCAGTACGACCGCGCTGTGCCGCACCTGCCGCGCCCCCACCCCGTCGTAGGCCGAGCGCGACGACCACGAACGCCACGACCGCACGGTGTCCGCCAGCAGCCGCTCGGGGTCGCTGACGGGTGTGTGCCCCTGCCCCGCGTAGTCGAGCGCGACCGCCCACGACTCGCCCTCGCCGAGCGTGGTCTCGGCCAGCGGCCGTGCCGTCGGCCCGTCGATCAGCCCGTCCGTCGGCCCGTCGATCGGCCCGTTCATGCCGGTCAGCAGCAGGCCGGACTCCTCGGCCAGCACGCCGTCGCGCGGCGTCCAGCGGGCCTCCCGGGTGGCGTAGTCGGGCCTGGCCAGCACCCGCGAGCGCACGACCGCCCGCCCCCGCTCGCACCTGGCCCACCGCACCAGCAGCCGGACGGGCACCACGCCGCTGCCGCCCGTCCCCGGCGGCGACGTGGCGAAGAAGTCGTGCACCACGACCTCGCAGTCGCGGCCGACCCAGCGGGTGCGCAGCACCAGCGTCTCCTCGACGTAGCCGCGCCCCTCGACCCGCGCGCCCGCCACGTCGAACTCCCACGCCCCGCCGAGCCGCCGGTCGAGGATGCGCGCGAACACGCTCGGACCGTCGAAGCGCGGCGCGCACATCCACTCCACCGCCCCGTCGGGCGCGACCAGTGCCGCCGTGTGACAGTCCGACAGGAACGCGTACGCCCCGATCGGTGGAAATCCCCCGGCCATCCGTGCACCCCGTACCTCTTCATCGCGCCCCCCGTGCCGGGTTGCCCGATGTCGCCGCAGGTTAAACGGGGTGCGCGGGCAGCCGGCGGTCGAGCAGGAGAGCGCCGCGGCCCGGCAGCAGGGAGGCGCACCACTCGCGCAGCGCGGCCGGCCGGGGGCCGCCGACGTCGGCGGTGTCGAGCAGGTCGGCCCAGTCGAGCAGCGACTCGGCCAGCATGAGCGGCACCCCGCTGCGTTCGTGCACCTCGGCGGCGGCCTCGAAGTGCTCGCTCGCCCGCGCCGGGTCGCCCATCGTCACGCACAGGTGGGCCAGGTAGTGGTGGCCGCAGTGGTGGGCGACCGTGCCGTGGCCGAACGTCTCGCCGTCGGCGGCCAGCGAAGCGTACAGCCGTTCGGCCAGCTCAGGACGGCGCAGATGCGCGGCGGCCACGGCCAGGTTGTCCAGGGCGGGCCGGTGGGCCATGTTGCGCGGCGGCACGCCGCCGCGGTCGGCCAGGATGCGGTCGAGCAGCGGCCCGGCCTCCTCGTCGCCCATCTCGCACAGGTAGCGCAGCACGGCGTGCACCGGGTCGACGCGGGGCGCCTGGGCGGCGCGGCGCAGCCGGTCGCGCAGCTCCCACAGCCGGCCCTGCAGACGGCGGATCTCGGAGATCTGCTCGGAGTAGATGGCCACGGCCTCCAGGCGGCGGCCGATCTCGGTGCCGAGCCGCATGGCCGACAGCGCCTCGGTCTCGGCCTGGGCCAGGTCGCCCTGCATGAGCGTCAGGCCCGCCCTGGAGTAGCCGATCAGCCAGTTGAGCTGCGGCTGGGCCAGCCGGCGGGCCAGCTCGTCGGCCTGGTCGAGCAGCGTCGCGGCGCGCGTGGTGTCGCCGCTGTCCAGCACGGGCGGGGTGCGCTGGACGTAGGCGTGGAACAGCGCCAGGTCGTCGCCCGTGCGGCGGGCCGCCTCCAGCATCTCGTCGCCGTCGCGGTGGCGCTGGTGCAGCGGGTCGGCCGGGATGATCGTCAGGCTGCGCATGCCGAGCACGCTGGCCAGCGTGCGCGGGTCGCCCGACTTGCGGGCCAGCGCGACCGCCTCGTCGCTCAGCGCGAAGCGCCGCTCGCCGTCGGGCGCCCAGATCAGCTCGGAGGCGAGCAGGGCGGCCAGCAGCGCCCGGGTGCTGAGGTCGGTCGAGTCGACCAGCTTGCGCGCCTCGGTCAGCAGCGCGATGCGGCGCTGGTCGGGGGCGGCGGAGATGCTGGAGAAGCCGCGGTCGCCGCCGAGCGCGGCCACCACGATCAGGTCGTCGCGCCCGCACTCCCTGGCCAGCTCGGCGGCCTGGTGCAGGGTCTCCCTCGCCTCGGGGTGCCCGGCCAGCCACATCGCCCGGCCGCAGTCCATCAGCAGCTCGGCACGCCGTTCGGGGGAGGCGCCCGGGAAGTCCGCCAGCAGGCCGAGCACCCGCTGGTACCAGGTGACCGCCTCGCGGTGCGCCAGCCCGGCCAGCGCGTGGCGGGCCGCCTGCACGCCCGCCTCGGCGGCCTCGGCCGTCCGGCGCGGGTCGCGGCCGTGCTCGGCGGCGGCCAGCAGGTGGGTGGCCACGACGTACGGGCGCGACTCCATGGCCTGCGGGTCGGCCTGGCACAGGGCGTCGGCGACCCGGCCGTGCAGCAGCCCGGCGCGGGGGGCCGACAGCGTGGCGTACAGGGCGGCACGGGTCAGCTCGTGGGAGAACTGGCACTGGCCGCCGTCGGCCATGGTCACCAGGCCCGCGCCCATGGCCTCCTCGACGGCGGCCACGAAGCGCGCCTCGTCCAGGCCGAGGCCCAGGCGCAGCGCGGCCGACTCCATGCGCTCGCCCACGGCCAGCAGGCTGACCAGGTCGCGGGCGTCGGGGTGGAGCTGCGCCAGGCGCGCCCGGACCATGCGGGTGACCGAGTCGGGGACGGTCAGCGCGTCGAGGTCGGCGCCCGCGGCCAGCTCCCTGGCCACCTCGGTGACCAGGAACGCGTTCCCGCCGGTGATCCGGTACAGCAGCTCGGGGTCGCCGTCGCTGCGCACCTCCGACAGGGCCCGGCTGACCTCGTCCATGCCGAAGGAGGAGACCTGCACCAGGCGGCCGTCGGCGGTCAGCTTGTGCAGCTCGGGCATCGCCGACTCGACGGGCACCGGGCGCGAGGTGGCCAGGATCAGCAGCGGCAGCGAGTCGGCGTCCCACATCAGGGAGTGCAGCATCTGCAGCGACTCCAGCGTCGCCCACTGCAGGTCGTCGATCACCAGCAGCACCGGCCGTACGGTGGCCAGGCGCTCGATGAGCGTACGGGCCGCGGCCATCAGGTGGTAGCGCTCGGAGACCGGCTCGGTGGCGGGCGGCACGGCCAGCGACAGCGGGGGAGCGGCCAGCGAGGGCGCCAGCCGGACGAGCTGCCCGCACTGCTGGTCGACCCCGGCCCGCAACAACAGCGCCGGCGAGGTGCGGGCCAGCCGCTCGACCGCCCCGGCGATCGGCTCGTACGCCTGCCGCGCCGGATCGGTGCACCGCCCCGCCAGCACGGTGAACTGCCGCTTGAGCGCCCGCCGCGCCACGACCGAGGCCAGCCGCGTCTTGCCGACCCCCGGATCGCCCTGAAGGATCACCAGCCCGCTGCCGAACTCGGCCGCCCCCAGCTCCTCCTCCAGCGCCCGCAGCTCCTCGTCCCGGCCGACGAACGGCAGCACGTGCCCGCTGTCCAGCCAGGGGGCCAGCCCGCCGGCGTGCTGGTTGTCGGCGCTCTGCCAGTGGAGCTCGTAGGTGTGCATCGGCTCCCGCAGGCCCTTGCCCGGCAGCCGGCCCAGGTCCTTGAACTCGTGCCGGCTGCGGCCCTGGGCCAGGCGGCGCACCAGGTCGGTGCAGAGCACCTGGCCGCCCTCGGCCACCGCGACCAGGCGGGCCGCCTCCACCGTGGGCAGCCCGCTGACGTCGTCGGCGCCCCAGCACACGTCGCCCGCCGCCAGCGCGGCCCTGATCGAGATCTTCTCCAGCGCCCGCTCGTTCTCGGCCGCGACGGCCTGCTCGACGGCGATGACCGCGTCGAGCCCGGCCGTGGCCGAGCCGAACACCGCCATCAGCCCGTCGCCCAGGCTCTTGGTGAACGTCGAGCCGCTGGCCGTCACCACCGAGTGCAGCAGCTGGTAGAGCCGGCGGAAGACGACGTTGGCGCGTTCCTCGCCGAGCCTGATCCGCATGGCTGTGGAGCTGACCACGTCGGTGAACAGGATGGTCGCCGTGGTCAGCGTGCCCGGCTCGTGCGGGGTGCTCACGCCGGTGGTCCCTCCTTCCGCACGGGGGCCCTGGCGGCCTTGCCCACGCCCTTCCGCACGCCCTTGCGGACGCTGTGGCGGAGCCTGCGCGTGCGGCGCGCCGTCTTCGACTGCCGGACGCGCCACTGGGAGGCCAGCTCCTCGGGGATCTGGAAGGCGGCGTGGCCGCCCGAGTAGCGGTCGATCATGGCGATGACGATGTGCTTGCCCGCCCGGCGCACCAGCCAGCGCACCACCGCGTCGACCGGGCCCATCAGGCGGCCGTACCGGTTGCCGGCCCTGGCCGCGGTGAACAGCGCGTTGAACCACCACGCCGGCGGCGGCACGTCGAGCAGCGCCGGAACCTGGGCGCCGTTGTAGCGGGCGTCGCGGAAGACCCAGTGCACCAGGCTGCGCGGCAGCTTGCGCCAGCCCAGGTGCATGAACTCCTCCATCTCCGCCAGCAGCACGGCCATCAGCCTGCGGCCCTCTTCGCTCGACTCGTACAGGCGGCCGAGCCGTTCGCTGACCGGCGGCACGTCGTCGAGGGTGAGCGGCCGGTCGCGGCACGCCTCGACGCCCATGAGGTGGCCGAAGACGCTCCACGTGTACAGATGGGCGGCCTTGTCGTCGTCGCTGAGGCGCACCCCCATGCTCTCCAGAGCCTCCCACGTGACGACCGAGAAGTCGAAGATGGTGGCCAGCAGCAGTTCCTGGTTGACCGGCGGGCCGAACCTGGCGGTGTCCCAGTCGTCGCCGAAGTGCTCGGTGGCCAGCGCGCGCACGAACGAGTGCAGGATGCGCAGCCCGATCGCCGTCGTGTGCCCCGGACGGCCCGGCGTCAGGCTGTCGGTGGCCTTCAGGCCCATGACGTCCACCAGCATCTGGCCGGTCTCGGCGACCCGGCGGGTGAGGCTGTGCGTGGCCAGGTCGCTCACGCCGGCCAGCACCTTGGCGCTGGAGATCTCGACGTAGGCCATGGGCAGGCACTTGCAGAACAGCGCGACCGACTGGTACAGCCCGTAGTCGGAGAAGACGGCCTGGCCGCGGGCCAGCAGCTCGGCGTCGCCGCCCCACTCGGGCAGGTCCTTGCTGAAGTCGATGGCGTCGAAGATGGCCGAGGGGCCGGTCTCGCCCGAGGGGGCCCGTGCCTCTCGCTTGGCCCGGCCGAGCTCCACCACGACCGCGCGCAGCAGGGACAGGGCGTTCTCGCCTGCGGGCCTGGTCTCCAGGTAGCCGGCCACGATCTTGTCGATGTCCGGGTCGGCCTGCTGCCGTAACTGCCGGAACCGTTCCGCCGGCCAGCGCTCGGCGGGGGCGTTGTCGTGCTCGTTCATGTTCCCCGTACTCCAGATCCGGTCAGAGGCCCCCGCGTTTGCGCAGCGCCTCGACGTCCAGCAACGTGATGGTCCGCCCCTTCATGGCGATGAGGCCGCGGGCGGCGAGCGACTGCAGGGCCCGGTTGACCGCCGGGCGGGACGCGCCGATCAGCGCGGCGAGGTCCGACTGGGTCAGCCCCGGCATGTCCACGACCGGGCCCTGGGTCTGGCCGCGCTTGACCGACAGTTGCAGCAGCAGCTTGGCCAGGCGCCCGCCCAGGTCGAGGAAGGCGAGGTCGGCGGCCTGCCCGGTGAGCCGGCGCACCATCTGCCCGAGCATGCGCAGGAACTCGTCGGCGAGCCCGGGATGCTCCCGCATCAGCTCCAGCAGCCGCGCCCTGGGCAGCGCGAAGATCCAGCAGGGGCGCACGGCGATGATCGACGCCGACCGCGGCGAGTCGTCCAGCAGCGCCATCTCGCCGAAGGTGTCCGCACGGCCCAGCATGTTGAGCACGATCTCGTCGCCGTGCTCGGTGGTGAAGACGACCTTCACCAGGCCGTCGAGCAGCACGTACAGGGACTCGCCCGGATCGCCCTGGTGCAGGATGATCTGCCCGTTGCGGTATCGGCGCGCCACCCCGGCGCGCACGGTGCTCGTGATTCCGGCCTGTCCGAGCACGCGGAACAGCGGGACCTCCGCCAGCACGGCGGCGACCGCCTGGACGTCGTGTGGAACCGCCCCGCTGCTGGCGCTCATGGAAGAACTTTAGGACGCGAACGCCGATCGGGCAGTAAGTGGTAAGCGATCTCCCGAATGTGACGAGCGCCACACCCGCACTGTGTCGTCCGCGACAGTGTGCGAAGGCGGCCGGGAGCACCGTTGGGGGGCCGGTCGAACGAGGTTGACCCCCATGGACCCCGGCCGGCGGGGAGACGATGATGCAGTTGGATACGTTGGAGCGCCGCGACACCGCCACCCTCGTGTCGGACGCCCAGGAGGGCGACGCCCAGGCGTGGGAGCGGCTGGTCGAGGAGTTCACGCCGATGCTGCGGTCGAGGATCCGGCGCTTCCGGCTCGGCCACGAGGACGCCCAGGACGTGCTCCAGACCACCTGGTTGCTGGCCTGGCAGAACCTCAAGAGCGTCGCGGACCCCCAGCGCATGCCCGGCTGGCTGGCCACGATCGCCTTCCGCGAGTGCCTGAAGCTGACCAGGCGCACCCGGGAGATCTGCACGCCCGACCTCGACACGCTCGGCAGCACGGACGACGTGGACAGGGAACTGGCCAGGATCTGGCTGGCCGGCACGCTGGAGGAGCTGGTCGAGGAGCTGCCCGCGGCCCAGCGCGTGCTGTTTCGAGCACTCACGGAAACCTCCGAGCCGCACTACGTGGACGTCGCCCGCCGGCTGGGCCGGCCGGTCGGCAGCATCGGCCCCACCCGCGCCCGCTGCTTCGCCAGGCTGCGCGGGCTCCTGCAGGACCGCGAGATCACCAGGGACTTCCTGGACTGAGTCCTAGTTTCCTGACCGGTCAAGAGGGATCGCCTCCAGGAAGGGCTCGAAGTCGAAGCGCGCCATCTCGTAGGCGTCGGGATCGGTCTCCTCGGGGAAGGCGTAGACCTTGCGCCGCATCCCGGGGAGCAGCCGGTCGGCCTGCGGAGCCTCGGGGACCGGCTCCGGCAGCGTGCCGCGGGCCGTCTCCGCCTCCAGGGCCGCGGTGAGCTCCGGCCCGAACGGCGGGTCGTAGAGCGCGCCCACCCGCTGGTAGGTGCGGAAGTAGCCGACGATGAAGCGCATGCGGTCGGGGTAGGACACCCAGTCGATCACCCCGGCCGTGGCCTGCTCGACGTCGTCCGGGATGAACTCCTCGGCGAGCTCGCGCACCTTCTCGTTCCTGATCGGCCGCCAGGCGAGCGCCATGTCCACGCCCGGCGGCGGGGCGAGCGGCCGGCCGACCTTGACGTCGCTGAGCGGCGTGCGCACGGCGAACAGGTGACGGGTGTAGAGCGAGGACCATTTGGCCTCCAGCACGCGCGTCAGCCACGGCTGGTCCTCGTGCCGGGCGCTGAACAGCGGGAAGCGGGGGTAGGGCCGCCGGGTCACCAGCGAGCGCAGCGACCGCCACGACATCCGGGTCAGCCACCGCACCGGCCGGTACAGCACCAGCTCCAGAGCCTTCTGCGCGCGCTTCTGCTCGTACGCCGACAGCGCCACGCTCGCCCCGAACATCAGCTCGGCCCGCTCGTCCGGGTCGGTGGCCGCGTGCGCCTGCCTCAGCAGCAGGGCGGCGTCCCGCAGGTAGCGCTCGTCGGCCTCCTCCAGCAGCCCGGACAGGAACTCCGGCGGCATCGGCGTGTTCTCCGACTCCGGGCTCACCTTGACGTAGCAGTCGGGCGTGCCGTTCCACAGGTTGGCCGCCAGGCTCGCGGTCTCCAGGAAGATCGCCCGGTTGGCCAGCGCCAGCCCGAGCTGGTAGCTGGGGCCGAGCAGGGTCAGCAACATGGCGCGGAACAGGCGGCGCAGGCGCGCGGGCACGTGCAGCCGGTCGCCGAAACCGGTCAGGAAGGGCGAGCCCGGGGCCAGGTCGAGGCTCTCGGCGACCGCCTTGGAGGTCCATTTGGCGTAGCAGTACCAGTTGGTCGCGTCCTGGCCCAGGTGCTGGGCGAGGTCCCCGGCGACACGGTGGTAGCCATGGGCGATGACCATGGCCTCAAGTGCAGGGTTCCTGTCCTTGCAGGCGGCGATGCGCAGCACGTCGTCCGCCGTCATCGGAGCGCCTGGCGCAAGCGCTTGTTCCACTTCGGACATGAGGTCTCCCGTCAGTGGTCCCCCCTGGGACCGTCGATCCTCACCGGGTCAGAGCGCGTCCGGTGACGTGAGATACAGGGCGGCGGATACAGGGCGGCGGTCTCGCTTTCCCCGTGACCGCCGCCCGGAGCGTAGGGCCGGTGACTTGCGGTGTGGTTGCAGGGCGATCCGGGCCCCCCCCGGGGCGCCCGCCGCCCCGGGAGGGGCCCGGGGCGGCGGCCGTCATTCCTTCACCGATATCTTGCTGATCACGACGAAGCCGCCGAGCGCCCCCGCGGAGCCGGCGGCCGTCGTCGTGGTGAGGTTGACCACCAGGTCATAGGTGCCCGGGCCGAGCTGGCCGCGCATCGGGACCGACGCGGTGTACCGTCCCGAGCCAGGGGTGAACGTCATCTCCACGGGAGGCGAGGGATGACGGGTCTCACCACCTCCCAGCAGGTCGGCGATGATCTCCACATGCCACCGTCCCGCCAGCCAGTCGACCAGCTCGCCGGCGACCTCCCAGCTCACGTCAACGGTCCAGCCCTCGCCGCATCTCACGACGTTCGTGGGCTGGGCGCCCGGGTCGACAACCTGACCGTGCAGCACGCCGCTCAACTGCTCGGCCGGAACCTTCATCACCTGGAACTCACCGGTCGCCATGTCGCTGTCTCCTCTCCGGGGGGAACCAGGTCCCCGTACGGAGAGGCAGAGCGGCGGGACAGCCGGGTAAATACCGGGTGTATTCAAGGACACAAAGCCGGGACGTACCGCCCTGGGCACTACGGTGGAGGCGTGATCAACGACCGCCCGGCCCCCGCGTCGAGGGCCCGGCTCGCCGCCGGCTGGCTCGCGCTCGCGGGCGGCTCCCCGGCCGCGCGGGCCGCCGGCGCCGAGCTGATCGCCCGCTGGGCCGAGCCCCACCGCCGCTACCACACCCTCGGCCACCTGGCCGCCGTGCTGGCCGCCGTCGACGACCTGGCCGGGGAGGCCGCCGACCCCGCCGCGGTGCGCCTGGCCGCCTGGTTCCACGACGCCGTCTACGACGGCAGGCCCGGCTGGGACGAGGAGCGCAGCGCCCAGCTCGCCCAGGCGCGCCTGCCACGCTGCGGGGTGCCGCCCGGCCGGGTCGCCGCGACCGCCCGGCTGGTCCGCCTGACCGCCGCCCACGACACGGTGGCCGCCGGCGACCGCGACGGCGCCGTGCTCTGCGACGCCGACCTGGCCGTGCTGGGCCGCCCCGGCTACGACGCCTACGCCGCCGACATCCGCCGCGAGTACGCGCACGTGCCCGACGACCTGTTCCGGCGGGGCCGCGCGCAGGTGCTGCGCAGGCTGCTGGCCGCCCCGCGGCTCTACCGTACGGACCGGGCCCGCGAGCTGTGGGAGGAACCCGCCCGCGCCAACATGACCGCCGAGCTGGACCGCCTGGCGGAAGGCTGAGGCAGGCTAGGGCGCGTGGCGCTTGCGGCGGCGCAGACCGGCGGCGATCAGGCGGCGCAGCAGCTCGCGCGAACTGACCGGCTCGGCGCCCAGCGACACCGCCCGCGCGTGCACGGTCTCGGGGACGTCGTAGTGGTCCCGGTCGAAGGCCCGGCCCGGCACCCCGAGCCGGGCCGCGAACGCGTGGAGCTCCTCCAGCGAGCTGTCGCTCACCAGGTGCGACCACATCAGGCCGCGCGGCCCCGGCCAGTCGGGGGGATCGATCAGAACCGTCACGCCCTCAAGGGTAGGACCCGGCCGCGCACGCCGAGCTCGCCCAGATCGGGCACCACGACGTGCGCGCCGTGCCCGGCCAGCGCGGCGACGTCGCCCGGACCGTTCCGGGTGACCGCCACGACCAGCCCGAAGCCGCCCCTGCCGGCCGCCTGGACGCCGGGCAGCGCCGCGTCCACCACGGCGGCCCGTCCGGCGGGCAGCGCCAGGCGGCGCACGGCCTCCAGGAACAGGGCGGGGTCCGGCTTGCCCGGCAGGTTCATCAGGGCCGCGTCGCCGCCGTCCACGACCAGGTCGAACAGGTGCGCCACGCCCGCGGCGGTCACCAGCCGGCGGCCGTGCAGGCTGGCCGAGACGGCGGCCGTGCGGGCGCCCCGGTGGCGCAGCTCGTGCAGCAGGGCCACGGTGGCGGGGAAGGCGGCCACGCCGTACTTGTCCACCTGCGCGATGAAGATCTGGTCCTTGGCCAGGCCGAGCCCGTGCACGGTGGGCGCGCCCGGCTCGTCGTCGGGATCGCCTTCGGGCACGGTGAGGCCGCGCGCGGCGAGGAAGGTGCGCACGCCGTCGAGCCGCGGCCGGCCGTCGACGTGCCGGAGGTAGTCGTCACGGATGTCGAACGGGTCGCAGCGGCCGCGCAGGAAGGCGTCGAAGACGTGTTTCCAGGCGGCCGCGTGCACCCGGGCGGTGTCGGTGACCACGCCGTCGGTGTCGAACACGACGGCGCCGATCGAGGCGAGGTCGATGACGGGGTCGATGACGGGCTCGTTCACACTGTGAACGTAACCGCTCTACCAGGCGACGGGTAGCTCCTTGACCCCGTACACGATGGCCAGCTCCCTGAACGGCACCTCGCCCGAGACGTGCAGGTCCGGGAAGCGGCGCAGCAGGGCGGGGAAGGCGATGCGCATCTCCATCTGGGCGAGCGGCGCGCCGATGCAGCGGTGGATGCCGTGGCCGAAGGCCAGGTGCGAGCCGGCGGTCTCGCGGCCGGGGCGCACCTCGTCCATGTCGGGGCCCAGCGAGGGGTCGCGGTTGGCGCCGGTCAGCGAGCACAGCACCATCTCACCCTTCTTGATCGGCACGCCGTGCAGCTCCAGGTCCTCGCGGGCGAAGCGCGGGAAGGCCACCTGCACGACCGTCATGTAGCGCAGCAGTTCCTCGACGACGTCGTTGACGTAGCCGTCCACCTCGCGGACCTTGGCGGCCTGCTCGGGGTGGCGCATGAGCCAGAGCGCGCCGAGCGCGAGCATGCTGGTGCTGGTGTCGTGCCCGCCGGTGAGCAGGCCGTCGGACATGCTGGCCAGCGTGCGGTCGTCGAGGTCGTCGCCGTGCTCGCGCAGGAGCTGGCCGAGCAGGCCCTCGCCCGGGTCGCGCCGCTCGCGGGCGACCAGGTCCACCAGGTACGCCATCGCGTCGTTGATCGCCTGCAGGGACGCCTCGGGGCCGGCCGACAGGTCGAACCGGTCCTTGCTGATCTTGACGAAGTCGGCGCGCTCCTCGTACGGGACGCCGAGCAGCTCGCACACCACCAGCGACGGGATCGGCAGCGCGAAGTCCTCGACCAGGTCCGCGGGCGGGCCCTTGGCCTCGATGCGGTCCAGGTGCTCCTCGACCATCGCCTCGATGCGCGGCTCCAGCCGGCGCAGGCGGCGCATGGTGAACTCGGGGGTCAGGTACTTGCGCAGCCGCGTGTGCTCGGGCGGGTCGCGGAAGCCGAGGCCGCCGGGATCCTCCTGGTTGGAGCCCAGGCCGGAGATGCCGGCGAAGTCGTTGCTGAACCGTTCGTGGTCGCCGAGGACACCGCGTACGTCCTCCCAGCGCGTGACCAGGTGCACGGTCTGGTCGCCGGGGATCTTCATGGGGAAGACGGCGTGTTCGGCCCGGATGCGGCCGAGCTCGGCGACCGGGTCGAAGTCCTCGCGCATGAACTGGACGAAGGGGAACTCTGAGTCAGACATGGATATCCGTCCTGCTGGGATACATCGCACTATGTTGGGATAAATCCCTCGGTAGATGGTCCCATCCGGACAGGCGGCTGTTGCCCTCCGAAAGGACGAAATTGCCGCTCACCCTCACGTCCCACCTGGCCACCCGCCCGATCGTCCATCTGGCCGCCCGTCCGGCCACCCGTCCGTGAGCCCGTGGGGAGGCCGTGCGGTGAGGCCGGGGTGCGCCTCATTGTGCGCCGGGTCGCGGGCCGCCGACTAGCCACAACTCCCTTCTGGTACGGCGTGTGTCACAGGAACCGGTGGGAGACAGGGGAAATCCGTGGCGTTTGGCGTACAAGGGGGCGACAGTCTGCGATGATCTCGTCGCAAGACAAGCTGGAGTTGAGCCTCGCGGATAGTGACTGATGCCGACATTTGAGGAAATAGCAGCCTTCGTCGCCGAGAAGCCGTTCGCCACCGCCGTCATCGCCCTGCTGGGCCTGGCCGGGCTCGTGCTGGCGTTCCTGGTGCTCAGGATGGCCTGGCGCGCGGGCACCTGGTTATTCGCCCGCTACGTCGCCCCCCGTCCCATCGAGGACGTGCTCACCGTCGTCGCCGCCTCCATCGCCACCGGCGTGTCCGCCCAGGGCATGTGGCGCTTCTCCGGCGACGTGCTGGGCCTGGACGGGCCGCTCCGGCTGCTGCTGTTCGCCTTCATCGAGGTCGCCATCATCACCTCGGCCGTCCGCGCCCGCCGCAACATGCGGGAGAACTTCTCCGCCGGCATCGACGGCATCGCGGTCTGGGCGCTGACCTGCCTGACCGCCGTCCTGTCCAGCATGGACGCCCGCAGCCTGCCCGAGGCCGTCTTCCGCCTGGCCGCCCCGCTGGTCGCCGCCTGGCTCTGGGAACGCGGCATGGCCATCGAACGCCACCGCATCCGCGGCACCGGCCGCATCAACTGGCGCCTGACCCCCGAACGCCTGCTCGTCCGCATGGGCCTGGCCGAGGTCAGCGACCGTACCGCCTCCGAGGTCGACGCCCACCGCCGGCTCACCCGCGTCGCCCTGGCCGCCAAGCGCGCCAAGGCGCTGCGCGACGGCGGCGCCTCCGAGCGCAAGATGCGCGGCGCGCTGGCCAAGCTCGACAAGGCCATGGACCAGGCCGTCGAGCACACCGGGCTGGCCGTCGACCAGTCGCGCCAGGAGGCGCTGCTGGCCCAGATCGCCGCCCTGTACAACACCACCGCGCTCATCGACGCCGACCCGCGCGTGCCGTGGGAGCCCGAGGCCGACCACCGTCCCGTGCCCGCCCGCCCGGCGCTGCCGCCCGCGCTGGCCGAGCTCGTCGAGGACGAGGACGAGGACGTCGAGGTGTTCGACGCCACCCCCCAGGTCGTCGACACCGCCCAGCGCGCCGCCCAGATCAGGGCCGCCCGGGAGTTCTGGGACCGGCAGATCGCCAAGCGCATCGTGCCGCGCTCGGTGGACATCGCCCAGGAGATCGGCATCTCGCTGGCCACCGCGCGCGAGTATCGTGCCCTGTGGAAGCTGGAGCCGCAGGCGCACGCCCTGATCGAGGCTCTGTACCAGCAGCACGGCATCGTCGACACCGGCGCCTTCCCGGCCATCGCCGACGACGGGCGGGTGCTGGCCAAGTAGGGGGAGCTCGGTTGCGGGAGCGCACGCTCGAACGCGTCAGGAAACTCCTGGCCAAGGCCGAACGCACGGACAACGAGCACGAGCGGGCCACCTTCCTGGCGGCCGCCTCCGCCCTGATGGCCAAGTACGGCATCGACACCCTCCCGCCGCCCGGCACCCGCCAGACCCCCGGCGACCGGATCGTCACCCTGCCCGCCCCGTGGGCCAGGGAGAAGGCCCGCCTGGTCAGCCTGGTCGCCCAGGCCGTCCGCTGCCGTCCGCTGCTGATCGGCCGCGGCGACGGCGGCCAGCGGGTGCACGTGTTCGGCTTCGCCGCCGACCTCGAACGCGCCGACGTGCTGGCCACGTCGCTGCTGCTGCAGATGGCCTCCGGCCTGGCCCGCGTACGGCCGCCGGGCGAGCTTGCCGCCGCGCGGGCCTACCGGCGCTCGTGGCTGCTGGGGTTCACCGACGAGGTGTACCGGCTGCTGCGCGAGGCCGAGTGGCGCGCCGCGACCGAGGCCGAGGCCGCCGGGGCCGGCACCGCGCTGGTGCTGGCCGACCGCCGGGCCGAGGTCGACCTGGCGGTGGCCGCCCACTACCCGCGCATCCGCATGTCGGTCCCGACGACCAGCGGCACGGGCTACCGCGCGGGCGTGCTGGCGGGCCGGCACGCCGACCTCGGACGCACCGGCATGCCCGCCGCCACCGCCCGCGAGCTGCCCCGCTGAGGCGCCCGGCCGCTCAGCCCAGCGCGGCCGAGACCAGCGAGCGGGCCTCCTCCTGCACCTTGGCCAGGTGGTCGGGGCCCTTGAAGGACTCGGCGTAGATCTTGTAGACGTCTTCGGTGCCCGACGGGCGGGCGGCGAACCAGGCGTTGTCCGTCGAGACCTTCACGCCGCCGAGCGCCGCGCCGTTGCCGGGGGCCGCGGTCCGCACCGCGGTGATCGGCTCGCCGGCCAGCGACGACGCCGTCACCTGGTCGGCCGACAGCTTGGCCAGCACCGCCTTCTCCTCGCGGGTGGCGGGCGCGTCGACCCGGGCGTAGGCGGGCTCGCCGAACCGCTCGGTCAGGCGGCGGTAGTGCGCGCTCGGCGACTCGCCGGTCACCGCCAGGATCTCCGAGGCCAGCAGGGCGAGGATGAGGCCGTCCTTGTCGGTGGACCAGGGGGAGCCGTCGCGCCGCAGGAACGAGGCCCCCGCGCTCTCCTCGCCGCCGAACCCGAGCGAGCCGTCGAGCAGCCCGGGGACGAACCACTTGAAACCGACCGGCACCTCGTAGAGGCGCCGCCCGAGCGAGGCGGCGACCCGGTCGATGACGCCGCTGCTCACCATCGTCTTGCCGATCCCCGCCGCGGCGGGCCAGCCTTCGCGGTGGGCGTACAGGTAGGAGATGGCGACGGCCAGGTAGTGGTTGGGGTTCATCAGGCCGTCGGGGGTGACGACGCCGTGGCGGTCGGCGTCGGCGTCGTTGCCGGTGGCGATGTCGTACCTGTCGCGCTGCGCGATCAGCGACGCCATCGCGTACGGCGACGAGCAGTCCATGCGGATCTTGCCGTCCCAGTCGAGCGTCATGAACCGCCAGGTGGGGTCGACCAGCGGGTTGACCACGGTCAGGTCGAGGCGGTGGCGCTCGGCGATCTCGCCCCAGTAGGCCACGCTCGCCCCGCCCAGCGGGTCGGCCCCGATGCGCACCCCGGCCGACCTGATCGCGTCGAGGTCGACCACGGACGGCAGGTCGTCGACGTACGTGCCGAGGAAGTCGTAGCGGCCGGCCGCGTCGAGGGCCTTGGCGTAGGAGATCCGGGACACCCCCTTCATGCCGTCGGCCAGCAGCTGGTTGGCGCGGTCCTGGATCCAGGAGGTGGCGTCGGTGTCGGCGGGGCCGCCGTGCGGCGGGTTGTACTTGAAGCCGCCGTCGGAGGGCGGATTGTGCGACGGCGTCACCACCACGCCGTCGGCGAGCCCGGACGCGCGGCCCCGGTTGTGCCGCAGGACGGCGTGCGAGACGGCGGGGGTCGGCGTGTAGCCGTCGCGGGAGTCGATCAGCACCTCGACCCCGTTGGCCGCGAACACCTCCAGCGCCGACACGCGGGCGGGCTCGGACAGCGCGTGCGTGTCGATGCCCAGGAACAGCGGCCCGTCGGTGCCCTGGGCGGCGCGGTATTCGCAGATGGCCTGGCTGGTGGCCAGGATGTGGTCCTCGTTGAAGGCCGTCCGCAGCGAGGACCCGCGGTGGCCCGACGTGCCGAACGCCACCCGCTGCGCCACCTCGGCGGGGTCGGGGTGCAGGGCGTAGTAGGAGGTCACCAGCCGGGCGACGTCGACCAGGTCGGCGGGCTGGGCGGGCTGTCCTGCGCGATCGTGCGTCATGAGGCCACTTTACAAATCCGCCCCCTTCGTACGGGTGAGCGCGCCCGCGGGCGTGGGAAGATACAGGCGCGTCTGCCTCCAGAATGGAGTTCTGTTTCCATGCGTTTCGGATATTTCCTGAATGAACGGCAAGGGCCCGACCCGCTCGGCGCGCTCCGCGACGAGATCGCCCAGGCGGCCGAGGACGGCTTCGCCTCCGCCTGGCTGTCCCACATCTTCGGCCTCGACGCCCTCACCGCGCTGGCCGTGGCCGGCTCCCAGGTGCCCGGCATCGAGCTCGGCACCTCTGTCGTGCCCACCTACCCGCGGCACCCGGCGGCCCTGGCCCAGCAGGCGATGACGGCCAACGCCGCGCTCGGCGGCCGGCTGGCGCTCGGCATCGGCCTGTCGCACCAGGTCGTCATCGAGCACATGTTCGGCCTCAGCTTCGAGCGCCCCTACCGCCACATGAAGGAGTACCTCGACGTGCTGCTCCCGGCCGGCCGGGGCGAGCAGGTCAAGGCGGTGGGCGAGACGATCAGGGCCGACGTGCGGCTCACCACGCCGGGCGCGGGCTTCCCGGTGCTCGTCGCCGCCCTCGGCCCGCGCATGCTGAAGCTGGCCGGCACGGTGGCCGACGGCACGGTGTTGTGGATGACCGGCCCGAAGACGGTGGCCGAGCACGTCGCCCCGACCATCACCGCCGCCGCCGCGGAGGCGGGCCGCCCGGCGCCGCGGATCGTCTGCGCGCTGCCCGTCTGCGTCACCGACGACCCCGCCGCCGCGGTCGAGCGCGCCAACGAGATCTTCGCCGTCTACGGCACGCTGCCCTCCTACCGGGCCATGCTCGACCGCGAGGGCGCCGCCGGGCCCGGGAACGTCGCGGTCGTCGGCGATGAGGAGTCCGTGCTCGCCCAGCTCGAACGGCTGCGCCAGGCCGGGGTGACCGACTTCGTCGGCGCGACCTTCGCCGAGCGGGACCGCACCCGTGAGCTGCTCATCGGCGCGTCGAAGGGTTCATAGGGGGACATCTCAATAAACTCCGGCAAGGTGAAGCGCTTGCTGCATGGCATAGACGTGTCGAACTGGCAGGGCTCCGTCGACTGGGCCGGTCACGCCGAGGCCGGGGTCTCCTTCGCCTTCGCCAAGGCCACCGAGGGCGGCGACTGGACCGACCGGTGGTTCGCCCGCAACTGGTCGGGAATGCGCGAGAGCTGGCTGGTGTGCGGCGCGTACCACTTCGCCCGGCCCAAGGGCGACCCGATCGAGCACGCCCGGCACTTCCTGGCGGTGCTCAGGTCGGCGGGCGGCCTGCGCAGGGGCGACCTGGTGGCGCTCGACCTGGAGACCGGCGACGGGCGGCGCCCCGAGCAGGTCGCCAGGTACGCGCGCCGCTGGTGCCACCACGTCGAGCGGCACGCCGGTCTGCGGCCCTTCATCTACACCGCCCACTGGTTCGCCCGCTCGGGGAACTGCGCCGGCCTGGCCGACTACCCGCTGTGGATCGCCTCCCCGGAGAGGCCGCGCGGCGAACCCCTCGTGCCGCCGCCGTGGCGCGACTGGACAATTCACCAATATGCCAGCAGTCCGCTCGACCGGAACCTCTTCCACGGCACCCGCCAGGACCTGACAAGGCTGGGGTTTCACCCGCGATAGCATCGGTGTTCACCATCGAACCAGCCTCGGTGCCGGGCATCGAGCGCGATCCAAGGGAGACACCGTGTCAGCCGAGCTACGCATCACCCTCGCCGGAGCCGAGCGTGTGGTCGCGGCCGGCACGACGGCCGGTGAGGCGCTGGAGGCCGACGGCCGCACCGTCATCGCGGCCCGGGTCAACGGCGAGCCGCGCGACCTCGCGTACCCCCTGGCCCAGGACGACGTGGTCGAGCCGATCGAGGTCTCCAGCGAGGACGGCCGGGCCATCGTCCGCCACTCCACCGCGCACGTCATGGCCCAGGCGGTGCAGGAGCTGTTCCCCGAGGCCAGGCTGGGCATCGGCCCGCCCGTGGAGAACGGCTTCTACTACGACTTCGACGTCAAGCAGGCGTTCAACCCCGACGACCTCAAGCGCGTCGAGAAGCGCATGCGGGAGATCGTCAAGCAGGGGCAGCTGTTCTCCCGCCGGGCCGTCAGCGACGAGCAGGCGCGCGAGGAATTGGCCGGCGAGCCGTACAAGCTGGAGCTGATCGGGCTCAAGGGCGGAGCGGCCGACGAGGAGAGCGTCGAGGTCGGGGCCGGGCAGCTCACGATCTACGACAACCTCGACCCCAAGAGCGGCGAGCTGTGCTGGAAAGACCTGTGCCGGGGGCCGCACGTGCCCTCCACCCGGTCGATCCCGGCGTTCAAGCTCATGCGCTCCGGCGGCGCCTACTGGCGCGGCAGCGAGAAGAACCCGCAGCTCCAGCGCATTTACGGCACCGCCTGGGAGTCCCGCGACAAGCAGGACGAATACCTGAAGAGGCTGGAGGAGGCCGAGCGGCGCGACCACCGCAGGCTCGGCGCCGAGCTCGACCTGTTCTCCTTCCCCGACGAGCTGGGCTCGGGCCTGGCGGTCTTCCACCCCAAGGGCGGCGTGATCCGCAAGGTGATGGAGGACTACTCGCGGCGCAGGCACGAGGAGGCCGGCTACGAGTTCGTCAACACCCCGCACATCACCAAGGAGAGCCTCTACCAGGTCTCGGGCCACCTCGACTGGTACAAGGACGGGATGTTCCCGCCCATGGAGCTGGAGGGCGCCCGCTACTACCTCAAGCCGATGAACTGCCCGATGCACAACCTGATCTTCAGGGCGCGCGGGCGGTCCTACCGCGAGCTGCCGCTGCGGCTGTTCGAGTTCGGCACGGTCTACCGTTACGAGAAGTCCGGCGTGGTCCACGGCCTGACCCGGGTGCGCGGCCTGACCCAGGACGACGCCCACATCTACTGCAGCCGCGAGCAGATGCGCGACGAGCTGACCTCGCTGCTGCGCTTCGTCCTCGACCTGCTGCGCGACTACGGCCTGGAGGACTTCTACCTCGAGCTGTCCACCAAGGACCCGGAGAAGTTCGTCGGCTCCGACGAGGTGTGGGAGGAGGCCACCACGACGCTGCGCGAGGTGGCCGAGGCCGAGAACCTCCACCTGGTGATGGACCCGGGCGGCGCGGCCTTCTACGGGCCGAAGATCTCCGTCCAGGTGCGCGACGCCATCGGCCGCACCTGGCAGATGTCCACCATCCAGCTCGACTTCAACCTGCCCGAGCTGTTCGACCTGCAGTACCAGGCGGCCGACGGCTCCCGGCAGCAGCCGGTCATGATCCACCGGGCGCTGTTCGGCTCGGTCGAGCGTTTCTTCGGCGTCCTGGTCGAGCACTACGCCGGGGCGTTCCCCGCGTGGCTGGCGCCGGTGCAGGTGGTCGGCATCCCGATCGCCGACGCCCACGTGCCCTACCTCCAGGACGTCGCCAAGCGGCTGCGCGAGCGGGGCATCAGGGTCGAGGTCGACGCGGCCGACGACCGCATGCAGAAGAAGATCCGCAACGCGCAGAAGGCGAAGGTCCCCTACATGCTGCTGGCCGGTGACGACGACATCGCCAACGGCGCGGTGTCCTTCCGTTACCGCAACGGCGAGCAGAAGAACGGCGTGCCCGTCGAGGAGGCCATCGCCGAGATCGTCAACGCCGTGGAGCGCCGCGTCCAGGTGTGACCCGCCGGTCCCGGCTCGGCCGGGACCGGCATTCCCTGGCCCGCCGTTTCCGGCCAGGCCGGGAAGCCTTCCCGGCCTGAGCCGTTCTCCGGGCGGCTCAGGCCCCGGCCGGAAGTCAGCGGGGGAACAGGCGGAACGCGACCGCCGGGCGGCCACCGAAGCGCTCGCCGGCCTCCCGCGCGGAGCCCTCGATCAGCTCGCGGGCGTAGACCTCCGGGGCCTGATCGGTGAGGGCCTCGATGTAGGCGCGGTGCTCCAGCAGCGACCGCACGCCCCGCTCCAGCCCGTCGGTGACGTCCACGGCGTGGGTGGGGGAGTTGGAGCCGGCGACGGCGACCCAGCGCACGCCGTTCCAGGGCGCGGCGTCGGTGTCGGGAAATATCCAGCGATTTCCGGCGTCTCCGGCGGCGTCCAGCACCGCACGGCCCACAGCCCGGTGGTCGGGCGTGTTCCAGTACGTGCCGCCCCACGTGTCGTCGGGGTTGAGGGTGATCACCAGCTCCGGGCGGTGCCTGCGGATGGCGGCGGCGATGTCCCTCCTGAGCGCCGTCCCGTACTCGACGACCCCGTCGGCGTGATCGAGGAACTCCACGGTGGTCACCCCCACCACGGCGGCGCTGGCCCGCTCCTCGCGCTCGCGCACCGGCCCGCACGCGGCGGGGTCGAGCGTGTCGATGCCCGCCTCGCCGCGGGTGGCGATCAGGTAGGAGACCTCGCGCCCGGCGTCGGTCCAGGTGGCGACGGCGGCGGCGCAGCCGTACTCCAGGTCGTCGGGGTGGGCCACGACGGCCAGGGCGCGCTGCCAGTCGGCGGGCATGGGTTCGAGTCGCTGTGCCATGCCCACACCTTAGGGCCGCCGCGAAGGGCAGGGGATCACGCCGGAAGAGCGGGCGCTCCGCGCGGGGTCCTATGCTGCTTGGTATGCACGATCAGGCAGGGGCCGGGGCGCCCGACAACTTCCAGCGGTTGTGGACCCCGCATCGCATGGCCTACATCAAGGGCGAGAACAAGCCGACGGGCACCGGGCCGGGCGACGGCTGCCCGTTCGACGAGATCCCCCGGATGAGCGACGAGGACGGCCTGATCGTGGCCAGGGGAGAGGTCGTCTACGCCGTCCTCAACCTCTACCCGTACAACTCCGGCCACCTGATGGTCGTGCCCTTCCGGCACGTGTCCGGCTACGACGAGCTGACCCCGGCCGAGGTCGCCGAGCTGGGTGACTTCACCCAGCGGTCGCTGCGCGCGCTGCGCAAGGCCAGCGGCGCGCAGGGCTTCAACGTGGGCATGAACCTGGGCCAGGTCGCGGGCGCCGGCATCGCCGCCCACCTGCACCAGCACGTGGTGCCGCGGTGGGGCGGCGACACGAACTTCATGCCGGTCGTGGCGCAGACGAAGGTGCTGCCCCAGCTCCTGCACGACACCCGGCAACTGCTGGCCGACGCCTGGACGCACTAGGCACAGCCACCACCCGGCACCGCCCCGAGGAGCGCTGACCTCGACGGGCTCCGAGCGCGTCCGGCTTGAAGCGTGCTCCGGGCGCGTTCGGCTTGAATCGTGCCCCGAGCGTGGCCGTGTGTCAGGGACCGGCCGCGTGAGTCCCTTTCGTTCGTGAGGCTCCTGCTTGCGGCATCCCGGCGGTGGCGCCTCCGACGCCGCGGGCCGGCCCTCCTGGCCGTGCTCGTCGCGGTCCACTCGATCTCGTCGTCGGTCACCCAGCCGTTCTTCGGCGCGATGGCCGAGGACCGCAGCCTGCGCGTGGTCGGGGCGACGGGGGTGCTCATGGCCTCGCTGTTCCTCAGCCTGATCGGCGTCGCGCCCGCGCTGGCGGCGGTCTTCGCCCTGCTGATCATCGGCGGCATGGGGGCGGCGGCGTTGCATCCCGTGGGCACGGCGGTCGCCGGTGGCCCCACCGTGCCGAATCGAACGCTGGGCGTGGGATTGTTCACCGCCGGCGGGATGGCCGGGTTCGCCCTCGGGCCGGTGCTGATCCTCTCCGTGGTCTCGGCGTTCGGGATCGAGGTCACGCCGTGGCTGATGGTTCCCGGCGTCCTGTTCGCCGTACTGGTCTTCCTGCTGCTGCCTGACTGGGAGTCGCACGGCCGCCGTCCCCTGCGGACGCTCTTCCGGTTCGGGCTGCTGCGCGGTCCCATCGGGGGCTCACCCTGGCCGCGACCCTGGCGAGCCTGGCCTTCGTGACCTTCACCAGCTCGATGCCCCTCTGGCTGGTCCGTGAGCACGGTGTGGCGGCCGACGCCGGGCTGCTCGGCTGGACGCTCGCCGTGTTCTCGCTGGCCGCAGGGCTTGGCGCGCTGCTCGGTGGCGTGCTCGCGCCGCGGGTCGGCCGCCGGCGCGCGCTGATCGGCTCGCTCGCCGCCGCGCCGGTGCCGTTGATCGCGATCGTGACGCTCGAACCGGGCGGCGTCCCCTACTTCCTCGCCGCCGCGCTGGCCGGCGCCCTCCTGTACGTCGGCAGCCCGATCACCGTCGTCATCGCGCAGGACCTGGCACCTGGCGAGCCGGCGAGCGCCGCGGGGATGGTTCTCGGGGTGTCCGCCGCTGCGGCGGGAGCGCTGTACGCGGCTCTGGGCCGGCTCCAGGAGGCCGTCGGGCTCGGCGTCGGCATGGTCACCGGCTTCGCGCTGGCCGTGCCCGCGGCGCTGGTCGTTCTCATGGTGCTGCGGCGTCACCCGCAGGCCGGACGCTGACCCGGCGCCCGCCCCGGTGCTCTGACCGCATAGGTTCGCCGTGTGGCGGTCGTGGTGGAGAGCGTCAGATGCTCGTACTTCGGGCGATGCGGTACAGCACGTTCGGACGCAGTGGCCCTTCGGGCTCGGTGCGGTCGTCGAAGTCGTCGGCCGGGTCCCGGGTCATGCCGATCCGGCGCATCACCGCCTGGGAACGGAGGTTGGTGGCCGTTGTGACAGCGAGGATCTCCGGAAGCTCAAGAGCGTCGAAGCCGTGGGCCAGGACAGTCAGCGCAGCCTCGGTGGCGTAGCCCTGGCCCCAGGCCGAGCGGGCGAGCCGCCAGCCGATCTCCACTCCCGTGAACGGCATGTGGTCGTCCACTTCGTCCAAGCCGGCGAAGCCGATGAACTCGCCCGTGGCCTCGACCTCGACCGCCCACCACCCGTAGCCTCGCTGGTCGAACTCGGCCTGAAATCGCGACACGGAGGCATCGCTCTGTTCGCGGGTGAGCAGGTCGCCCAAGTGCTCCCGGACCTCGGGATCGGCGTTCATGGCCGCCCACGGTTCAAGGTCGGAGTCACGCCATCGGCGCAGGATGAGACGATCGGTACGCAGTTCAGTCATGCCGGCCAGCCAACATGAGCTCTGGCCCCCCAGGCAATCGTTTTTGCGTGACACCGCCCCCAGAAACACCCGTCGCTCCTGGGGCGAACGAAGCGGCGAACGTATGCGGTCAGAGCACTAGTCGGCCGTACGGGCCAGGGGGGCGGTGGTGGGGGCCTCGGCCGGCTGTTCGCGGCCGAGCGCGCCGATGCCCGCCGCGAGCAGCAGCGGCACGGCCAGCGCCAGAGCCATCGACAACACCGCGGCGCCCGAGTCGTTGACCAGCATCCCGATCACCCCGCTGACCATCGTGCCGATCAGGCCGGCCCGCAGGGCGGGGGAGTGGCGGAACGCCGCGGGCACCACGCCCGCGCTGGCCTGCTCGGGCCGCAGGATCGCGTAGACGAGGAAGGCCACGGCCGCGATCACGATGGGCATGAGGTTGGGGCTGAGCAGCGTGGCCAGCATGGCCTGGAGCTTGCGGAAGATCACCTCGAACGCCTCGCCGCTGAGCACCTGGCCCACGAACCTGCCCAGATGCGTCTGCTCGTCGGGCGGACGCAGGTAGTTGAGCACGGCGAACGTCATCACGATCACCGCCCCGGCCACGCAGAACGCCCCCAGCTTCACGATCGACACCCGCTTGCCGGCCACCAGCAGCGCGGTCACCGCGATGCCCGGCACGAACGCGATCACGCCGCCGAAGTCGCTGCCCATGCCCGAGCCGCCCAGCACCATCGCGAACGCCCCGAGCACCACGATCGCGGCCACCCCGAGCCGCCCCGGCCAGCGGTGGGCGATCACGGTGGTGGCCAGCAGCGTGCCGGTGGCCAGCAGCGCGAACGGGATGTTGCCCAGGCCGTAGTAGCGGGCCCCGACCTCGGCGCTGTAGCCCATGACGCTGTTGAGCTGCAACGTCGTGCCCGTCAGCAGGTCGCCGGCGAGCGTGAGCGCGGTGATGCCGGCCACCACGGCGAGCGGGCCGAGCGGACGGCGCCGCCAGGGCCCGCCGAAGGCCAGCGCGGTGATCACGGCGACCCAGCCCAGCACCCCGGCGACCAGCTGCGGCAGGGTCGACCAGGGCAGCAGGTTGACCAGGTAGCTGGAGACCGGCAGGGCGGCCAGCGCGACCGCGGCCAGGCGCACCGGCGACAGGCCCCTGCGCCGCCGCAGCAGCAGGAACGCGACCACGTAGAACAGGACCTGCAACACCGCCACGACGGTGAAGTAGACGCCCTTGACCGACCGGATGGCCTGCGCGGTCGCGTCGGCCCGGCGCAGCCGGTCGATCGTCGCGCCGGCCTCGCCCACCTGCAGCGGCACCCCGACGACCGTGGCCGGCGCCGGCACGCCGAGCCGGGAGAGCACGGTCGCGGTCAGGTCGGGCAGGATCGAGATGTCGGCACGGCGGGTCGAGGCCGCGCCCAGCAACCGCCCCTGCGCCCCCGGCTCACGCAGCGCAGCCACCCGCAGATGGGGCACGGAACCGTGGTCGGACAGGCCCGCGAGCAGCACGGTGGTGCCGGGCGGCAGGATCGACAGCAGCGCGCCGGCCTTGGCGTCGGCCAGGCGCAGCGCGTCGCGGCGCTCCTTCGGGCCGAGCTGCTCGGGCACCTTGGGCAGCTTGCCACTGGCCAGGTAGGGGTGCACGAGGTCGTCGACGTCCATGGCGATCAGCGGGCACTGCTCCAGGTCGGCCGTGCGGACCTGGAGCGGGGAGGCGTGGTAGCGCTGCACCGCGCCCTGCCGGTCGGCCAGCGCGAGCGCGGCGCCGGGGCCGATCGCGATCGAGCACCGGCCCGCCGCCTTCAGCGCCTCGCCCAGCGTGCCGGCGTTGCGCTGCCCGGCCACGTCGATGAGGTAGCGGTAGTCGGGGATGACCGCGCCCGCGCCGAGGGTCTCGGGGGCGGGAGGGGCGCCGCAGGCGTATCCGGCGGCCGACCTGGTGCCGGCCGACACCGTGAGCCAGCCGTCGTAGGGGCAGGTGATGTTGCTGACCGTGCGCACCGACAGCGAGCCGATCGCGCCGCCGCGCGTCAGCTCCCACAGGTTGGGCGCGTCGCCCTGGTTGACGTCGTCCCAGGCGAGACCGGAGACGCCGATGAGCGCCACCCTGCCCGCGCCGGGAGCCGAGCCGCCGGCCGTGGCCGTGCCCTGCAGGCCGAGCAGTACGGAACCGGCCAGAACGGCCAGCACCACGAGCGCGCGCCTCACCCCGACGACCTCCCGCGTTCGATGACGTCCGTGGCACGCTAGAGCACGTCGCGATCCGGCGCCACCGGTTCCCCTACCTTCTCACGGGCGGCGGCGGGCGCGGTCCGTCAGCCGCGCACGGGGGTGAGCCAGTGGCGGTAGCGGTCGTCGCGCCCGTGCACGGCCGCCTCGTAGGCGTCGGCCAGCTTGCCGGTGACCGGCCCGGGGCCGCCGAACTCGCAGTGGTCGACCGCGCTGACGTGCACGATCCCGGCCGCCGTGCCGCAGACGAAGATCTCGTCGGCCGTGTACAGGTCGGTGCGCAGCAGATCCTCCCTGGTGACCGTCAGCCCCAGGTCGGCGGCCAGCCGCGCGACGGTGTCCTGCGTGATGCCCTCCAGTGCGCCGGCGTGCGGCGGAGGCGTGGTCAGGACGCCGTCGCGCACGACGAAGACGTTGGCGCCGGTGCACTCGCTGACGTTGCCGGCCGCGTTCAGCAGCACCGCCTCGTCGAAGCCCGCCTGCATGGCCTCGGACTTGGCCATCACCGAGTTCAGGTACGGGCCGGTGGCCTTGGCCGCGGTCGGCGTCACCCGGTGGTCGTTGCGCTGCCACGAGCTGGTCATCAGCCGCACGCCCGCCTCCAGCAGCGCGCCCCACTCCCACGACGCGATCGAGACCACCGTCGGGCAACCGCGCGCCGCCACGCCCATCTCGCCGTAGCCGCGGTGGGCCAGGTGGCGGATGTAGCACGAGGACTGGCCGTTGGCCGCGACCGTGGCCAGCGTGGCCGCGCGCAGCTCGTCCAGCGTGTACGGCAGCGGCATCCCGATGATCCGCGCGCTGCGCGCCAGCCGCCGCAGATGCTCGTCCAGCCGGAACACCGCCGGGCCCTCGGGCGTGTCGAAGGCCCTGGTGCCCTCCAGCACGGCGGTGCCGTAGTGCAGGGCGTGCGTCAGGACGTGCACGCGGGCCTCGCCCCAGGGCACCAGCTCGCCGTCCATCCAGATGTGCTCGGCTTCGCGCATCGTGCCGCTCCTCTCCGTAAATGGCCGCCAACAATCACAAGATGTAGGCCAATTCATTGATAAGTGGCACAGTAACCGGATAATAGTGGCGTGGGAAGAGAAGAAAACCTTGTCACCCTGGTCCGCGACCGGCTCCGGCTCCACGAGGGCACGGCCAGCCGGCGGCTCGCCGGCGCGCTGACCGACCTGGCCCAGACCGGCGCCATCGCCCCGGGCACCCGCCTGCCCTCCGAGCGCGACCTGGCCCAGGCGGTCGGGCTCAGCCGCGGGACGGTCGCCGCCGCCTTCAACACCCTGTGCGAGGAGGGCCTGTGTGAACGCCGGCACGGCAGCGGCACGTACGTGCTGGGCGTCCCGACGTTCGGCGGCCTGCTCCAGGGCGGCGCGGTGCTGGCCGACCTGTCGACCTCGGTCGTCCCCGACCCCTCGCACCTGGCGGTGCCCCCGCTGGACGCCGCCGCCCTGATGCGCGCGCCGAGCGGCCACGGCTACGACGCCATGGGCGACTCGCGGCTGCGCGCCGTGCTGGCCGCCCTGGACGCCGGGCCGTACCACCAGATCCTGGTGACCTCGGGCGCCCAGCAGGGCATCGACCTGGCGGCCCGGGTGCTGCTGCGGCCCGGCGACCGGGTGCTGGTCGGCGACCCGGCCTACGGGGGCGCGCTCAGCGTGTTCCGGCGCGCCGGGGCCCACGCCGTGCCCGTGGACCTCACCGACCCCGACGCCGTGCGCGACGCGCTGGCCCGCCACCGCCCGGCCGCCGTGTACGCGCTGCCCGTGGACAACCCGACCGGCCGCGTGGCCGACCTGCGGCACGTGGCCGAGCTGGCCGCCGCGGCGGACGTCCCGCTGGTGGAGGACCGGACCCTCGCGCCCGTGGTGTTCGACGGCCGGACGCCGCCCGGGCCGCTGGCCCTGGCCCATCCGCACGGCACGGTGACGGTGGGCTCGTTGTCGAAGGTGTTGTGGGGCGGCCTGCGGGTGGGCTGGCTCACCGCCCCCGACCCGCTGCTGGCCCGGCTGCTGGAGGCCAAGCTCGACGCCGACCTGGCCACCAGCGCCGTCTCCCAGCGGCTGGCCGCCGACCTCCTCGACGGCGACCCCGTGCCGGCCTGGCTGGCCGAGCTGGCCCGCCGCCGCGACCACTTCACCGCCGCGCTGTCCGCGCGCCTGCCGTCATGGACCTGGTCACGCCCCCCGGGCGGCCTGTCGCTGTGGGCCCGCCTACCGGGCGCCGACACCGACAGGTTCGCCGCCACCGCCCGCGAGCAGGGCGTGGCCGTGGCCCCCGGCTCACTGTTCTCCCCGGACGGCCGCCACCGCGACCGCCTGCGCCTCAGCTTCGCCCTGCCGCCCGCCCTCCTCGACCAGGCGGTCGCCGCCCTGGCCCGCGCGTGGGAGCAGACCGGCCGCTGAGCTCCCCGCCGCGAACACGGCGACGCCACGCCCGGATCCCGGGCGCGGCGTCGACGGACGAGCGTGGCGGGGCGGGCTCAGCCCTTGCCCACCTTGACCTTCACCGGCTTGCTCTCGTGGTGCTGCCGGTCGAGCGAGGTGATCAGGTACGTGCCCGGCTTGGCCGGGTACGACGCCGCCGTCACCACGGCAGCCAGGTTGCGGGCGTCGGTGGTGTGGCAGTCCTTGCCCGACTCCGGCACCCGGTACACCGTGTAGGCCCGCGCCCCCTCGGACGGCGTCCAGGAGACGGTGGAGCCGTTCGCCTTGACGCCGGCCGGCTTGCCGGGGGCCTCGCCGCCGCGGTCCTCCATGATCGGCAGCAGCGCCGGACGGCTGTAGTGCTCCTTGGCCACCCGGTCGATCGCGCCGAGCGGGTTGGTCAGGAGCTGCTTGGCGCTGAAGTAGATGTCGCCGTCGACCTGCTCGTAGCGCCGGTTCACCGTCAGGTGCGCCGACAGCTCGCCCGGGTTGGCCCAGGCGGCGTTGGTTTTGGTGCCGACCTGGTAGAGCGCCTGGCCGATGTAGAGCTGGACGTCGGTGCCCTTGACCGCGCCCGCCCACCAGGCCGTCAGCGTCTTGTAGTCGGCCGCCTTGAAGCCGCGCGGCCAGTAGAGCTGCGGGGCGACGTAGTCGACCGTGCCGTCCTCGATCCAGGAGCGGGCGTCGGCGTAGATCGAGTCGTAGGCGGACATGCCGGCCGTGGCCGACCCGTCGGGGTCGTTGGACTCGTTGCGCCAGATGCCGAAGGGGCTGATGCCGAACTTCACGTGGTTCTTCGTGTCGTGGACGGCCGCGTCGACCTTGGCCACCAGCTTGTTCACGTTGTGGCGGCGCCAGTCGGCCAGTTTCTGGTCCTTGCCGTACTTGGCGAAGGCCGCCTTGTCGTCGAACGTGCCGCCGCCCCCCGGATAGGGGTAGAAGTAGTCGTCGAAGTGCACGCCGTCGACGTCGTAGCGGCTGACCACGTCGGTGATGACCTTGGTGACGTGCTCGCGCACCTGCGGCAGGCCGGGGTTGTAGTAGAGGCCGCCGCCGTACTTGACCGTCCAGTCGCGGTGCTGCCGGGCCGGGTGGTTCGCCGGGAGCTTGGACAGGTCGGCGCTCTCGGCCGCGCGGTAGGGGTTGAACCAGGCGTGGAACTCCAGGTTGCGCTTGTGCGCCTCGTCGATGAGGAACGGGAGCGGGTCCCAGCCCGGGTCCTTGCCCGCGGTGCCCGTCAGGTACTGCGACCAGGGCTCCAGAGAGGACCGGTAGAGCGCGTCGGAGGCGGGCCGGACCTGGACGAAGACGGCGTTGAGATTGCGCTTGACCGCGCTGTCGAGGATCTTGACGTACTCGGCCTTCTGGCGGGCCTGGCCGAGGCCGGCGCGCGAGGGCCAGTCGATGTTCTTGACCGTCGCGATCCACACCCCGCGCAGCTGGCGCTTGGGGTAGCGGGGGTCGGGCTTGCAGGCCGCCGTCGCCTCGGCGGTGGCGGGGGCGGTGGTCGTCGTCTTCTTGGTCGCTGCGGGGCTCTCGGTCGCACCGGGGCCGAACACGTAGGCGGCGCTGGTGGTCACGACCGCGAGGGCTGCAGCGGCTAGGAGTGGGCGTCCAGTTCGCATAGTGCAACCCAGTCTGGCAGCTGCTCCCGCGTGATCGGACCTGAAAAAAGAAATGCAGTCGTGATGCTTCTGTTACGAAACGGTAGGTGTGGTGATGAAACGTGCGGGCCGGGAGGGACATGGTGCCCTCCCGGCTCTGCGCCGCTCACTCCGTGGCCGCCACCTTGCTCGCCAGGTTCGGCGGCAGCGGCTCGTAGCGCAGGAACGTGCGCGTGAACGTGCCGGTGCCGTGCGACATCGAGCGCAGGTCGATGGCGTAGCGGGTGATCTCCAGCTCGGGCACCTCGGCCTTGACCAGCGTGCGCCCGGTGCCCACCGGCTCGGTGCCGAGCACGCGCCCGCGCCGCGAGGACAGGTCGGACATCACCGAGCCCACGTAGTCGTCGGCCACCAGCACCGACAGCTCGTCCACCGGCTCCAGCAGCAGGGTCGGGACCTTCGCGGCCGCCTCCTTCAGCGCGAGCTGCCCCGCGATCTGGAAGGCCATGTCGGAGGAGTCGACCGAGTGGGCCTTGCCGTCGTAGAGCGTGACGCGCACGTCCACCATGGGGTAGCCGGCCACCACGCCGCGCTCCATCTGGGCCCGCACGCCCTTCTCCACCGACGGGATGAACTGCCGGGGCACCACCCCGCCGACGATCTTGTCCACGAACTCGAACCCGCCGCCCGAGGGCAGGGGCTCGACCTCCAGGTGGCAGATCGCGTACTGGCCGTGCCCGCCGGTCTGCTTGACGTTGCGGCCCATCGCCTGGCACCTGCCGCCGAACGTCTCGCGCAGCGGCACCCGCAGCTCGACCCGCTCGACCTCGACGCCGTGCCGGTTGGCCAGGCGGTCGAGCAGCACGTCGGTGTGCGCCTCGCCCATGCACCACAGCACGAGCTGCCTGGTCTCGGCGTTGTTCTCCAGGCGCAGCGTCGGGTCCTCGGCCACCAGCCGGCCGAGCGCCTGGGCCAGTTTGTCCTCGTCGGCCTTCGACTTCGCCCTGATCGCCACCGGCAGCAGCGGATCGGGCATCTGCCAGGACGTCATCAGCAACGGACGGTCGACCTCCGACAACGTGTCGCCGGTCTCGGCCCGCGACAGCTTGGCCACGGCCACGATGTCCCCGGCCGAGCCCTTGGCCGCCGGGCGCTGGGTCTTGCCGAGCGGGCTGGTCAGCGTGCCGATGCGCTCGTCGACGTCGTGGTCCTCGTGCCCGCGGTCGGCCAGGCCGTGGCCGGAGACGTGCACGGTCATGTCCGGGCGCAGCGTGCCGGAGAAGACGCGGACGAGGCTGATGCGGCCCACGTACGGGTCGCTGGTGGTCTTGACGACCTCCGCCACGAGCGGGCCGTCGGGGTCGCACGCGATGCCGCCGACCGGCTTGCCGGACAGGTCGGTGATCTCGGGCATCCGGTGTTCCAGCGGCGAGGGGAAGCCCTGGGTCACCAGCTCCAGCAGCTCCGTCATGCCCACCGCGTGGCCGTTGCCCAGCCCGCTGCACAACACCGGGAAGAAGCTGCCGCGCGCGACCGCCTTCTCCAGGTCGTCCACCAGGACCTTGGTGTCGATGGGCTCGCCCTCCAGGTAGCGGTCCATGAGCGACTCGTCCTCGCTCTCCTGGATGATGCCCTCGATCAGCTCGCCGCGCCGCTCCTCGATCTGCGCCTCGTACTCGGCGCCCGGCTCCTTCTCGGTGCGGGCGCCGGTCGCGTAGTTGTAGAACTTCTGCGACAGCAGCCCGATCAGGCCGTTGACGTGCCCGTTGGTGATCACCGGCAGATAGAGCGGCGCGACGCCGTCGCCGAAGACGTCCTGGCAGGTGACCAGCACGTCGTCGAAGTCGGCGCGCTGGTGGTCGATCTTGGTGATCACCACCGCCCTGGGCATGGCGACCTGGGCGCACTCCTCCCAGAGCATCTGCGTGAGCCCGTCGATCCCCTCGGAGGCCGACACGACGAACAGGGCGGCGTCGGCGGCGCGCAGCCCGGCGCGCAGGTCGCCGACGAAGTCGGCGTAACCCGGGGTGTCGAGCAGGTTGATCTTGATGCCGTTGTGCACGAGCGGCGCCAGCGCCAGGTTGACCGACCGCTGCTGGCGCATCTCGACCTCGTCGAAGTCGCTGACCGTGTTGCCGTCCTCCACCCGGCCCGGTCGCTGGACGGTGCCCGTCGCCGCGAGCAGCTGCTCGACCAGGGTGGTCTTGCCCGCTCCTGAGTGGCCGACCAGCACGACGTTGCGTATCGCATCCGCCCTGTCGGCCGTGGGTGCCCTGCCCGCGGCTCCCATGGCCCCGCCGGAGTTCCTATCCGCCACTTCGCCTCCCACGTCGTCGGTGCATCCAACGCCGCGCCCGCGCGGAGGGTGTCAGGAACCGCATGGACGCGGTGTGTTCACCAAATACCCCTGTGGCGAATATCACAAGGGGTGCGGGGCAAAGAAAGTGGCCGCTCACGCGATGGCCTACGATCGGACCGCGATGCTCAAACTCCTGCGACCGGCCATGACCCGGATACTCACCCCGCTGGGCAGGGCTCTCGTCGGCCGCGGGATCGGCCCGAACGCCGTCACGGCGATCGGCACCCTCGGCACGGTGATCTCCGCCCTGCTCCTGTTCCCGCTGGGCCATCTGGCCTGGGGGGCGCTGCTCATCACCGTCTTCGTGCTGTTCGACCTGCTCGACGGCGTCGTGGCCCGGCTCGGAGGCAAGGGGGGCACCGTCTGGGGCGCCTTCCTCGACTCCACGCTCGACCGGGTGGCCGACGCCGCCATCTTCGCCGGCCTGATCCTGTACTTCGTCGCCGCGGGCGACACGCTGATGGCCGGCGTGACGCTGGCCTGCCTCGTCGCCGGGTCCCTGGTCTCCTATGCCAAGGCCAGGGCCGAGGGCCTCGGGCTCACGGCGGACGTGGGGCTGGCCGAGCGCCCGGAGCGGCTGGTCGTGGCCCTGGTCGCGACCTTCTTCTCGGGGATCGGGGTGCCGTACGTGCTGCCGCTCGGGATGTGGCTGCTGGCGGCGGCCTCCACCATCACCGTCGTGCAGCGGGTCGTGCACGTCCACCGGCAGACGAGGGAGCGATGAGCGAGAAGACCTCCATCGGCGACCGCATCGTGGCGGCGGGCTTCGCGGCGGGCTGGAAGCTGGTCCCGCTGCTGCCCGAGCGGCCCACGGCGGCGCTCTTCCGCCTCCTGGCCGACCGGGTGTGGCGCAAGCGCGGCAAGTCCGTGCGCCGCCTGGAGTCCAACCTGGCCAGGGTCACCGGCATCGACGCCGGCAGCGCGGAGCTGCGCGAGCTGAGCAGGGCCGGCATGCGTTCCTACTTCCGCTACTTCCACGAGGTCTTCCGCCTGCCCTCGATCCCGCGGCCGGAGATCGTCCGGCGCACCCACGTCATCGGGGCCGAGCACGTCCACGACACCCTGGCCGCGGGCCGGGGCGTGGTGCTGGCCCTGCCGCACATGGGCAACTGGGACGCGGCGGGCGCCTGGCTGGTCGGCGTCGGCCACCCGTTCACCACGGTCGCCGAGCGGCTGCGGCCCGAGTCGCTGTTCCGCCGCTACGTCGCCTTCCGCGAGGGGCTCGGCATGGAGGTGCTGCCGCTCACCGGCGGCGACGGCCACAACTTCGGCACCCTCGCCGGCCGCGTGCGCAAGGGCGGCGTGGTCTGCCTGCCCGCCGAGCGCGACCTGACCAAGAGCGGCATCGAGGTGCGCTTCTTCGGCGCCACCACCAAGGTGCCGGCCGGGCCGCCGCTGCTGGCCGTCCAGACCGGCGCCGCGCTGCTGCCGGCCACCGTCTACTTCGTGGGCGACGACTGGGGCATCCACATCCACGAGGAGATCCCGGTGCCCGCCGAGGGCACCCGGCAGGAGAAGGTGGCGGCCGTCGCCCAGGCCATGACGGACGTCTTCGAGAAGGGCATCGCCGAGCACCCGGAGGACTGGCACATGCTGCAGCGGCTCTGGCTGGAGGACCTGCCGAGATGAAGGTCGGCATCGTCTGCCCCTACTCCTGGGACATGCCCGGCGGGGTCAAACAGCACATCGACGACCTGGCCCAGGCGCTGATGGCGCAGGGGCACGAGGTCTCGGTCATCGCGCCCGCCGCCGACGACGACGAGCTGCCCCCGTACGTGACGGGCGCCGGCCGGGCGGTGCCGGTGCCCTACAACGGGTCGGTGGCCCGGATGTCGTTCGGGTTCCTGTCGGCCGCGCGGGTGCGGCGCTGGGTGCGTACGGGCGACTTCGACGTGCTGCACATCCACGAGCCGCTGATCCCGAGCCTCGGCGTGCTGGCCTGCTGGGCGGCCAAGGGGCCGATCGTGGCCACCTTCCACGCCTCCTTCACCCGCTCGCGCGCCATCGCGGTGGCCGAGCCGCTGCTGCGCAGCGCCCTGGAGAAGCTGAGCGGCCGCATCGCGGTCTCCGACGCGGCGCGCAAGAGCCTGGTCGAGCAGTTCGGCGGCGACACCGTGCTGATCCCCAACGGGGTGACCGTGGCCCGCTACACCGAGGCCGAGCCGCTGCCCGGCTGGGGCCCCGACGGCGCCACGATCGGCTTCCTCGGCCGCATGGACGAAGAGCGCAAGGGCCTGCCGATCCTGCTCGACGCCTTCAACACGCTGGCCGCCGAGCGTCCCGGCCTGAAGCTGCTCATCGCCGGCCCCGGCGACGCCAAAGACGTCTACGACAAGGTGCCCAAGCCCTTCCACGAGCGGGTGACCGTGCTCGGCATGGTGAGCGAGGCCGACAAGATCCGCGCCTACCACTCGGTCGACGTGTTCTGCGCCCCCAACACCCGGGGCGAGAGCTTCGGCATCGTGCTGGCCGAGGCCATGGCGTCGGGGGCGACGGTGCTGGCCAGTGACATCCCGGCCTTCCGCAAGGTGCTGGGCGAGGGGCAGGCCGGCGCGCTGTTCGCCAACGGCGACGCCGCCTCCCTCGCCCGCGAGGCCGCCGCGCTGCTCGACGCCCCCGAGCGGCGCGCCAAGCTGGCCGCCGAGGCGCTGGTGGCGGTCAGGAAGTACGACTGGTCCACGGTCGCCCGCGACGTGGTGCGCGTCTACGAGACGGTGACCACCAGCGGCGCGGGCCGGGTGGAGGAGGACCTGTGACCGTCTGCCGAGAGCTCCTGTAGGGATCCGTTGTGACATCCACCATGATCGTGCTGATCGTGGGCATCGTCGTCGTGCTCACGGCCGTCTACATCTCCTGGCGCGCGGGCCGGCTCGACCGCCTGCACATCCGGCTCGAACTGGCCCGCGAGGCGCTGGAGGCCGCGCTCATGCGGCGCCGGGCCGTGGTGCTCGAACTGGCCGGCTCGCGGCTGCTCGACCCCGCGACCTCGCTGGTGCTGGCCGCCGCCGCCCACGAGGCCAGGATCGCCGGGCCCGAGGAGCGCGAGCACGCCGAGAGCGACCTGTCGCGGGCCCTGCGGGCCGCGGCCGACCAGGAGCGCTTCAGGGAGAAGCTGGCCGAGGCGCCCGGCGGCGGCGACCTGCTGGAGGAGCTCGACGCGGCGGTGGCCAAGGTCGTCTACTCGCGTCGCTTCTACAACAACGCGGTCGGGGTCACCCGTACGGCGCAGCGGCGCCTGCTGGCCAGGACGCTGCGGCTGGCCGGGCACACCGAGTTCCCGGAATTCTTCGAGATCGATGACAATCCGCCCGCAACTATGTCGCCTGAATGACCAAATGTGGGGAGGCCGGTAAGCTTCTCCCGATTTCTGGGCAAAGGCGAGGAGTTGTTGCAAGGTGCGGCTATCCCGGATGATCTCGGTGACTCTGGCAGGGGCGGCCGTGCTGGGGCCCGTCGCGGCCTGCTCGTCCGACGAGCCCCCCGCGCCCGGCAAGGCGCCGCAGGCGGCCACCGCCGCCCCCTCCGAGGAGCCCACCGAGCAGGCCGAGGGGCACCCGTTCACCGGGCAGCCCTATGAGGAGCTCAAGCCGGTGCTCGCGGTGAAGATCGAGAACACCGCCGCCGGCAAGCCCCAGATGGGGCTCAAGAGCGCCGACGTCGTCTACGTCGAGCAGGTCGAGGCCGGCCTGACCCGGCTCATGGCGATCTTCTCCTCGAAGATCCCGGCCAAGGTGGGCCCGGTGCGCAGCGCCCGCATCTCCGACCTGCACATCGTCCCGCAGTTCGGCAAGCCGGCGTTCGCCTACTCCGGCGCGCAGACCAAGATGTTGCCGTTCATCGCCAAGGCCCCGCTGTACGACGTGGGCGACACCCGCAACCCCGGCGCCTACTTCCGCCAGCCGGGCCGCTACGCCCCCTACAACCTGTTCGCCAACACCAAGAAGCTGCTGTCGGGCGCCCCCAAGGCCACCGAGGCCAAGGACATCGGCTTCACCTTCGGCGACGCGCCCGCCGAGGGCGGCGTGGACAAGAAGTCGTACACCGTCAGGTGGCCCGCGGCGCGCTTCACCTTCGCCTGGTCGGAGGCCAAGAAGCAGTGGCTGATCTGGCAGGACGGCAAGAAGGACATGGCGGCCGAGGGCGGCCAGCTCGGCGCGCCCACGATCGTCGTGCAGTACACCAAGACCGAGCGCTCGCAGTTCCACGACTTCCACCAGAGCTACACCCCGCTCGTGCACACCACCGGCAAGGGCAAGGCCGTCGTGCTGCGCGACGGCAAAGCCTACGCGGCCAACTGGGAACGGGAATCGGAGGAGAGCGGTACGACGTTCACCACTGAGAGCGGCGAGCCGATGAACTTCGCCCCCGGCCAGGTCTGGGTCGCGCTCGCCAGCCGCAAGCCCGTCACCCCTTGATGACCGTTCTGTATAACTTGAGCGGCAAATCCTGACATCGTGGCATGTCGGGGGAGGGGTCCATCAGGACCTACGATGGGTTTGATAACTTACCGTCCGCCCTGAGAGCCCGTGAGGAAGACCTTGTCCAGCACGCCTGAAAGCACCCCCGTCACCGGAACGGCCCGCGTCAAGCGCGGCATGGCCGAGATGCTCAAGGGTGGCGTCATCATGGACGTCGTCACCCCGGAGCAGGCCAAGATCGCTGAGGATGCCGGCGCCGTCGCCGTCATGGCCCTCGAGCGTGTGCCCGCCGACATCCGCGCCCAGGGCGGCGTGTCCAGGATGAGCGACCCCGACATGATCGACGGCATCATCGCCGCCGTGTCGATCCCCGTCATGGCCAAGGCCCGCATCGGCCACTTCGCCGAGGCCAAGGTCCTGCAGTCGCTCGGCGTCGACTACGTCGACGAGTCCGAGGTGCTCACCCCGGCCGACTACGCCAACCACATCGACAAGTGGCAGTTCACCGTGCCCTTCGTCTGTGGCGCCACCAACCTGGGCGAGGCCCTGCGCCGCATCACCGAGGGCGCGGCCATGATCCGCTCCAAGGGCGAGGCCGGCACCGGCGACGTCTCCAACGCCGTCACCCACATGCGCACGATCCGCGGTGAGCTCAAGCGCCTCACCTCGCTGCCCGAGGACGAGCTCTACGTGGCCGCCAAGGAGCTGCAGGCCCCCTACGAGCTGGTCGCCGAGGTCGCCAGGAGCGGCAAGCTGCCGGTCGTGCTGTTCACCGCGGGCGGCATCGCCACCCCGGCCGACGCCGCCATGATGATGCAGCTCGGCGCCGAGGGCGTGTTCGTCGGCTCGGGCATCTTCAAGTCGGGCGACCCGGCCAAGCGTGCCGCGGCCATCGTCAAGGCCACCACGTTCTACGACGACGCCGACGTCGTCGCCAAGGTCTCGCGCGGTCTCGGCGAGGCCATGGTCGGCATCAACGTCGACGAGATCCCGCAGCCGCACCGCCTGGCCGAGCGCGGCTGGTGAACCGGCGCGTCGCCGCAGGCCGGCGGCCCGCCGTAGGTCCATGATCGTCGTGTGACGATGAAAAGCTTCGTAAGAGGCGGCATTCGCGAAGGATGTCGCCTCTTTCGTGTTGTCCGCGGTTCACCGGCCTGTCATGAGACTCGGTCAGGCTACGGGCGTCCCTCACCCTTGATCGTCCCGAGGAGCGCACCGTGTCCAAGCTGAACCGACGGCATTTCCTGGTCACCGGCCTGGCGGCGGGCGCCGCCGCGGCGATCCCCGCCACGTCGGCGAGCGCCGAGCCCGATCCCGCCGCAGAGACCGCGCAGGCACTGGCCTCGCGCGGGCTGTCGACCGATCCCTTCACGCTCGGCGTGGCCTGCGGCGACCCCGACCACGAGGGGTTCGTGCTGTGGACCAGGCTGGCCCAGCGGCCGCTGGCCGAGGACGGTTTCGGCGGCATGCCGCAGCGCCCGTTCCCGGTGCAGTGGCAGGTCTACGCCGACGAGCGCGGGCGCCGCGTCGTCCGGTCGGGGGTGGCCGTCGCCGTGCCGGAGTGGGGGCACAGCGTGCACGTCGAGGTCGACCGGCTGAGCTCGGACCGGGACTACTGGTACCGCTTCCGCGTCGGCCCGTACGTCTCGCCCATGGGACGGGCGCGCACGGCCCCGCACCCGCTGTCCTACGGCGGCGCGCTGTCGATGGCCTTCGTCTCCTGCGCCCAGTACGAGCACGGCTGGTTCACCTCCTACCGCAGGCTGGCCGAGGAGCACCCGGACCTGGTCCTGCACCTGGGCGACTACCAGTACGAGTACACCAAGGACACCTACACCATCCCGGGCGGCAACGTCCGCGACCACGAGGGCCCCGAGACCGAGACCCTGGCCGGCTACCGCCAGCGGCACGCCCAGTACAAGGCCGACCCCGACCTGCAGGCCGCGCACGCCGCCGCGCCCTGGCTGGTCGTCTGGGACGACCACGAGCTGGACAACAACTGGGCCGACGAGGTGCCGGAGAAGCCGGAGGTGCCCCAGCCGGACTTCCTGGCCCGCCGCGCCGCCGCCTTCCGCGCCTACTACGAGAACATGCCGCTGCGCCGCACCTCGATCCCGCGCGGCATCGACATGCAGCTCTACCGGCGGATCCGGTGGGGCCGGATGGCCACCTTCCACATGATGGACACCCGCCAGTACCGCGACGACCAGGGCTGCGGCGACGGCTACCGCGACTGCCCGGCCGCGATCGACCCGGCGCGCTCGATCACCGGCGCCGCGCAGGAGCAGTGGCTGATCGAGGGCTTCCACCGCTCGCGCGCCCAGTGGGACATCCTGGGCCAGCAGGTGTTCTTCGCCCAGCGCGACAACAACGCGGGCCCCGCCAAGATCACCTCGATGGACGCCTGGGACGGCTACGTCGCCTCCCGCCGGCGCATCACCCAGGGCTGGGTGGACGCCGAGGTCCGCAACCCGGTGGTGCTGACCGGCGACGTGCACGCCCACTGGGCCGGCGACCTCAAGCTCGACTACGACGACCCGACCGGGCCCACCGTGGGCTCCGAACTCGTGGCCACCTCCATCACCACGGGCGGTGACGGCGCGGACTCCGACCCGGCGACGCATCCGTACCTGACGATCAACCCGCATCTGAAGTTCTACAACAACCAGCGCGGATACGTGCTGACGAAGATCGAGCGCGACCTGCTCACGGCCGACTTCAAGGTCGTGCCGCAGGTGCGCGAGCCTGGGGCGCAGGCGTACACGCGGGCGACGTTCGTGGTGGAGGACCGGGTGCCGGGGGTGCGGCAGACGTACCTGCGGCCGCTGGACCCGGCGATCGGCGCCAGGAAGCAGGTGACGGTGGAGGACACCGTCCGGCTGGAGACCGAACGCCCGTAGCCCTGAGGCAGGCGGCGTCCCCGGGGGGCTGGGACGCCGCCTTTTCTTCGCTCGGAATATTAGCCAGGCTAAGTTAGTTGGGCTAAGTATGAGGGACGATCCCACCCAGATGGCCGAGCAGGTCTCCAAGGTGCTGCGCCACCTGGTCCTGCTGCTGCGGCGCTCCAGCGCCGGCCAGCCCGTCACCACCCAGCAGTACGCCGTGCTCGGCTCGCTCGAACACGGCCCGCGCCGGATGACCGAGCTGGCCGAGGAGCACGCCGTCCAGCTGCCGACCATGACCGTGCAGATCAACCGGCTGGAGTACGCGGGCCTGGTGGCGCGCGGCTCGGACCCGGCCGACGCCCGCGTCAGGACGGTCGAGCTCACCGGAGAGGGCCGCGACCGGCTGCACGCCGTGCGCCGGGTCAGGATCGCCCGCCTCGCCCAGGACCTGGCCGCGCTCACCGACGACGAGCGCGACGTGCTCGCGGCGGCCCTGCCCGTCCTGGCCAGGCTCGGCATCGACAGAACCACCCAGTAAGGGGACAACATGCAAACCGGCGGCGGAATCCTGCGCCAGCCGATGTCCGTCTGGGCCACCGCGTTCGCCGCGGTCGTGGCCTTCATGGGCATCGGCCTCGTCGACCCCATCCTGCCCTCCATCGCCCAAGGGCTGCACGCCACGCCCAGCCAGGTGTCCCTGCTGTTCACCAGCTACTTCCTGGTCACCGCCGTGGCCATGCTGATCACCGGCTGGGTCTCCAGCCGCATCGGCGGCAAACGCACGCTGCTGGCGGGGCTGGCGCTGGTCGTGCTGTTCGCCGCGCTGGCCGGCACCTCAGGCAGCGTCGCCGAGCTCGTCGGCTTCCGCGCCGGCTGGGGCCTCGGCAACGCCCTGTTCGTGGCCACCGCGCTGGCCGTCATCGTCGGCGCGGCCAACGGCGGCGCGGAGTCGGCCATCATCCTGTACGAGGCCGCGCTCGGTCTCGGCATCTCGGCCGGGCCCCTGGTCGGCGCGCTGCTCGGCGACTGGAACTGGCGAGCGCCGTTCTTCGGCACCGCCACGCTGATGGCCGCCGGTTTCGTGCTGATCGCCACCCTGCTCAGGACGGGGCCGAGGCCCGCGGTGAAGACCAGGCTCAGCGCCCCCATCCGGGCCCTGGCCCACGGCGGGCTGTCCACGACCGCCTTCACCGCCCTGTTCTACAACTTCGCGTTCTTCACGATCCTCGCCTTCACCCCGTTCATCCTGCACATGTCGCCGTACGGCATCGGCGCGGTGTTCTTCGGCTGGGGCGTCTGCGTGGCGCTGGCCTCGGTGTTCGGCGCGCCGCCGCTGCAGCGCAGGATCGGCTCGGTGAACGTGCTGCACCTGGCCCTGGGCCTGCTCGCGCTCTTCCAGGTAGGCATCGCCGTGTCGGGGACGGCCGGGGCGCCCGCCGGGATCGTCGTGTTCACCGTCCTGTCCGGCATCCCGATCGGGCTGAACAACACCGTCTTCACCGAGTCGGCCATGGAGGTCTCCGACGCCCCGAGGCCCGTCGCCTCGGCCGGGTACAACTTCGTGCGCTGGATGGGCGGCGCGCTGGCGCCGTTCATCGCGACCAAGCTCGGCGAGGAGATCGGCGTCGCCGTCCCCTACGTCGTCGGCGCCGCCTGCTGCGCGATCGGCATGACCTTCCTGTACGCCCGTCGCCACCACCTGAGCGCCCTGGCCCGCGTGGACGCCGTGCAGGCCGCCGCCTGACCTCGCTTTTACGCCAGAGTGCTGTGGTAGGAAGATGCCGGGCCATCATGGTGTTGAATTGTCGGAAACCGGACCTTGACGGAAGGATCGCTGTGCCCACGATCGGTGTACTCGCTCTCCAGGGAGACGTGCGCGAGCATGCGCGCATGCTCCGGGAGGCCGGCGCGTCGGCCGTCGCCGTGCGCCGCCCGGCCGAGCTCGACGCGGTCGACGGCCTGGTGATCCCCGGCGGCGAGTCGACCACCATGTGGAAGCTCGCCGACACCTTCGACATGCTGGAACCGCTGCGGATGCGGATCAAGGAGGGCCTGCCCGTCTACGGCTCGTGCGCCGGCATGATCATGCTGGCCGACCGCATCGAGGACGGCATCGAGGGCCAGCAGACCATCGGCGGCATCGACATGGTGGTCAGGCGCAACGCCTTCGGCCGCCAGGTGGACTCGTTCGAGTCGGACCTGGACTTCGCCGACGAACGCGTACACGCTGTGTTCATCCGTGCTCCGTGGGTGGAATCGGTCGGCGCCGACGTTCAGGTGCTGGGCACGGCCGAGCCTGGGGATAGGATCGTCGCGGTCCGTCAAGGGCCGTTGCTCGCGACGTCGTTCCACCCCGAGCTGACCGGGGACACGCGCGTGCACCGTTACTTCGTAGACATGGTGAGGGAGCTCTAGGTAATGTCCGGCCACTCCAAATGGGCGACGACGAAGCACAAGAAGGCCGCGCTCGACGCCAAGCGCGGCAAGCTGTTCGCGAAGCTCATCAAGAACATCGAGGTGGCGGCACGGACCGGTGGCCCTGACCCGGACGCCAACCCCACCCTCTTCGACGCCATCTTCAAGGCCAAGAAGAACTCCGTGCCCAACGACAACATCGAGCGGGCGCGCAAGCGCGGCGGCGGCCTGGAGGCCGGCGGCGCCGACTGGCAGACCATCACGTACGAGGGCTACGCGCCCGGCGGCGTCGCGGTGCTCATCGAGTGCCTCACCGACAACCGCAACCGCGCCGCCTCCGAGGTCCGCGTCGCCCTGACCCGCAACGGCGGCTCGCTGGCCGACCCGGGCTCGGTGTCGTACATGTTCAACCGCAAGGGCGTCGTGATCGTGCCCAAGAACGGCCTCGACGAGGACACCGTCCTGATGGCCGTGCTCGACGCGGGCGCCGAAGAGGTCAACGACATGGGCGACTCCTTCGAGGTCGTCTCCGAGGCCGGCGACCTCGTGCCGGTCCGCAAGGCGCTCCAGGAGGCGGGCATCGACTACGACTCCGCCGAGTCGAGCTTCCTGCCGACGATGAGCGTGCCGCTCGACGAGGAGGGCGCCAAGAAGGTGTTCCGCCTGATCGACGCGCTGGAGGACAGCGACGACGTCCAGAACGTCTACGCCAACTTCGACGTCTCCGACGACGTCCTGGCCGCCCTCGACTGACCCCGCGCCACCGAGGGCCCGGGGGCGACTCCGGGCCCTCACCCTTTCCCGGGGCCGGTTTCCGTCCTTGACCTGGCGCTTGCCGGGCTCGGGGGCGTTCGACACCAAATGCCCACCCGGCCGTTACGCGTGCGCCCGCGCCCTGACGCGGCTAGGGTCGGGCGACGTGAATTCCCCCATCCCACCGACCCCCGTCCCCGTGCCCCCGGCCGCCCGGCCCCCGGCGTCCTACCGCGCGCTGGGCTGGCTGCTGGCCGTGCCCGCGCTGCTCGGCACACTGATCACGCTGGTCCTGCCGACGGTCCAGACGATCGTGCTCAGCCTGCACAGCGGCGGCGTGCTGCAGCCGAGCAGGTTCGTGGGCCTGGACAACTACGGCAAGGTGCTGGGCGGGGAGGAGTTCTGGCGGGCGCTCGGCTTCACGCTCTCGCTGACCGCCGGGCCGCTGCTGGTGGCCGTGGTCGTGGGGCCGCTGCTGGCGCTGGCGCTCGACCGGGGCGGCCCCCTGCCGCGGCGCGCGGGCCTGGTCGTGTCGTCGCTGGCGATCGTCACGTTCTCCCCGATCGGCGTGGCGGCGGCCTGGCTGCGGGGGACGATGCCCGACGGTCCGGGCATCGCCACGCTGGCCGAGGGCCTGCGCGACCCCGCCACGGCCCCGGGGACGCTGCGGCTCGTCGTCGTGGCCGCCACCTTCGGGGTGGTGTGCGCGCTGGCGCTGACGGCGTTCCTGCCCGCGCTGCGCGGCGGCACCGCCGGGCGCGCCACGGTCGTGGTGGCGGTGCTGGTGGCGCTGGCGACCGTCGCCGTGGGGGCGCAGGCGTTCTCGATCGGCATGGCGCTCACCCGGGGAGGCCCTGAGCGCGCCACACAGACCCTCGCGGGCCTCCAGTACGACTTCGCCTTCAGAATGGCCCAGTTCGGCCCTGGCGCGGCCGTCGCGGCCCTGACGGGCGTACTTCTCGGCGTGCTCGGCATCGTCGCCGTGGTCGTCGCCGTGGCCGCCCGCCTCCGTGTCACCGTGCTCCCGAAGCGGGATCAGCGTGGAGCGTTCCCCGCCTCGGATTCCGGGCGGGTCTCTGATCCCGGGCGGGCGCGGACCGGAGGTGGCGTCGTCGTCGGGGCCGTGGCGCTGGTGCTGGTGGTGGCCGTCGGGCTGGTCTGCGCCTGGCCGTGGATCTCCGGCGTGCTCGCGGGCGGCGACGGCGCGGCATCCGGCGGGTTGCGCGTGCAGGTCAACACCTGGGTCCCCGCCGTGGCCGGCGCGCTGGTGTCGGTCGGCGTCGCCTACCTGGCCGCCCTCGGCATCGGCGGCCTGCGCCCCCTGGGCGCGCGCAGCGAGTGGCTGCTGCTGCCGTTCGCGCCCTGGCTGTTCGTCGGCACCGGCCCCCTCGGCGTGGCCGACTGGCAGAACATGCGCAACCTGCGCCTCGTGGACACCTTCTTCGCCCTCTTCCCGCCGCTGCTGGTCAGCGTTCCGGCGCTGCTGGTGCTGACGCTGCTGTGCAAGGGGCTTTCCGAGCGGAACGACAGGGACTTCTTCGGCGGCGTCCTGCTGCCGTCCCTGCCCATGGCGGGCGTGCTGGCCGGCGCCGTCACGCTGGTCAACGCCCAGGACGTGCTCTGGCCGCTGCTCGTGGCCCAGAGCCCGGAGCTGTTCACCGCGCCCGTCACGCAGATGGGCCGGCTCGGCGGCTACCACGGCGTCCCCGACGTCGGGACGAGCACCCCGCTGCTCGTCGTCGCGGTCGCGCTGGCCGCCGTCGTGGCCGCCCAGCTGCTGTACCTCGACCGGCTCGCCATCGGCGTCAACGGTTCGCGACCTGCCCGTACCAGCCCGTAGGTTGAGGGGTTGTGGAAATTCGCGATCTCACCCCCGACGACCTCGATGACGTTCTCGACCTGCGTAAACGTTCCTTCGGCCCGATCTCCGGCGCGGAGGCCGAGCGGTGGCGCCACACCGTGACGCCCACGCTTGTCGAGGGCCGCTACCTGGGCGCGTTCGAGGGCGGCAGGCTCGCCGCCTCGGCCCGGCTGCGCCGCTTCACCCAATGGTGGTACGGCCGTCCGCAGCCCATGGCCGGCGTCGCGGGGGTCACCGTCAACCCGGAGGACCGCGGCCACGGCGTCGGCACCGCGATCATGCGCGCCGTCATCGACCGCGCCGCCGCCCACGGCGACGCCGTCTCGGCGCTCTACCCGGCCACCACGCCCCTGTACCGCTCGCTCGGCTACGAGCACGCCGGAGCCCGGCACATGATCACGTTGCCCGCCGAGTCGCTGCGCCGCATCAGGCCGTCGGGCGAGGTGAAGCTGCGCAGGATGGGTCCCGGCGACGCCGCCGAGGTGGTCTCCCTGCTCCACCGGACGCACGAGGCGGCACGTTCCAGCGGCCCAGTCGCCTGGGACGAGAACGCCTGGCGCGTCTGGCTGTCCAACGAGGACGACTTCCTCTACCTGGCCCCCGACGGCTACCTCGTCTACCGCTGGAACGGCGACGACATGCACGTCGAGAACCTGGTCGCCGGGTCCGGGGAGACGGCCAGGACGCTGTGGTCGATGGTGGGCAGCTCGTCGTCCATCGCCAGGAAGGTCACCGCGCCGGTCGCCCCCGACGACCCGGTGCTGTGGCTGCTCGGCGAGCGCTCCACCGACCACGTCAGGCAGGTGCGCTGGATGTTCAGGGTGCTCGACGTGGCCGCGGCCGTCGGACGGAGGGGCTTTCCCGCCGCCGTGACGGGCGGGGCCGTGGTCTCCGTGGACGACCCGCTGCGCGGCGGCGGCTCCTTCCGGCTGGAGTTCTCCGGCGGCGCCGGCACGGCCGTCCCGGACGTCCCGGCCGCCGGCGGGGGCGCGGCGCTGAGCGTGGGCGGCTTCTCCGCCCTGTACGCGGGCGTGCCCACCACGACACTGCGCAGGACCGGCCTGATGTCCGGCGACGACGGTCACGACGAGCTGCTGGACGCGGCCTTCGCCGCCAAGCCGTACATGCTCGACTACTTCTGACGGGCCCGCCCGCCGTTCGCGGCGGGCGATTCACGGTGCGCGGCCAGCTCAGCCGGGGTAGAGTCTCGTGCCGAACAGATGTTCGGCGGCGCGGGAGGCAAGCCGGTGCGGGTGATGGGCGTCGATCCGGGGCTGACCCGGTGCGGCCTGGGCGCGGTCGAGGGGCGGCCGGGCGCGCCGCTGTCGCTGGTGGCCGTCGGGGTGGTGCGCACGGGCGCCGACGAGGAGCTCGGCACCAGGCTGGTCGGCATCGAGGCCGGCATCGAGCGATGGCTCGACGAGGTCCGTCCCGACGCCGTGGCCGTGGAGCGCGTCTTCGCCCAGCACAACGTCCGCACGGTCATGGGCACCGCGCAGGCGGCCGGGATCGCCGTGCTGTGCGCGGCCCGGCGCGGGCTGCCCGTCGCGCTGCACACGCCCTCGGAGGTCAAGGCCGCCGTCACCGGCAGCGGCACGGCCGACAAGAAGCAGGTCGGTACGATGATCACCCGGCTGCTGCGGCTGGCCGAGATGCCCAAGCCGGCCGACGCCGCCGACGCGCTGGCCCTGGCCATCTGCCACATCTGGCGCGGCGCCGCCCAACACCGGCTGGCCGAGGCCATGGCCCGCGCCGGCAAGGGGCGCTGACCCGTGCGGAGATCGCGGGCTGACCGTTTCGTGGAGAAGGAGATCGAGTCGTGATCGCGTCGGTGGCGGGCAGGGTGGCGTCGGTCGCGCCCGACGGAGCCGTGATCGAGGTCGGGGGCGTCGGCATCCTCGCCCACTGCACCCCCGGCACGCTGGCCACGCTGCGCGTGGGCGAGCAGGCCAGGCTGGCCACCTCGCTGGTGGTGCGCGAGGAGTCGCTGACCCTCTACGGCTTCGCCGGTGACGACGAGCGGGCCGTCTTCGAGATGCTGCAGACGGCCAGCGGCGTCGGCCCGAAGCTGGCGCTGGCGATGCTCGCCGTCCACACGCCCAACGCGCTGCGGGTGGCCGTGGCCGCCGCCGACCTCAAGGCGCTCACGCGGGTGCCGGGCATCGGGCAGAAGGGCGCCCAGCGCATCGTGCTGGAGCTGAAGGACCGCCTCGGCACCCCCGAGGAGGCCGTCAACGCGGCGATCGGCGGTGAGCGGCGCGCCGCCCTGTGGCGCGATCAGGTGCACTCCGGCCTGGTGGGCCTGGGCTATTCGGGCAAGGACGCCGACGAGGCCGTGGCCGGGGTCGCGCCCGAGGCCGAGGCCGACCTCGCCGCCGGGCGTCAGCCGCAGGTGGCCGCGCTGCTGAAGGCCGCGCTCCGGTCCCTCAGCGTAAGATGATCATGAAGTCCGAGACGACGTCCCGGCGCGCGGGAAGGAGCGGTGGCCATGGACTATGAGCGCGAGCTGGTCTCCGCCGACGCCGGCGGCGACGAGCTGCAGATCGAGGCGGCGCTGCGGCCCAAGCGGCTGGGCGAGTTCATCGGCCAGGGCCGGGTGCGCGAGCAGCTGTCCCTGGTGCTGGAGAGCGCCATGCGCCGGCAGCGTCCGCCCGACCACGTGCTGATGAGCGGGTCGCCGGGCCTGGGCAAGACCACGCTGGCCATGATCATCGCGGCCGAGCTCAACATGCCGCTCCGCATCACCTCCGGCCCCGCCCTGGAGCGGGCCGGCGACCTCGCCGCCATCCTGTCCACGCTGACGGAGGGCGAGGTGCTGTTCATCGACGAGATCCACCGCATGGCCAGGCCCGCCGAGGAGATGCTCTACCTGGCCATGGAGGACTTCCGGGTCGACATCGTCGTGGGCAAGGGGCCGGGCGCGACCGCGATCCCGCTCGACATCGCGCCGTTCACGCTGGTCGGCGCCACCACGCGGGCCGGGCTGCTGCCGGCGCCGCTGCGCGACCGGTTCGGGTTCACCGCCCACATGGACTTCTACGAGGTCGGCGAGCTGGAGCAGGTGCTCCACCGGTCGGCGCGGCTGCTCGGCGTCGTCCTGCCGGAGGAGGCCGCCCACGAGATCGCGCGGCGCTCGCGCGGCACGCCCCGCATCGCCAACCGGCTGCTGCGCCGCGTCCGCGACTTCGCCGACGTGCGCGCCGACGGCGTGATCGATCGGGATATCGCCTCGGCGGCGCTCAACCTTTACGAAGTCGACGCCGAAGGGCTCGACCGGCTCGACCGGGCGGTGCTCGGGGTGCTGCTGCGCAAGTTCGGCGGCGGTCCCGTCGGCCTGTCCACGCTCGCCGTGGCCGTGGGGGAGGAGCCCGAGACCGTCGAAGTGGTGGCCGAGCCGTTCCTCGTCCGGCAGGGGCTGCTGGCCAGGACCCCGCGCGGCCGGGTCGCGACCGCTTCCGCCTGGACACACATGGGTATGACACCACCGCCGGACGCGTTCGGGGCCGTCGTTTCACCGTGATCACGAAACGGTTGCAACCATTTCGAATCGGGAACTTCCCCGCGCGCCGAATCGCTGCCTCGTTGCCGCGTTTCATAACAAGCGCCTACACTCCGTGGCTTGGCTGGCTGTGTAGGCTGACGGGCTGAGCGGCGCGGCCCGAGAGCTACGCAACGGAATTTCCGGCGCGAGGCCGGTGTCAAATTCTTGAACGACTATGGAAGGTCGCCCCTATGGACATGGGACAACTCGGAAGCATCCTGCCGCTGATCCTTCTGGTGGTGGTGTTCTACTTCCTGCTGATCCGTCCGCAGCGCAAGCGCCAGCAGGAAGCGCAGCAGATGCAGAACTCCTTGACCCCGGGCGCCCGCGTCATGACCACGACCGGCCTGTTCGCCACGGTCGTCGCGGTGGACAACGAGGACGTCGTGCTGGAGGTCGCGCCCGGCATCGAGACGCGCTGGGTCAAGGCGGCCATCGGCCGTGTGGTCCAGCCCGGTGACGCCCCGGTGGTGGCCGACGAGCCGGTCGCGACCGACCTCGCCGACGGTGACGCCAAGGAGTCCGACGCGACCGTCGAGCCCAACGGCGATCAGGGCTCCAGCAGCAAGCAGTCCTGACTAAGCTCTGCGACAAACCCCTATCTGAGAGAATCGACGACCAGTGGCCCGACCGACCAGCCGCCACAGCCGACCAGGGCGCACGCTCTTGGTGCTGCTGGCGCTCATCCTCGCCCTGGGCGGGACGATGTTCCTGCAGAAGGCGTTCACGCCCAAGCTGGGACTCGACCTCGCCGGCGGAACGACGGTGACGTTGTCACCCGTGACCCAGTCCGGTCAGTCTCCGCCTGAAGAGATCCTCGACCGCGCGGTCAACATCATCCGCGACCGGGTCAACGGCACCGGCATCTCCGACGCGGAGGTCGCCAAGTCCGGCGACAACATCATCATCTCCATCCCGGGCGTCGGACAGAGCGAGGCCATCAAGCTGGTCGCCACCACGGCGGAGCTGCGCTTCCGCCAGGTGCTCGCCATGGAGGCCACGCAGGTCCCGCAGAACCTGACCACCGAGGCGCCCACGCCGGGCGCCTCGCCCTCCGCCAAGCCGTCCTCGACCGCCAGGCCGTCGGGCAAGCCGTCCGGCACGCAGTCGGCGACCACGCCGAGCGCGTCCCCGACGGGCAAGGCGCTGTCGTCCGCGCTGACCGCGCCGACGCCGGGCGCCACGCCCGAGGCCACGCAGACCGGGCGCGACCAGACGGCCCAGAACCAGACGGGCCAGAAGCAGAACACCAAGGGCAGGAACGCCACGCCGACGCCGTCGCCGAGCACGCCGCCCACGCAGCCGAACCAGGACCCCAACGCCGGCATCAACACCCAGGGCATCGACCCGGCGGTGCTGCAGCAGTTCCACAAGCTCGACTGCGCCGACCCCAAGAACCGCGGCCAGGGCGTCCAGGACGACCCGAACAAGCAGTACGCGGCCTGCGAGACCGACGGCAGCTTCAAGTACGTCCTCGACGTCGCCAAGGTCGTCGGCACCGACATCGACACCGCCTCGGCGGGCGTGCGCCAGGGCACCGTGGAGTGGATCGTCCAGCTCGACTTCAAGAGCAAGGGCGCGGGCGAGTGGAGCAAGCTCACCACCACCGCCTACAACGCACAGGAGCCGCGCAACAAGGTGGCGGTCGTCCTCGACGGCGTGGTCATCACGGCCCCGAACATCATCAGCCCGATCCCCGGCGGCCGCGCCGAGATCACCGGCGGCTTCGACCAGGTCAGCGCCACCAACCTGGCCGACCAGCTCAAGTACGGCGCCCTCCCGCTGAAGTTCCAGCGCAGCTCGATCGACACCGTGTCCTCGACGCTCGGCGCCGACCAGCTCGAAGGCGGCCTGATCGCCGGCATCATCGGCCTCGCCCTGGTGGTCGTCTACTCGCTGCTGTACTACCGCGGCCTCGGCATCGTGGCCGTGCTGAGCCTCGTCGTGGCCTCGATCCTGACGTACACGGCGGTGGTCGTGCTCGGCCACAACGCCGGCTTCCGGCTCTCGCTGCCGCACATCATCGGCCTGGTGGTCTCGATCGGCATCACCGCCGACTCCTTCATCGTGTATTTCGAACGCATACGTGATGAGATGAAGGAAGGTCGGCGGACGCTTCGCGCGGCCGTCGAGGTGGCCTGGGTCCGTGCCCGGCGCACGATCCTGATCGCCGACGCCGTCATGTTCATCGCCGCCATCGTGCTGTACTTCCTGGCGGTGGGCGGTGTGGCCGGGTTCGCCTTCGCGATGGGCCTGACCACGCTGATCGACATCGTGGTGGTGTTCATGTTCACCAAGCCGTTCATCGCCCTGCTGGCGAGGCTGAAGTTCTTCGCCAAGGGGCACCCGCTGTCCGGCCTCGACGCAGAGCGCATGAGCACCGAGCCGGCCGCCACGACCACTCCGCAGGAGGCCTGAGATGGGACTGGGGCGTCGCCTCTACCGCGGCGAGATCGATGTCGACTTCGTCGGCAAGTGGAGGCTCTGGTACAGCCTGTCCGGCCTGCTGCTGCTCGTCTCCCTGGCCGGCATCCTGTTCAACGGGCTCAACCTGGGCGTCGAGTTCAAGGGCGGAACGGTCTTCACGTTCCCGGCCAGCAGCGGCACCGTCGAGGAGGTCCGCGAGGACTTCCGCGCGCAGGGCGCCCATCAGGTGATCGTGCAGCGGGCCCGCGACAACTGGCGGGTCACCACCGAGACCCTGACGGAGTCGACGCTCAACCAGATGCAGACCACGATCGCCAAGGACTACAAGGTCCCGGTCAAGGACGTCAGCGTCCAGTCGATCGGCGCCTCCTGGGGCGGTGAGGTCTCCCAGAAGGCCTGGATCGGCCTGGGCGTCTTCATGCTCGCGATCATCCTGTACCTGTCGATGGCGTTCGAGCCGAAGATGGCGTTGTCGGCGATCGTCGCGCTCATCCACGACCTCGTCATCACCGCCGGCGTCTACGCCTGGTCGGGCTTCGAGGTCACGCCGGCGACGCTGCTGGGCTTCCTGACCATCCTCGGTTACTCGCTCTACGACGCGGTCGTGGTGTTCGACATGATCAAGGAGGTCACGGCCAAGCTGGGCACGACCTCCAAGATGACGTACTCCATGGCGGCCAACAACGCGCTCAACCACACGCTGATCCGGTCGCTGAACACCTCGCTGGTCGCGATCCTGCCGGTGGCGGCCATCCTGTTCATCGGCACCACGCTGCTCGGCGCGGGCACGCTGAAGGACCTGTCGCTGGCCCTGTTCGTCGGCATGATCGTCGGCACCTACTCGTCCCTGTGCGTGGCCACGCCGATGCTGGTGACGCTCAAGGAGCGGGAGCCGAAGTACCAGGCCATCGCGCGCCGGCTCGCCTCCACCTCCGGCAAGGGGGCGAAGGGTTCCAAAAGCGCAGCCGTAGCGAAGGGCTGAGCCCGTCCGGGGCTCGTCCCGGCGCCCCCGTCCGTCAGGGCGGGGGCGTCGTCGCGTTCAGAGGGGCCGTACGGCGCCGGAGGGGGTCGTGGGGCACCCGGGCGCCGGGCCTGGTCCCCGGGTGGGCGCCTGAGGCCCGCCAGGGGCCGTCGGGGACGGCGGACGGTCCGAGGAGGGGCCGGAGTAGGCCATCATGGAGCGCGGCACCCACGAGGAAGGCGATGGAAGCACGATGAGCGAGCTCAGCCAGTTGATCCTGGACCGGATCAGGGACGTCCCCGACTATCCCAAGCCCGGCGTGCTGTTCAAGGACATCACCCCGCTGCTCGGCGACCCGGTCGCGATGGCGGCCGTGGTGGAGGAGCTGGCCGGCCTCGCCGAGGTGGACAAGATCGTCGGCATCGAGGCCAGGGGCTTCATCCTGGCGGCGCCGGTGGCCTACCGGGCGGCGGCCGGGTTCGTCCCGGTGCGCAAGAAGGGCAAGCTGCCGGCCGCGACGCTGGAGGAGTCCTACGACCTGGAGTACGGCTCGGCCACCATCGAGGTGCACCGCGACGCCTTCGCGCCCGGCGACCGGGTGCTCATCGTCGACGACGTGCTGGCGACCGGCGGCACGGCCAAGGCCACCATCGAGCTCGTCGAGCGGGCGGGCGCGCACGTCGTCGGCATCGCGGTGCTGATGGAGCTGGCGTTTCTCAAGGGGCGCGAGCGCCTGCCGGCCGTCGACCTGCACTCCCTGGTGATCGTCTGAGACGGCCCGAGCGAGTCGGGGTTCACAGCCTGGATACACTGGGGGGATCTGGACTCGATCGTGAGGAGTCTGAGTGCCCCGTGATGTGGTCGCGCCCGACGTAACCGACGCTGGTAATGCCGACGCGCCCGGCGTTCCTGCGGTGCGTCGACGGCGGTTTGGGGGTGGGGCCATGAATCCGGTGCTGGAGCCGCTGTTCCGCACGGTCCGGGCCACCCATCCCAAGGCCGATCTGCGCCTGATCGAACGCGCCTACGACATGGCCGCCTACCACCACCGCGACCAGAAGCGGAAGTCGGGCGACCCGTACATCACCCACCCGCTCGCCGTGGCGACGATCCTGGCCGAGCTGGGCACCGACGACGAGACGTTGTGCGCCGCGCTGCTGCACGACACCGTCGAGGACACCGCCTACAGCCTCGACGAGCTGCGCGGCGACTTCGGCGACACGATCGGCTCGCTGGTCGACGGCGTCACCAAGCTCGACAAGGTCAAGTTCGGCGACGCGGCGCAGGCCGAGACCGTGCGCAAGATGGTCGTGGCGATGTCGCGCGACATCCGCGTGCTCATCATCAAGCTCGCCGACCGGCTCCACAACATGCGCACCATGCGCTACCTGCCCGAGCACAAGCGCCACCAGAAGTCCCGCGAGACGCTGGAGATCTTCGCGCCGCTGGCCCACCGCCTCGGCATGAACACGATCAAGTGGGAGCTGGAGGACCTCGCGTTCGCCATGCTCTACCCCAAGCGCTACGACGAGATCGCGCGCATGGTGTCCGAGCGCGCGCCGCGGCGCGACCTGTTCCTGCAGGAGGTCATCGAGAAGGTCTCCGGCGACCTGCGCGAGGCCAAGATCCGCGCGGTGGTCAAGGGCCGGCCCAAGCACTACTACTCCGTCTACCAGAAGATGATCGCCCGCGACGTCGCCTTCGACGACATCTACGACCTGGTGGGCATCCGGGTCCTGGTCGACAGCGTGCGCGACTGCTACGCGGCGCTGGGCACGATCCACGCGCGCTGGAACCCGGTCCCCGGCCGGTTCAAGGACTACATCGCGATGCCCAAGTTCAACATGTACCAGTCGCTGCACACCACGGTGATCGGTCCCGAGGGCAAGCCGGTCGAGCTGCAGATCCGCACCCACGCGATGCACCACAGGGCCGAGTACGGCGTGGCCGCCCACTGGAAGTACAAGGAGGAGGTCGGCGCGCCGGGGCCGACCGGCAAGGTCAAGCCGGGCAGCGACATGGCCTGGCTGCGCCAGCTCCTCGACTGGCAGAAGGAGACCTCCGACCCGGGCGAGTTCCTGGAGTCGCTGCGCTTCGACCTGTCGGTCTCCGAGGTCTACGTGTTCACCCCGAAGGGCCAGGTCATCGCCCTGCCCGAGGGCGGCACGCCGGTCGACTTCGCCTACGCCGTCCACACCGAGGTCGGGCATCGCTGCATCGGCGCGCGCGTCAACGGGCGGCTGGTGCCGCTGGAGTCGCGGCTCGGCAACGGCGACACGGTCGAGATCTTCACCTCCAAGTCGCCCGACGCCGGGCCGTCGCGCGACTGGCTGAAGTTCGTCAAGTCCGGCCGGGCCCGCAACAAGATCCGGCAGTGGTTCTCCAAGGAGCGCCGCGAGACCGCGATCGAGGCGGGCAAGGAGGCCATCGGCCGCGCCATGCGCAAGCAGGGCCTGCCGCTGCAGCGCCTGATGTCCGGCGAGGCGCTGCTGGCGCTCGCTCGCGACCTGCGCTACCCCGACGTCTCGGCGCTCTACGCGGCCGTGGGGGAGGGGCACATCGCCGCGCAGACGGTCGTGCAGAAGCTCGTGGCCTCGATCGGCGGCGTGGAGAGCGCCGAGGAGGACATCGCCGAGACGTCCCTGCCGACCCGGCTGCGCGGCCGTCCGCGCGGCGGCGGCGCGGGCGTGGTCGTGGCGGGCGACGCCGACGTGTGGGTGCGCCTGTCCAAGTGCTGTACGCCGGTGCCCGGCGACGAGATCGTCGGCTTCGTCACCCGCGGCCACGGCGTGTCCGTGCACCGGGCCGACTGCACCAACGTCCAGCAGCTCAGGGAGCAGCCCGACCGGCTGGTCGAGGTGAGCTGGTCGCCCGGCGACGACAGCGTGTTCCTGGTGGCCATCCAGGTCGAGGCGCTCGACCGGCCGCGCCTGCTGTCCGACGTCACGCGCACCCTGTCCGACCAGCACGTCAACATCCTCAGCGCGTCCGTGACGACCTCGCGCGACCGGGTGGCGATCAGCAAGTTCACCTTCGAGATGGGCGACCCCAAACACCTGGGCCACGTGCTCAAGGCCGTGCGCAGCATCCAGGGCGTCTTCGACGTCTACCGGGTGAGCGGCGCCGGCAGCTGAGCGGCCGGCCGGCCGGGGTTCAGCCCTTCAGGTCCGGCAGGTCGACCACGATCGCCTCCTGCGTGCTGCGCGCGATCACCACGACGGCCTCCCGCTCGGGGTCGGGGTTCTCCTCGCGGTGCGGGGTGTAGGGCGGCACGTAGACGTAGTCGCCGGGGGCCGCCTCGATGCGCCGCTCGCGGCCGTCCTGGAGGAAGACGAAGCGCGGGGCGCCGCTGACGACGTAGATGGCGGTCTCGGAGGCGCCGTGGTGGTGGTCGGAGGAGCGGGTGGCGGGCGCGACGTGCGTCTGGCCCATCCACAGGGCCGACGAGCCGGCCGTGGCCCCGCTCACGGCGGCCAGCCTGCGCATCCCGGCGCTCTGCGCCGTGTCGCCCGACAGCGCGTCTGAGGCGATGTGACGCAGCGGGAGGTGGAAGGGGTCGCCCTCGGCCCGGTAGCCCTCCCACAGGCGCCCTCCGGCCCGTTCAAGCACGCCTGAGGCCACCGAGGTCAGCAGTGCCGGGTCGGAGTGGGCCGCCAGCAGCTCCTCGGCCAGCGCCGGGTCGTGCTCACGAAGCTCGCGCAGCAGCCACTTGCCGTTGCCCCGCCACCTGCCGCCCACGTCGAGGGCCAGCCTGGCGGTCTCCTGGACCACCTGCCAGCGGATGAACAGCTGCTCGCCGGGGTCGGTCGCGCCGGCCAGGTCGTCGAGCAGGTCGGACAGGCCGTACCGGGCCTGCTCGGCGCGGGCGGCGGCCAGGCCGCCGGGACCGGCGGCCAGCCGGTCGCCGAGCGCCGTCTGCAGGTCGCTGGCCCGGCCGCCGGTGCGGTCGACCAGCACCGCGCCGTCGGCGCACATGCGGGCCACGCCCGGCTTGCGCTCGGCCAGGTCGCGGTCGACGTAGGCGTCGAGGCTGGTCTCGCTGTGGACGTACAGCTCGACGGGCCAGCCGTGCCAGCGCAGGGACTCGCGGTAGGGCACGGCCAGCCCGTCGAGCACCACCACGACGTCGAGGTCGGAGGTGCTGGTGCGGCGCTCGGTGAGCACGCTGCCGCCGACGAAGGCGTACAGGGCGCCGGGGAACAGCTCGTCGACGAGGGCGCGCGCGACGCTGACGGGGTCCATGCCGTCAGCGTAGGACCCCGGCCGCCCTCCGAAGATCGGTTCAGCTGAACTCGGTCAGCGTGCGCTCGGCCTCCTCCAGCCACGAACGGCGGGCGACCAGCGCCTCCTCGGCCTCCTTGACGTCCTTGGCCCGGCCGGCGGCCTGCGCCTTGGACAGCCGCTTCTCCAGCTGCTCGATGGAGGCGCGCAGCTGGTCGACCGTGCTCTGGGCGCGGGCCCTGGCCTCGGGGTTGGACCGCTTCCACTCGGCGTCCTCGGCCTTGCGCACGGCATCGTCGACCTTGCGCAGCCCGCCTTCGAGCCGGTCGCGCTGCTCGCGCGGCACCGGTCCGGCGGCCTCCCAGCGCTCCAGGACGTGCCGCAGCGCCGCCCTGGCCGTGCGCGCGTCGGTGACGGGGAGGATCTTCTCGGCCTCGGCCAGCAGCTCCTCCTTGACCTCGGCGTTGGCCGCCAGCGAGGCGTCGCGCTCGGCGAAGACCGCCGAACGGGCCTGGAAGAACTGGTCCTGGGCGGCCTTGAAGCGGCCCCACAGCTCGTCCTCGGCCTCGCGCGAGGCGCGCCCGGCGGTCTTCCACTGCTGCATCAGCTCGCGGTAGATCGCCGCGGTCGTGCCCCAGTCGGTGGAGCCGGCGATGGCCTCGGCCTCGGCGACGATGCGCTCCTTGGCCGAGCGGATGCCCTCGCGCTGCTCGTCCAGGCCCGCGAAGTACTGCTTGCGGCGCTTGGCGAAGGCCGTACGGGCGGCCGACAGCCGCTTCCACAACGCGGCCTCGGTGACCCGGTCGATCCGGTCGGCGGCCTTCCACTCCTCCACGAGCTGGCGCAGCCGTTCGCCGCCCGACTTCCAGTGGGTGGTCTCGTCGGCGATGCGCTCGGCCTCGGCGACGATGCGCTCCTTGACCGCCCTGGCCTCGGCGCGCGCCTGGTCGCGGGCGGCCTTGACCTCCTCGCGGCGATGGCCGACCAGCTCGGTCAGGCCGTCGAGGCGGGCCGTCAGCGCCGCCAGGTCGCCCACGGCGTGGGCGTCGGCGACGGCCTCGCGCAGCTTGGCGATGCTCGCCTCGGCCTGCGCGGGCGCCAGGTCGGTGCCCTTGACCCGCTGTTCGAGGAGCTGCACCTGGCCGGACAGCTCGTCGTACTTGCGATGGAAGTAGGCCAGTGCCTCTTCGGGTTCACCGGCCTGCCAGGAGCCGACGGCCCGCTCTCCCTCAGCCGTACGCACGTAGACGGTGCCGTCGTCGTCTACCCGGCCCCACGGGTCGGTGCTCACCGTGTCCTCCCGCACTATCCATCAGACCCTTCGGGACTACTTCGTCCCTAGTTTGTATTACGTCAGCTCTTGCCGGCGATTGTCACGTCTTTGATTTCGAGGGTTTGCTTCGGTGCTCCGGTCCCATCTCCCATGTCAGCGATGACGCCCGCTTTGTTCACCTTGTCCAGGATGTCGAGCCCCTTGGTGATCGTACCCACCGGCGTGTAATCCGGGGTGAGTCCGAGATCGCCGTAAACGAGGAAGAACTGGCTTCCCGTGCTGCCCGGCGCCGAGGTCTTCGCCATCGCCACCGTGCCGCGCTTGTACGTGGCCCCCTGGAGGTTCTCCTCGGCCATCACGTAGCCGGGGCCGCCGGCGCCGTCCTGGCTCTTGCCGTCGGCCTTGGCCGTCGGGTCGCCGCACTGCAGCATGGGGAACTTGTCGCTGCCGAGCCGGTGGCACTTGCTGCCGTCGTAGAACTTCTTGCCGGCCAGGAAGGCCAGCGAGTTGGTCGTGCACGGCGCCTTGGCGTTGTCGAGCTCGACCACGATGTCGCCCAGGTTCGTGTCGAGCGTCATCGTCTTCTTGGCCGGCTCGGTCTTGACCTTGGCCGGCGGCATGCCGACGTCCTTGACCTGGCCGCCGGCGGCCTCCTTGACGTAGTCGCAGGTGCCGGACGCCGCGTTGTACGGCTTCGGCCCCGTGCTGGCCGCGGCCGACGCGGTGTCCTGCGGGGCCGAGGCCGAGGGCGAGGCGGACGCCTCGGTCGTCGAGTCGCCGCCGCCGAGCAGCGCGACCGCGGCCACGATGCCGCCCACCACGACCACCACGCCGACCGTGGAGCCGATGATCGCGGTGCGCTTGGCCTTCTGCTCGCGCTCGATGCGGCGCTGCATCTGCCGCTCGTAGTGCTCACGTGCCAGCTGCTTCTGCCGGTCCTTGCCCGTGGCCACCGCTTTGCCTCCCATAGTCAATCAACTGAGGTGGGCGAATCGTATCGGCCAATGGGTAATGATTCGCAGCCCGGCGACCCGCACCGGTACCCTTCGGTTACATTCCCATTGGCTTTTCGACGAGATCACCTGAGGCAGATGCTCATCGCAGGCTTCCCCGCAGGGGCCCTCCAGACCAATTGTTACGTCGTCGCGCCCGCGGCCGGCGAGGAGTGCGTGATCGTCGATCCGGGCCAGGACGCGGCCGAAGGCGTCGACGAGCTGCTGCGCGAGCACCGGCTCAAGCCGGTCGCGGTGCTGCTCACGCACGGCCACCTCGACCACGTGTGGTCGGTCGCCCCGGTCTGCGGCGCGCGCGACGTCCCCGCGTGGATCCACCCCGACGACCGCCACCTGCTGAGCGACCCCTCGGCCGGCTGGGGCGGCGGCGTCTCGCTGTTCGGCGACATCAGGCTGAGCGAGCCCGACGACGTGCGCGAGCTGACCGACGGCGCGGCGCTCAGCCTGGCGGGCCTCGATCTCGTGGTCGACCACACCCCCGGCCATACCAGGGGGTCGGTGAGCTTCCGGCTGCCCGGCGACGAGATCATGTTCTCGGGCGACCTGTTGTTCGCCGGCTCCATCGGCCGCACCGATCTTCCCGGTGGCGACTACGCGACCATCCTGAGCAGCCTGGCCACCAAGTGCCTGCCGCTGCCTGACGATACGGTCGTCCTGCCGGGCCACGGACCACAGACCACGATCGGCCGCGAGCGCGCCACCAACCCTTACCTGAAGGAAGCGGCGCCGCAGGCCGGTCCCACACGAGGGATCTAATGAGCTTCCAAGCACCCAAAGGCACCTTCGACTGGCTGCCGCCCAGCTCCGAGGCCATCCTGGCCGTGCGCGAGGCGCTGGCCGCGCCCCTGAGGCGGGCGGGCTACGGCTACGTCGAGACCCCCGTCTTCGAGGACACCGAGCTGTTCAAGCGGGGCGTGGGCGAGTCCACCGACGTGGTGTCGAAGGAGATGTACACCTTCCCCGACAAGGCGGGCAGGTCGCTGACCCTGCGCCCCGAGGGCACCGCCTCGGTCGTGCGCGCCGTGCTCCAGCACAACCTGCACAACGGCCAGCTCCCGGTCAAGCTGTGGTACTCCGGCAGCCAGTTCCGCTACGAGCGTGCCCAGAAGGGCCGCTACCGCCACTTCTGGCAGGTCGGGGCCGAGGCACTCGGCTCCGAGGACCCGGCGCTCGACGCCGAGCTGATCGTGCTCGGCGCGCGCGGCTTCGCCTCGCTGGGCCTGCGCCAGGTCAGGCTGCTGCTCAACTCGCTCGGCGACAAGAACTGCCGGCCCGCCTACCGGGCCGCGCTGCAGGACTTCCTGCGCGGGCTCGACCTCGACGAGGAGACCAGGGCCCGCATCGACATCAACCCGCTGCGGGTGCTCGACGACAAGCGGCCCGAGGTGCAGGCCCAGCTCACCGGCGCGCCGCTGGTCGTCGACCACCTGTGCGCCGCCTGCAAGGCCTACCACGAGGAGGTCCGCTCGCTGCTGACCGCCTCGGGCGTGGCCTTCGAGGACGACCCCCGGCTCGTGCGCGGGCTCGACTACTACACCCGCACCACGTTCGAGTTCGTGCACGGCGGGCTCGGCTCCCAGTCGGCCGTCGGCGGCGGCGGCCGCTACGACGGGCTCAGCGAGATGCTGGGCGGGCCGCCGTTGCCCAGTGTCGGCTGGGCACTCGGCGCCGACCGCACCTACCTGGCCATGGAGTCCGAGGGTCTGCTCGGCGAGGCCGCGCCGGGCCGCGTCCAGGTGTACGGTGTCCCGCTGGGTGACGACGCGCGCCGCCGCATGTTCCTGCTCGTCTCCGAGCTGCGCGAGGCGGGCGTCAGCGCCGACATGGCCTTCGGCGGCAAGGGGCTCAAGGGAGCGATGAAGGGCGCCGACAGATCCGGCGCCCGCTTCGCGCTGATCCTGGGCGAGCGAGACCTCGCGGCCGAGGCCGTGCAACTGAAGGACCTGACCACCGCTGAACAGACCCAGGTGCCGCTGGCCCAGGTCGCCGACGTTTTGAAAGGGAAAGTGCAGTGATCCGCACGCATACGGCCGGGTCGCTCCGTGAGGAGCATGCCGGGCAGCAGGTGACGCTCGCAGGATGGGTGGCCCGCCGCCGTGACCACGGCGGCGTGGTCTTCATCGACCTGCGCGACGCCTCCGGCTCGGCGCAGGTGGTCTTCCGCGAGGAGGACCACGCCCACGACCTGCGCGCCGAATACTGCGTGCAGGTGGTCGGCCAGGTCAGGGTGCGCCCGGAGGGCAACGAGAACCCCGAGCTGCCCACCGGCGCGATCGAGGTCGTGGCCGAGCGGGTCGAGGTGCTGAGCGAGTCCGCGCCGCTGCCGTTCCCGATCGAGGGCAACGTCGGCGTGTCGGAGGAGGCCCGCCTCAAGTACCGCTACCTCGACATCCGCCGCCACCAGGTCGCCAGCGCCATGCGCACCCGCTCCAAGGCCACCTACCTGGCCAACGAGGTGATGCACGAGCTCGGCTTCGTCTACGTCGAGACCCCGACGCTGACCCGCTCGACCCCCGAGGGCGCGCGCGACTTCCTGGTGCCGGTCCGCCTGCAGCCCGGCAACTGGTACGCCCTGCCGCAGTCGCCCCAGCTGTTCAAGCAGCTGCTGCAGGTCGCCGGCCTGGAGCGCTACTACCAGCTCGCCAAGTGCTACCGCGACGAAGACCTGCGGGCCGACCGCCAGCCCGAGTTCACCCAGATCGACGTCGAGATGTCCTTCGTCGACCAGGAGGACGTCATCGAGGTCGGCGAGAAGCTGGTCGGCCGCCTGTGGCGGGAGATCCTCGGCTACGAGATCCCCATGCCGCTGCCGCGCATGACCTACGCCGACGCCATGGCCCGCTACGGCTCCGACAAGCCCGACCTGCGCTTCGGCCAGGAGCTCGTCGAGATGACCGACTACTTCTCGGCCACCTCCTTCCGCGTCTTCCAGGCCGACTACGTCGGCGCGGTCGTCATGCCGGGCGGCGCCTCGCAGACCCGCAAGGAGCTCGACGGCTGGCAGGAGTGGGCACGCAGCCGCGGCGCCAAGGGCCTGGCCTACGTGCTGGTCCAGGAGGACGGCACGCTCGGCGGCCCGGTCGCCAAGAACCTGTCGGAGCAGGAGTTGTCCGGCCTGGCCACCAAGGTCGGCGCCGTCCCCGGTGACGCGATCTTCTTCGCCGCCGGCGCCCGCTCGGCCTCCCGCGACCTGCTGGGCGCGGCCCGCCTGGAGATCGGCCGCCGCTGCGGCCTGATCGACGAGTCGCAGTGGTCGTTCCTGTGGGTGGTCGACGCCCCCATGTTCGAGGAGGACGGCGAGGGCGGCTGGACGGCCGTGCACCACCCGTTCACCGGCCCCAAGCCCGAATGGGCCGACAACTTCCAGGACCACCCGGGCGAGGCCCTGGCCTACGCCTACGACATGGTCTGCAACGGCATGGAGATCGGCGGCGGCTCGATCCGTATCCACCGGGCCGAGATGCAGCAGCGGGTCTTCGACGTGCTCGGCATCTCCAAGGAGGAGGCCGAGAGCAAGTTCGGCTTCCTGCTGGAGGCGTTCAAGTACGGCCCGCCCCCGCACGGAGGCATCGCCTACGGCTGGGACCGGATCTGCATGCTGCTGTCCGGCGGTGACTCGATCCGCGACGTGATCGCGTTCCCGAAGACCGCCTCCGGCTTCGACCCGCTGACCGCCGCGCCGACGCCGATCACGGCCGACCAGCGCAAGGAGGCGGGCGTCGACGCCCAGCCCAAGTCCGAGGCCTGACACGACGACGGCGGGCGCCCCCTTCGAAGGCTCCCTCCACCCGCGTCCGAAGCCTGCCAGCCAGGCTCCGCCGAGCAGCAGGAGAACCAGGAGCAAGGCGAGCCGGCGGCGCACCGG
>NZ_JBEXYK010000026.1:0-116436 GCF_040630865.1 Nonomuraea sp. NPDC005730
GGACGGGCGCGCCGGCCCCACCGGCGCGCCCGTCCAGGCCCCGGCGGGGGCCGGCGGAGCTAGCGGCTCTCCAGCACGGCGGCGAGCTGGTCGACCGCCCAGACCAGGTCCTCCTCGGAGATCACGATCGGCGGCGCGAGCCGGATCGTGGACCCGTGGGTGTCCTTGGCGAGCACGCCACGCGCCATCAGCGCCTTGGAGACCTCGCGCCCGGTGCCGAGAGCCGGGTCGATGTCCACGCCCGCCCACAGCCCGCGCCCGCGCACCGCCACCACGCCCTTGCCGGCCAGCTCGCGCAGCCGCGTGTGCAGCACCTCGCCGAGCCGGGCGGCCCTGGCCTGGAACTCGCCGGTGTTCAGGATGTCGATGACGGCGATGCCGACCGCGCAGGCCAGCGGGTTGCCGCCGAACGTGGACCCGTGCTGGCCCGGCTTGATGACCCCGAGGACGTCCTCGTCCGCGGCGATGGCCGAGACCGGCACCACGCCGCCGCCGAGCGCCTTGCCCAGGATGTAGACGTCGGGGACGACGTTCTCGTGGTCGCAGGCGAACGTGCGACCGGTGCGCCCGAGGCCCGACTGGATCTCGTCGGCGATCATCAGCACGTTGTTCTCGGTGCAGATGCGCCGGACCTCGGTCAGGTAGCCGTCCGGCGGCACCAGCACGCCCGCCTCGCCCTGGATCGGCTCGACGAGGACGGCCACGGTGTTGTCGTCGATCGCCTCCCTGATCGCCTCGGCCGAGCCGTAGCGGACGATCCGGAACCCGGGCGTGTACGGCCCGAACCCGTCGTGCGCGTCGGGGTCGGTGGAGAAGCTGATGATCGTGGTGGTGCGGCCGTGGAAGTTGTCCTCCATCACGATGATGTTGGCCTGCTCCGGCGCGACGCCCTTGACCTCGTAACCCCACTTGCGGGCCACCTTGATCGCGGTCTCGACGGCCTCGGCGCCGGTGTTCATCGGCAGGATCATGTCCTTGCCGGTGAGGTCGCCGAGCCCGGCGCAGAACCGGGCGAACTGGTCGTGGTAGAAGGCCCGGCTGGTCAGCGTGAGGTTCTTCAGCTGCTCCTGGGCGGCCTCGATGATCTTCGGGTTGCCGTGGCCGAAGTTCAGTGACGAGTAGCCCGACAGGCAGTCGAGATAGCGCTTGCCCTCGACGTCGGTGACCCACGCGCCGTGCGCCTCGTGGATGACCACGGGCAGCGGATGGTAGTTGTGCGCGCTGCGGCGCTCGCTTACTTCGATCAGCTCTGCGCTGGTGCTCATGTTACTTCTCCCCCCTGATCTCCAGTGTGCAGCACTTGGGACCGCCGCCCGCCTTGCGCAGCTCCGACAGCTCGACCGGGATCACCTCGTAGCCGTGCCGCTTGAGCTCCAGCTGGAGCCCGGACGCCTCGGAGTTGATCACCACGTTCCTGCCGTCGCTGACCGCGTTGAGGCCGAGCACCTCGGCGTCCTCGGCGGTCGCGATCACCGCGTCCGGGAACATCGTGCGCAGCACCTCCTGGCTGCCCTTGGAGAAGGCGCCGGGGTAGTAGGCGACGTTGCGGCCGTCGAGCGGGAACAGCGCGGTGTCCAGGTGGTAGAAGCGCGGGTCGACCAGCTTCAGCGAGACGACCGGGCGGCCCAGGTACTCCTGCGCCTCCTGGTGGGCGACCACGTCGGTGCGGAAGCCGGTGCCGGCCAGGATGACGTCGTCGAGGGTGAGGAAGTCGCCCTCGCCCTCGTTGACGTAGGTGGGCTCCAGCGTCGGGTAGCCGCGCTCGACGAACCAGCGCAGGTAGGCCGGGCCCTCGGGGCCGCGCTCGGGGAAGGTGAAGCGGGCGCCGTAGACCCGGCCGCCGACGACCAGCGCGCCGTTGGCGGCGAACACCATGTCGGGCAGGCCCTCGATCGGGTCGATGAGGCTCACCTGGTGCCCGAGCTCCTCGTACGCCGACTTCAGCCCTTCCCACTGCCGGATCGCCACCTCACGGTCGGCGCCGGCCTCGGGGTCCATCCACGGGTTGATGGCGTACTCGACCGCGAAGTGGTCCGGGCGGCACATGAGGAAGTGTTTGGGCATGCAGGGCTCCGTCGTCATTGCAGGGGAAGTTCCCGTGTCGGGGGAGACGAGCACAGCCTAAGAATTGACGTTTGCGCAGGCCAAGCGGTGCACATTGCGCGTTGGCGCAGGTCTGTTGCGTCTATCGGCCGACGACGTGCGATCCGTTGCGCGACTCCGTCAGGGCGGCTCCCGGAGGGGTGTCGACCAGCCTCGACAGCACGATCGAGCTCTTGGTCCGCACCACGAAAGCCTGCGCCGCGATGCGCTCGATGACCCGCTCGACGTGCCGCACGTCCGTGGCCCTGATGTGCAGCAGCGCGTCGGCCTCGCCGGTGATCGTGGCCGCCGCCACCACCTCGGGGAACTTGGCCACCGCCAGGGCGATGTCCGACGGCTTGGTCTTGCCCTGGCAGAACAGCTCGACGTACGCCTCGGTGGTCCAGCCGAGCGCCTGGGGTGCCACCCGCGCGCTGAAGCCGGTGATCGCCCCGCTCTTCTGCAGCCGGTCGACCCGCCGCTTGACGGCCGACGCGCTCAGCCCCACCTGCTGGCCGATGTCCGCGTAGGTCGCGCGGGCGTCGTCGACGAGCGCCGCGATGATGTCACGATCGAGCCGGTCCAGTTCCACGGGCTCTGTATACCGCCTGGCCAGGCTGGCGCGCGACGAGCGCCGCGCGGGAGACTGGGCGTTCGGTCCACTGCCGGAGGATTGCCGCCACATGAACAGCGCACGTTTTCCCGAGGGTTTCGTCTGGGGGGTCTCGACGTCGGCCTTCCAGATCGAGGGCGGCACGGCCGCCGACGGCCGCGGGCCGTCCATTTGGGACGCCTTCGCCGGTGGCCCGGCCGACGCCTGCGACCATTACCACCGATATCGCGAGGACGTCTCGCTGATGAAAGACCTGGGAATGGCCGCGTACCGGTTCTCGGTGAGCTGGCCGCGCATTCTCCCGGACGGCTCCGGAAAGGTGAACGCGGCCGGTCTCGACTTTTACCAGCGGCTGGTCGACACCCTGCTGGAGGCGGGCATCACGCCTTTGGCCACCCTTTATCACTGGGATCTGCCGCAGGCGCTGCAGGAGCGCGGCGGATGGCCGTCCCGCGACACCGCCCGCTGTTTCGCGGACTACGCGGCGATCGTGGCCGAGCGCCTCGGCGACCGGGTCGGCACCTGGTTCACCGTCAACGAGCCGTGGGTGGCGGCCTTCGTCGGCCACGGCTCGGGGGTGCACGCGCCGGGCCGCCGGTCGGCCGCCGAGGCGTTCAGGAGCGCCCACCACCTGCTGCTCGCCCACGGGCTGGGCGCCCAGGCCCTGCGCGCCGCCGGGGCCGCCGAGGTGGGGGCCGTGCTCAACTTCTCGCCCGTGCTGACACCGGCCCAGGTCGGCGACTTCGACCGGCCGCTGTCGGAGGAGGACGCCGAGGCCGTGGCCAGGATCGACGCGCTCGTCCACCGGCAGTTCCTCGACCCGATGCTGCGCGGCGCCTACCCCGCCGACCTGCTGCCGGTCATCGAGGAGCACGCCGGGCTCGGGCACGTCCACGACGGCGACCTGGCCGACATCGCCCAGCCGCTCGACCTGCTCGGCGTCAACTACTACGCGCCCGCCGTCGTCCAGGCGCAGCCCGGCGAACCGGCCGACCCGGCTTATCCGGGAAGCGCGGGCGTGCTTTTCAGCACCATTCCCACGGCGGTCACCGCGATGGGCTGGCCGATCGTCCCGAACGCCCTTTCCGTGTTACTGCGGCGGCTCACCGGAGAATATCCCGGCCTCGAACTGATGATCACCGAGAATGGCGCGGACTTCGTCGACACGGTCACTCCCGACGGCATTCACGACGTCGACCGCGTGCATTTCATCGAGGAACACCTGCGGGCCCTGCGGACCGCCGTCGAGGAAGGCGCGAACGTCCGCGGATATCTCGCCTGGACGCTGCTCGACAATCTCGAATGGGCCGAGGGATACCGGCGCAAGTTCGGCCTCGTGCACGTCGACTTCGACACCCAGCGCAGGCGGCCCAAGGACAGCGCGCTGTGGTACCGCGACGTGATCAGGCGCAACGGCCTGACCGAGGCCCCGCCCAGGCGTCCCACGCTGGAGACCGTGGCTGCCCGCGCCCGCGTCTCCCGGGCCACGGTCTCCCGCGTCGTCAACGGCGAGGCGTCGGTCAGCCCCGAGGTGCGCTCCACGGTCCTCCAGGCCGTCAAGGAGCTCGGCTACGTGCCCAACGCCGCCGCCCGCAGCCTGGTGACCCGGCGCACCGACACCGTCGCGCTCGTGCTGTCGGCACCCAGGCACGCCGCCGACCCGATGGTCGCGGCCGTCGTCCAGTACGTGACGAGCCTGCTGGAGGGCGCGGGCAAGCAGATCACCCTCATGCTCGCCGACACCGCCGAGAGCCGGCGCCGCATCGTCCGGCACGCCGAGGCGCGGCTGGTGGACGGCGTCGTCCTGCTGCCGCCCGAGCGGGGCGACACCCTGGCCGAACGGCTCTCGCGCACCGGCGTGCCGCTCGTGCTGCTGGGCCGGCCGCCGGTCGCCTCGCTGGTGCCGTACGTGGACGCCGACAACGCCGCGGGCGCGGCGGTGGCCACCGAGCACCTGCTGGCCACCGGCCGCCGCCGTATCGGCATGATCTGCGGCCCGATGGACCTGGTCGTCACCCAGGACCGGCTCGCCGGCCACCGCGCGGCCCTCGACCGCGCCGGGCTGCGGCCCAGACTGGCGATCGGCGACCTGACCCGGGGTTCGGGCACGGCGGCGGCCGGGCAGCTCCTCGGCGACGCCCCCGACCTGGACGCGATCTTCGCGGCCGACGACCAGATGGCGATCGGCGCGCTGCTGGCCGCCCGCGCCACGGGCCGGCGGGTGCCCGACGACCTGGCGATCGTGGGCTTCGACGACGTCGACGCCGCCTCGGCCACCACCCCCGCCCTCACCACCGTCCGGGTGCCCGTCACCGAGCAGGCGCTGGCGCTGGCGCGGCTGCTGCTGTCCCGGCTGGAGGGCAGGAGCACCACGCCGGTCGTCCTGCCCACCCGGCTGGTGGTGCGGGAGTCGGCATAGACGGAAACCGCGCGGCTTAGCGAAACGGTCGCTTTCTCGGACTCGCTTGACAATTCCCGAAATGGCTATCTCCTCATCGGCGTATTTTTGGGATCAGGATATTCCGGAAAAGTCAACGGTGCTTTTCATTTGTCCCGTCCCCGGCGGGCGTGATAGTAAATCGAGCGTCAATTCTCGCCATTCCGGGAAGGACCACGCCATGAACGAGCCATCGGCCGACGTCGTCTGGAGCGTCGACCGTCGCTGCACCAACTGCGACACCGCCCGGCAGCTGGCCCCGGAGCTCATCGCCGAGGTCGCCGGCCGCTCCGTGGTCGTCCGCCGGCCGCGCACCGAGACGGAGGAGCGGGCGATGCACGCCGCGGCGTTCGCCTGCCACACCCGATCGATCCGGCGCGGCACGCGCGGACCGGACCCCGCGCTCGATCCCTTTCCGCTGCCGCTCGCGGAGCACGTGTACCTGTGCGGCCACAATTCGCCGCACACCGCCGGCGCGAACGCCTATCTGCTGCGCCGGCCCGCCGGCAACCTCATGATGATCGACACGCCGCGCTGGAGCGACTCCCTGGCCGCGCGGTACGCCGCGTACGGCCCGATCACCGACGTCCTGCTCACCCACCGCGACCACGCCGCGCACGGCCGCCGGTACGCCGACCGGTTCGGCGCCCGCCTGTGGATCCACGAGGGGGACCTGACCGCCGCCCCGGACGCCGACCGCGTTCTCCGGGGAGAAGAGCCGGTCGAGATCGCCGACGGCGTGACGGCCCACCCGCTGCCCGGGCACACCGAGGGCAGCGTGCTGTACGTCGCCGACGAGAGGTACTGCTTCAGCGGCGACAGCTTCTACTGGTCCAGGTCCGCCGGGGACCTCGCCGTTGCCGAGTCGGTCACCTGGTACTCCATCACCGTGCTGGCCGCGTCGCTGGCCCGTACGGCGGTGCGGATCCGCTTCGAATGGCTGCTGCCCGGCCACGGCGACCGCAGGCGGCTGCCCGCCGAGGAGTTCGCCCGCAGGATGCGCGACCTGGCCGGGCGTACCGCGGAACTCGGGCCCCGGCCGATCGACTTCTCCGCGCTACGCTGGTGAGCCGGATCCCGGCGGCGTGGACACCGCCTTCCGGCAGCTCTTCCCCACCACCTACGACCTGGTCGTGGAGCATCCCGAGGGCGAGGAGACCGGCGAGGACAAGGAGCCGCGGGGGCGGCTCTCCTAGATCCGGCGTTCGAACAGGCGGGGGAAGACCTTGGACACCTTCGACAGCAGGTACTCGCCGTAGGTGCCGGTGAAGTCGACCTGGCCGTCCCACCGCTCGCCGGCGGCGTAGGGGAGGGGCGGCACCACGCTGTCCCAGCCGGGGTCGAAGAAGAACGGGTAGCTCAGGCGCTCGTTGCCGCTGCGGTTGCGCACGCGGTGCGGCGTCGAGCGGTAGCGGCCGCCCGTGAGCTTGTCGAGCATGTCGCCGATGTTGCAGACGAACGTGCCGGGCAGCGGCGGCGCCTCGATCCAGCCGTCCGCCGTGCGGACCTGGAGGCCGCCGTTGGCGTCCTGGAGGAGGAGGGTGAGCAGGCCGTAGTCGGTGTGCTCGCCCACGCCCCAGGTCTCGTCGTCGTCCGGGGGCGCGGGCGGGTAGTGGAAGATCCGGAACAGCACGGTCGGGTCCGCTGTGTAGCCGGTGCGGAAGTAGCCTTCGTCCAGGCCCAGGCTGAGCGCGACCCCCGACATGACCGCCTGCGCGACCCCCGTCATCGTGTCCAGGTAGGCGAGCACGGCGGCCCGCAGCTCCGGCACCTGGACGGGGAACTGGTTGGGGCCGTGCAGCGGGAGCGGGCCGGGCGGCTGCTCGGCGCCGAAGTAGACGCCCTCCTTCAGGTCGGGCCGCCCCGAGGTCAGCTCGCCGCCCACCGGGAAGAAGCCGCGCCAGGCCGGGCCGCCGCGGTCCATCGAGATCTCGTCCTTGACCTCCTCGGGCAGCGCGAAGAAGCGCCTGGCGGCGGCGTCGAGCCGGTCGAGGAGCTCCTGCGGCACGCCGTGCCCGCGGACGTAGAAGAAGCCGCTGTCCCGGCAGGCCGCGCCGATCGCCGCGCCGACGGCCTGCCTGTCACCGCCTGTGGTGTCGCTGAGGAGCGGGGAGATGTCGATCACCGGCAATTCGCGCACCGTCCCATTGTTCCCCATCTCCCGCCAACACCACCGAAGCAGCCTCCGCCGTCCGCGGGCGGTCAGGTCGTCGAGAAGGTGAACCAGTTGACGTTGACGAAGTCGGCGGGCTGGCCGCTGCTGAAGGTCAGGTAGACGGTGTGCGTGCCGGTCACCCCGCTGATGTTGGCGGGGACCGTGCGCCAGCTCTGCCAGCCGCCGGTACCGGCCAGCGCGAAGTCGCCGATCGGCGGGGCGGACGGGCTGTCCAGCCGCACCTGCACCAGCCCGCTCACGCCGGCCGCCGCCCCCGACGCCACCCTGGCCTTGAACTGGCGGGCGGGCTCGGAGCCGAAGTTCACCCCGTCGTAGCGCAGCCAGTCGCCGCCCGCGATGGCGCCGACGTTCTGGCCGCCGCCGGTGTCGGTGGTGGCTTCGACGATGGTGCCCGACTGGGCCTGGTAGCGCTCGGCCTGGATGGTGGAGCGCGCGTCCACGCCGCCCGGGACGGTGGGGGTCGCCGTCGGGGTGGAGACCGTGCCGCTCTGCCAGACGGCCACGTAGTCCACCAGCAGCGGGTGTCCGGGGACGGTCGCCGCCGTCGGCGTGCCCGTGCCGGCCAGGGCGTTGGGGAACGCGCCGCCCATGGCCAGGTTGAGCAGCAGGAAGTAGCCGCCGTGTCCGGTCATGTCGGTCCAGGTGGTGGCGTCGAGCTGGTTCTGGCTCACGCTGTGGAACTGCTGGCCGTCGACGTACCAGCGGAGCTGGTTGGGGCTGGCGGCGCGGTCCCACTCGAAGCGGTAGGTGTGGAAGGCCGACTGGCAGGACGATCCGGGGCAGGCCCGGCTCGCGCCGAGGCCGGTCGTCTCGTTGCAGGGCCCGCCGGGGCTGACGCCGCAGTGGAGCACGCCCCACACGGAGTTGATGCCGTTGACGTTCTCCATGATGTCGAACTCGCCGATGCCCGGCCAGTTCCAGTAGTTCCCCCGGTACGGCGCCCCGAGCGCCCAGAACGCCGGCCAGTAGCCGAGCGCCGCCTGACCGGTCACGTTCGGCATCTGGATCCGGCCCTCGATCCGCAGGACGCGCCCGGCGGCCGGCTTGAAGTCGGCCCGCCGGGTCTCGATGCGGGCCGAGGTCCACTCGCCCGAGCCGCTGCGCAGGGGAGTGATGCGCAGGTTGCCGGAGCCGTCGAGGCTGACGTTGGAGGTGCTGGAGGTGTAGTTCTGGATCTCGCCGGTGCCCCAGTTGCCCGGCCCGCCGGGGTAGCCGTGCCCGGTGTCGATGATCCACTCGGCGGACGAGGGCGGTGTGCCCGCCGAGCCGTTGAAGTCGTCGGACCAGACCAGCGACCAGCCGGACGGCGTGGACGGCACGGACGCCGAGGCGCTGACGGCCACTTTGACGAGCAGGCCGGTGAGTGCCACGAGCACCACCGCCACGGCCACCAGGCGGCGCCTGTGCCGGATCTCTGTTGTCATCCCTGCTCCATGGGGGGTGGTGGAGTCGAGTGAGAGAGCGCTCTCTTGAGGCGACGTAAACACGCTGCTGACCGCGTGTCAATATGGGAGAGCGCTCTAGAGCAGGTCGACGGACGACGTCCCCGCGGCCTCGAACGCCGCCCGCCAGAAGCTCTCCAGCAGCGGGAACCGGTCGGGGTCGGACTTCTTCCCCCGCAGGAACCCGTGCACCACCACCGCGTACCCGGACAGGTCGGGCAGCAGCCGCGCGTCCCGCAGTTCCTCGATCTTCCGGCCGCGGGCGGCCTCGCTCAGGTCCAGCTTGCCGACGTCCAGGTCGCCGTGGTTGTTGACCAGGTCGCTGAACACGATGAGCCGGTGCTCCCTGTCCGGCTGCCGCAGCGCGCTGAGCTGCTTGACCGCGTACCGCAGGGCGCCCAGGACGTCCGAGCCCCGGCCCTCCTTCGGGCAGTCGAACAGCTCGACCGCCCGGGGCAGCACCTGTGTGATCCGGCGGGCCCTGACCCGGTCCTCGACCGCGAGGTCGTCGTCGGGGTTCTCGGTGCGGGTGGCGGCGATGGGCGCCGGATCCTCGCGGCACGTGCTGCTCTCCGAGCTGCCGGTCACCGCCGCGAAGCCGATCCAGTCGCAGCCCTTGGCGAACTTCGGCAGCTCGGAGTCGACGTCGTTCCTGGAGGTCACCGGGTCGGCGTAGCCCGTCGAGTCGACGACCGCGCCGCACACCGGGCCCGGATCCGTGCCGCACCCGCTCACCAGGCCCGCGACCAACGCCAGCACCATCACGGGGATCGCTGACGGGCCACCTCGGGCGCGTCGTGCGGAGGAGGGGTGCGCCTCCGCACGCCCGTCCGGCGGGCCCACTCGCCTGAACGGCGCCTCCGCGCACCCGTCCGGCGGGTTCCCTCGCCTGAACGGCCGCGACAAGAACGCCCTCCGCGTCTCCTGGCTCCGGCCGGACCGGACTCCGGCTCGAATGTCCGTAAATTTCAGACTAGTCCGTCATGTCCTTTCCGGTGGGGCGATCCAGCGCCCGCACGCGAGACGGCGGCCACCGGCACCCTGATCGGGAGCCCGTGACCGCCGTCGTGTCCGGAGGGGGAGGTGGCCGCTCAGCCCTTCTCCGCCTCGCCGGTGGCCTGCTCGAGCGCGTCCTCGGGCGAGGCCTCGAGGTCCTGCTCGGCGTCGGCCCCGGCCTGCGCGGAGGCCTTGTCCAGGCGCACCCAGCTCGTCACGCTCTCCACCGCGAACAGCACGAACAGGTACGCCGTCAGCACCGCGAGCACCGGCGTCAGCCAGCCCAGCGCCGCGCCGGCACCGATGATCAGCAGGCGCAGCTCCCAGCCGAGCCCCGCGTGGAACACCCACGCGGGCGGCCAGATGCTCTGCCGGGTGCGGTAGACGGTGTCGTAGGTGTGGTAGCCCACCACGTAGACCAGCACGAACAGCAGCCACTTCGGCGCGCCGGCGGCCAGGCCGATCGCGATCATGGCGAGGAACTCGGTGCCGCGCAGCAGCGGCGGGGTGAGCCAGTCGAAGCGGCCCAGGTGGTCGCGCGGCGCGGTCGGCAGCACGAGCAGCAGCGTGATGGCCACCGGCAGGAGCAGCATCGGCCCCTTGTTGGGCAGCCCGACGACGGTGACGGCGATGACGGCGAGCAGCGCCACGAGCGTGGCGGGCACGGGTGGCAGGCCCTTGCCCAGCTTGCCCGCGAGGGCGTGCACGAGCGGGCCGTCGTCGCGGTAGGCGAGCAGGCGGGCGGTCTGGATGCGGCGGCGTTCCTCGTCGGGGTCCGGCGTGGGGGTGGCCATGGCCTGCGGTTGAGTGATCATACGAGCGACCTCATGAGGCGTCCGGTGAGGGTGTAGGCGGCGGCGACGGAGCCCCAGATCACGAGGGTGAGGAAAGTGATCCGGGCGTCGAAGAGGGCGGCGGTGATCGCGATGGCCGCGAACCGCTCGCCGATGGGGAACACGATCATCTTCCGCGCCCAGTGGACCGCGCGGAACTTGCCCGCCCTGGTCCACATCTTGAGCACGCCGCGCAGGCCCTGGCTGCGCTCGACCTTGCGCCGCTCCAGCGCCCTGCGCAGGTCGCGGTCGTCGGGGGCGTCGAGCGGGAGGGTGGGGAGCTGCCCGGGCGGCTTGCGCCGGTTGGAGATGCCGAAGGAGAAGTCGAGCAGGTGGCGTACGGACTGGAGCCCGATGGCGGCCAGCGCCAGGATCCAGATGTCGTCGCCGTTGCCCGAGACGACCCAGCCGACGGCCAGGCCGGCGAAGACCACGTATTCCTTGAAGCGGTCGAAGGTGGCGTCGAGCCAGGCCCCCAGCACGCCGAACTTGCGGGCATACCGGGCCACCTGCCCGTCGACGCAGTCGAAGACGAAGGCGAAGTAGATCAGCAGGCCGCCGGCGACCATCCACGGCCGGTCGCCGGTGGCGAAGCAGGCGGCGGCGGCCACGCCGAGCAGGATCGAGATCAGCGTCACCTGGTTGGGCGTGAGCCCGCGCCGCGCCGCCCAGCGGGCGATGAAGCGCGAGTAGGTGGAGACGAAGTAGGTGGTGAAGAAGCCGTCGGCGCCCTTGACCGCGTTGTTGAGCCGGGCGCGGTCCTCGTTCATGCCGGCCATCTCGGCGCCGGCCTCGTTGACCTCCTCCGGCGTGCTCACCCGGCGGTAGAACAGGTCGCGGCGGCCGCGCACGCCGACCGACACGCCGTTGCGCACCAGGCCGAACACCACGAGCTGGACGAGGTCGTCGTCCGCGCCGAAGCGGTCGGCCATGAGGGCCAGCTCGCGGCAGGTCTGCGCGAGCACGGGGGCGTTGCGGGCGCTGATGTGCAGCGGGCCGAGCACCACCGCGTTGGGCCTGGTCACCGCGTGGTTGGCGGTGCCGACCGACACGACGCGCGACTTGCCGACCCGCGCGCGCACCGGCAGCCCCTCGAGACGGCCGTAGCCGATCTCCGGGTCGGCCTCGTCGATCGGTACGGTGTCCTCCTGCGCCTCCTCGGTCACCTCCAGCCGCGGCTCCTTGGCCACGAGCGCCAGCGCGCCGCGCTTGGCCTTGCTGATCTGGTAGATCAGCTCGTCGTGGAGGACCGAGTTCTGGGGGATGATGAAGAGGTTCTCCGTTGCCGAATCTGCGACGTCGGCCAGGGCACGCAGGGCGGCGGCCACGTCGCCGGTCTCGATCGTGGCGGGCCGCGGGTCATAGGAGACGAGCTGGCTGCGCAGCCGCTCGGCCACGGTGGGATTGCCGGGCAGCGCGGCCAGCCTCAGGCCGGTCGGAGAGGTGTCGGGGCCGGGCGAAGAGCCCAGCAGGACCACGCGGGTCATGACTCCCTTTCGAGGCAGTAGCGGGGGGTTGAACAACGGGTGATGCGGGGACAGACGTCAAAGTCTAGTGACGGCAGGGCAAACTCGCGTCACCAGAGCATGCCCGGAACATGCCGCGCGTGCGGCCGTAAGATGGGCAAGTGAGTCTCTACCGCGACGAAGGCGTCGTCCTGCGGACGCAGAAACTCGGTGAGGCCGATCGCATCGTCACCGTTCTGGCCAAGCGCACCGGCAAGATCCGGGCGGTGGCGAGGGGCGTGCGCCGCACCAAGTCACGCTTCGGCGCGCGGCTGGAGCCGTTCACGCATGTCGACCTCCAGCTCCACACCGGCCGCACGCTCGACGTGATCACCCAGGCGGAGACCATCAGGCCCTACGGCGAGGCGCTGGCCGTCGACTACCCCCGTTACACCGCGGGCAGCGCCATGCTGGAGACGGCCGACCGGCTGACCCACGGCGAGAAGGAGCCGGCGCTGCGGCAGTTCCTGCTGCTGGTCGGCGGCCTGCGCACGCTGTCCGAACGCGCCCACGAGGCCAGGCTGGTCCTCGACGCGTACTTCCTGCGCTCGCTGGCGGTGGCCGGTTACGCGCCCGCGCTGGAGGCGTGCGCCAAGTGCCAGGCCCCGGCGGTCAGGGCCTTCGCCATCGTCGCGGGCGGCGTGGTGTGCGGGGCGTGCCGTCCGGCGGGCTCGGCGGTGCCGGCGGGGGAGACGATCGGGCTCATGACGGCGCTGCTGCGCGGCGACTGGGCCACCGCCGACGCCTCGGAGTCGCGCCACCGCAGCGAGTGCAGCGGTCTGGTGGCCGCATATCTGCAATGGCATCTGGAACACGGAATACGCTCTCTGCGACACGTCGAAAGGGAGCATGCGTGAACGTCCGGCCTCCGACCCCTCATCCGTCCGGCGCGACCCCGCCGCCGATCCCGCGTGACCTCGTGCCCCGGCACGTCGCCATCGTGATGGACGGCAACGGCCGCTGGGCCAAGGCCCGCGGCCTGCCGCGCACCGAAGGGCACAAGGCGGGCGAGTCCTCGCTGTTCGACGTCATCGAGGGGGCCCTTGAGCTGGGCGTCCCCTACCTGAGCGCGTACGCCTTCTCCACGGAGAACTGGAAGCGCTCGCCCGACGAGGTGCGCTTCCTGATGGGCTTCAACCGCGACGTCATCAGGCGGCGGCGCGACGAGCTCAACGCCATGGGCGTGCGGGTGCGCTGGGCGGGCCGTCCTGGCCGGTTGTGGAAGAGCGTGATCTCCGAGCTGCAGAGCGCCGAGCAGATGACCGTCGGCAACAACAAGCTGACGTTGCAGTTCTGCGTCAACTACGGCGGCCAGGCCGAGATCGTCGACGCGGCGGTCAAGCTGGCGGCCGACATCGCGGCCGGGCGGGTCAAGCCGTCCAAGGTGAGCGAGAAGGTGTTCGCCCGCTACCTCGACGAGCCGGAGATCCCGCCGGTCGACCTGTTCCTGCGCTCCTCGGGCGAGCAGCGCTTCTCGAACTTCCTGCTGTGGCAGTCGGCCTACGCCGAGATGGTCTTCCTCGACCGGCTCTGGCCCGACTTCGACCGCCGCGACCTGTGGGCGGCGTGCGAGATCTACGCCAGGCGCGACCGCCGCTACGGTGGCGCGATCCCCAACGAGGTGACCGGCGCCTAGAGACATCCCGGGTTCACCCCCGCTGAGCTGCCGCGCTGGACAACGACTATACGCAGATATAGCGTCCTGCTCGTTCGGGTAGTCAACTGTACGAGCGAACAGTCACGAGGCAGATCATCATGAGCGACGCCATCTCGGTGGCCGCACTCGTCAAGGCGTACGGCCGGACCAGGGCCCTCGACGGGCTCGATCTGAGCGTGCGCACCGGCGAGGTGCACGGCTTCCTGGGCCCCAACGGCGCGGGCAAGAGCACGACGTTCCGGATCCTGCTCGGCCTCGCGCGGGCCGACGCGGGCAGTGTCCGGCTGCTCGGCGGCGACCCCTGGCGGGAGGCCGCCGGGCTCCACCGCCGCCTGGCGTACGTGCCGGGCGACGTCACACTGTGGCCCGACCTGTCCGGCGGCGAGGTGATCGACCTGCTGGGCCGGCTGCGTGGCGGTCTCGACCGCGGGCGCAGGAAGGACCTGCTCGACCGGTTCGGCCTCGATCCGCGCAAGAAGGGCCGGGCCTACTCCAAGGGCAACAGGCAGAAGGTCGCGCTGGTCGCGGCGCTCGCCTCCGACGCCGAGCTGCTGCTGCTCGACGAGCCGACCTCCGGGCTCGACCCGCTCATGGAGGAGACGTTCCGGGAGGTCGTCAGGGAGGAGCGGCGGCGCGGCGACCGTACCGTGCTGCTGTCCAGCCACGTCCTGTCGGAGGTCGAGGCGCTGTGCGACCGGGTCACGATCATCCGCGACGGCCGCGCGGTCGAGAGCGGCACCCTGGCGGCGCTGCGTCACCTGACCCGCACCACCGTGCACGCCGAGCTCGACCGGCCCGCCGAAGGGCTGGCCGGGCTCCCCGGCGTGCACGACCTGCGCGAGGAGGGCGGCCGGGTGCGCTTCGACGTGGACGCGGACGCGCTCGGCCCGGCGCTGCGCCGCCTGACCGCGGCGGGCGTGCGCACCCTGGACAGCCGCCCGCCCACGCTGGAGGAGCTGTTCCTGCGCCACTACGAGGGCGGCCGGCGGGCGGAGGCCGTGCGATGAGCGGCACCGGGACACTCGTCCGCCTGGCGCTGCGCCGCGAGCGCGCCATCGCCCCCTGGTGGTTCCTGCTGCTGGTGGCCATGAGCCTGGCCATGGTCGGCTACATCAACCGCAACATGGGCACCTACGAGCTGAAGCTCGCCTACACCGAGGTCGTCCGCCGCTACGCCTTCTTCCGGGCGCTCGGCGGCGGGGTCGTCGAGCCGCGCCTGGAGGTGCTGGCGACCTGGCGCAGCGGCGGCTTCCTCTACGTGATCAACGCGTTCGCCGCCCTGATGACCGTGATCAGGCACACCCGCAGGGAGGAGGACGCGGGCCGGACCGAGCTGGTCCGCGCGGGCGTGGTGAGCCGCCGGGCGCCGCTCGGCGCGGCCCTGCTGGTGGCCGGGGCGACCAGCCTGGCCGGCGGGGCGCTGACCGCCGCCGCCCTGCTCGCCGCCGGCCTCGAACCCGCCGGCACGCTCGCCTACGGCGCCGCCGTCGTGGTGGCGGGCTGGGTGTTCGCGGGCGTCGGCGCCGTCGCCGCGCAACTGGCGCGCGACGCCCGCACCGCCACGGTCATCGGCCTGTACGCGCTCGGCCTCGCCTACGTCCTGCGCTACGCCGCCGACGCGAGCGACCGGCCGTGGCTCAAGGCCCTGTCACCGCTCGGCTGGAGCCACCTCGTGGACGCCTACCGGGCCGACCGCTGGTGGCTGCTCGGCGTCTCCGTGCCGGCCGCGGGGGCGTTGTGCGCGCTGGCGTACGCGCTGCTCGGCCGCCGCGACCTCGGCTCGGGACTGCTGCCGGAACGGCCGGGCAAGGAGGAGGCCCCCCGGCTGCGCGGCCCGGTCGCCCTGGCCTGGCGGCTGCACCGCGGCCTGCTGCTGAAGTGGGCGGCGGGGACGGCGGCGTTCGCGGCGGTGGGCGGCGCGATGGGCCCGCAGGCCAAGGACGTGCTGGCCCGCCCGAGCATCGTGGTCACCAACATCACGACCCTGCTCGGCGTCCCCGCGGACGCCGCCCTCGACGGATACATGTGGTACTACCTGCTGATCCTCGCCTACTGCAGCGCGCTCTACCCGGTGCTCATGATCATGCGGCTGCGTGCGGAGGAGACCTCGGGCCGCGCCGCCCAGGTGCAGGCCACGCCCCTGACCCGGGTCCGCTGGGCGGCCGGGCACCTGGTGGTGGCCGCGCTCGGCACGGCCGTGCTGCCGGCGCTCGCCGCCCTCGTCTTCAGCGCCGTGTACGCAGCGCTCCTCGGCGACTTCGCCGGCACCGCGCCGCGCTTCCTGGCCGCCGCCCTGAGCCAGGCCCCGGCGGCGTGGTGCCTCGGCGCGGTCTGCCTGGCGGCCTACGGGCTGCTGCCCAGGGCGAGCGTGCCGCTGTGCTGGGCGGCCTGGATCCTGACCGCCCTGCTCGGCCAGGTCGTCGCCCCCTTCTACGGGGTGTGGGGCGGCACGCCGTTCGAGCCGTTCCACTACCTGCCGAACATCATGGCGGGGCAGGCGTTCGGCACGGTGCCGGAGCTGACGCTGCTCGCCTTGACGGCCGCGCTCACGGCCGGCGGGCTGCTGGCCCTGCGGCGGCGCGACGTCGGCTGAGGGACGTGGCGGCGCGGCGGTATCCGGAATTCTGGCACGAGGGTCAGGCTGAGAGCCGGTGAAGGCGGGTACAACCCGTTCCCCCACGATGAAGGAGGGCCGATGATCCCTGGTTGCGGCTCGTGCAACTGTTCCGACGTCTTCGCCACCGCCAAGCCGCCGTGGTGGCAGACGTCCAGCGAAGCACCCTGAACCACCCGCACCTGCCGCCCGTCCCCCGGTCATCGCGGGGACGGGCGGTTCGTGTGACCGGCCTGTGCGACCGGCCTGTGTGACCGCGAACGGTCAGGCGCGGCGGCGGGCCCGGTAGGCGGCGACGTGCATGCGGTTGCCGCAGGTGCGGCTGTCGCAGTAGACCCGCGAGCGGTTGCGGGACTCGTCGACGAACACGCGGTCGCAGTCGGGGGCCGAGCAGGTGCGCAGGCGCTCCATCTCGCCCTCCACCAGCAGGTGCGCCAGCGCCACGCCGCAGTCGGCGGCCACGTGCTCGGCCAGGGAGGCGTCGGTGGCGAAGTAGTGCACGTGCAGCGGATGGCCGTCGTGCTCGGTCAGCCTGGGCGTGATGCGCGTCTCGGCGAGCAGGGCGTTGAGCGTGCGCACGGCGCTCGCCACGTCGGAGGCCGTGAACACCCGGTGGAACGCCTCGCGCACCATGCGGACCTGGCCGAGGTCGCGGGCGGTCAGCCCGCCGATGCCGCTGATCTGCCGGGACTCCACGAACGCCTGCAGCTCGGCCAGGCTGGCCAGACCGTCGTCGCCGCCGGTGGACGGCGAGGTGTTGACCAGGTCGACAACGGTCGCCAAAGAATGCACCATGTCATGGCCAAACGGCATGTTGACTCCTGTCGGGGCCGGTTCTAGCGTGGTCGCAGCGTATCTCTCCCATGGGACTCCGGGGGTTTCCGTGAGTGCATATCGGCGTATCGTGCTGATCGCGATCGCCGGAGCACTGATCATCTCCACCTCCGCGCCCCTGGTGCGCCTGTCCGGGGTGTCGCCCGCGACGTCGGCGTTGTTCCGCTGCGCGTACGCGGTGCCGCCCATGTTGCTGCTCGCCTGGCTCGAACGGCGGAAGCTGGGGCCCCTGCCCTGGCGGAACGCGCTGCCGGCCTGGGCGGCGGGCGTGCTGTTCTCGCTCGACCTGCTGTTCTGGCACCAGTCGATCAAGCTGGTCGGCGCGGGCCTGGCGACCGTGCTGGGCAACCTCCAGGTGTTCATCGTGGCCTTCGCCGCCTGGGGCGTCTTCCGCGAGCGTCCGTCCAACCGGCTCATGGCGAGCACGCCGATCGTCTTCGGCGGGGTCGTGCTGATCTCCGGGGTGTTCGACGGCGCGGCGTACGGGCTCGACCCCGTCATGGGCGCCGCCACCGGGCTGGCGACCTCGGTCGTGTACGCCGCCTACCTGCTGCTCATGAAGGCCGGGCCGGGCCGGACGGCAGGGCCGCTGGCGCACGCGACCGTCGTGGCCACCGTGCTGATCGCCGCGCTCAGCCCGCTGTTCGGCGGGGCCGACCTGGCGCCGGAATGGCCGGCGCACGGGTGGCTGCTGCTGCTCGCGCTGGGGCCGCAGGTGGCCGGATGGCTGCTGATCACGTACTCGCTGCCCAGGCAGCCCGCGGCGCTCACGGCGCTGCTGCTGCTCGTGCAGCCGATGACCACGGTCGCCATCTCCACGCTCACGCTGGGGGAGCGGCCCTCCGCGCTGCAGCTCGCCGGGTGCGCCGCGGTCGTGCTCGGCGTGCTGTACGGCTCCCGCGGCCCTCAGCCCACGCGGGCCGGCGCCGAGCAGGACGAGCAGGTGCCGAAGACCTCGACCGTGTGAGTGATCTCGGTGAAGCCGTGGTCGCTGCCGACCGCCTCGGCCCAGCGCTCGACGGCCGGCCCGGCCACCTCGACCGTGTGCCCGCAGCGGCGGCAGACCAGGTGATGGTGATGGTCGTCGCTGGCGCACGCCCGGTAGACCGACTCGCCCTCGTCGGTGCGCAGCACGTCGACCTGGCCGCAGTCGGCCAGCGCCTGCAGCGCCCGGTAGACGGTGGTCAACCCGATCTTGGCGCCGTGCAGGCGCATCTCTGCATAGACGTCCTGGGCGCTGCGGAACCCCTCGCTGCGGCGAAGGGTGTCGTGCACGGCATCGCGCCTCGTCGTCATGCGACCTCCTCGACACGGACATGTGGTCGCCGGCTCACTGGGGACTCCTGGATACGGCCTCGCCGTACGAATTTACCGACAGCCAGGGCCAGGACGAAGCCGGCGAGGGCGAGAAGCACGATCGCCGCGCCCGGAGGCACCCGCGACGACATCGTCGAGGCCAGCAGACCGCCCACCGAGGCGAGTACGCCGAACAACATCGCCAGCCCCATCGTGGCCCGGAACCCCCTGGTGAGCTGCTGGCTCGTGGCCACCGGGATCACCATCAGGGCGCTGACCAGCAGCAGGCCGACCACGCGCATGGCGATGACCACGGTGAGCGCGGCGGTGACCGCGATCAGCAGGCTGAGGAAGCGCACCGGCAGGCCGCTGGCCTTGGCCATCTCCTCGTCCTGGCAGAGCACGAACAGCTCCCTGCCGAAGACGACGACCACGCCGATCACCGCCACGGCCAGCGCGCCGATGATCCAGATGTCCTCCCGCGTGACGCTGGCGATGGCGCCGAACAGGTAGGAGTTCAGCTTGGCGTTGCTGCCGCCGGGGGCGATGCCCATGAGCATGACGCCGCCCGCGATGCCGCCGTAGAACAGCAGGGCGAGCGCGACGTCGCCGCTGGTCCGGCCCCGGGCCCTGACCAGCTCGATCGCCACCGCGCCCAGCACCGAGACGATCACGGCCGTCAGCACCGGCGCCGTGCCGGTCAGGAAGCCCAGCGCCACGCCGGTCAGCGCGACGTGCCCGATGCCGTCGCCGAGCAGCGACAGCCTGCGCTGCACGATGAACGTGCCCACCGCGGGCGCGCACAGCCCCACCAGCAGCGCGGCGATCAGCGCGAGCTGGAAGAGGTTCTCCTGCAGAAGGTCGATCATCGCGGTTCTCCCTGCCAGCCGGTCAGCGGGCCGGCGGCCGGCTCCTCGGCGTGCGGATGCTGGTGCTCGTGTCCCGGCCTGGCGCACTCGCCCTCGGGCCGCGGCGGCTCGCCGTCGTGCGCGACGCGGCCCTCGCGGACCACGACGCCGCGGGTGATCAGCGGCTCCAGCGGGCCCAGCTCGTGGGCGACCAGGACGATCGTCTTGCCGTCGCGGACCAGGACCCCCAGCGTGTCGGCCAGGAGCCGCTGGGTCTCGGCGTCGACGCCCGCCGTGGGCTCGTCCATCACGTACGTGTCGGGCTCCCCGGCCAGGGCGCGGGCGATGAGCACGCGCTGCTGCTGGCCGCCCGAGAGCGACTGCACGGGGTCGCCGGCCCGGCCGGTCAGGTCGACCGCGTCCAGGGCGTGCGCGACCGCCGCCCGGTCGGCCGCGCTGGTCCTGCGCAGCCGGCTCTGCCTGGCGACGCGGCCCGAGGCCACGACCTCGCGGACGGTGGCGGGCACGCCGCCGCCGACCTGGAGGCGCTGGGGCACGTAGCCGATGCGCCACCACTCGCGGAACCTGGCGGGCGGGGAGCCGTACAGGAGGGTCTGGCCGCCGGACAGCGGGGTGAGGCCGAGCAGCGCGCGGACCAGGGTGGACTTGCCCGAGCCGTTGGCGCCCAGGAGGGCCACGACCTCGCCGGGGCACACGGTCAGGTCGACGCCGCGCAGGATCTGCCGGCCGTCGAAGCTGACCCGGCCGCCGGTCATCGCGAAGGCCGTCTCGCTCATGCCGCACACCCCAGAGCCGTCCGGAGGGTCTTGAGGTTGTCGCGCATGGCCGTCAGGTAGTCGCCGGCGGGCTTGCTCTCCAGCGGGTCGAGCACGGCCGTCTTCGCGCCGACCTCGCCGGCCAGCACCTCGGCCACCTTCGGGCTCACCAGGGACTCGGTGAAGATCGTGGTGGCGCCCTCGGACCTGGCCAGCGCGGCCACCTCCGACAGGCGCTTGGGCGACGGCTCGGTCTCGGGGTCGAGCGTGATGCCCACCTGCTTGAGCTTGTAGCGGTCGGCCAGGTAGCCGAAAGCCGCGTGCGCGGTGACCAGCGTCTTGCCGGCGCAGGCGGCCAGGCCCTCGGCGAACTCCTGGTCGAGGCCGCCCAGCACGCCCGCCGCCGTGGCGGCGCGGCCCTTGTACGCCTGCGCGTGGGCGGGATCGGCGGCGGCCAGGCGCTCGCCCAGCTTTCCGGCGACCGTGGCCAGCCGGGACGGGTCGAGCCAGATGTGCGGGTCGTAGGAGACGCCGTGCTCCTCCGCGTGCCCCTCCTCATCGGCGTGGCCGCCCGCCGGGATCGTCGTGACGGCGGCGGCGGCGTCGAAGGCGGTGTCGGCGGAGACGGCGTCGTCGACGGCCGGCTGCACGCCCTTGACGTAGACCGTGAGCGCGGCGTCCTGGAGCTTGGTCATCTGCTGGATGCCCAGCTCCAGGTCGTGCGGCTCGACGCCGGGCGCGGTCAGGACGGTCACGTTCGCGTCGGGCCCGGCCACCTGCTCCGTGAGCCACTGGAGCGGGTAGAAGGCGGCGATCACCTCGGGCCTGCCGCCCGCGGCGGTCTCGGTGCTCTCCGCCGCCCCGGCGCCGCAGGCGGACGTGGCCAGCAGGGCTGCTCCGGCGAGGAAGGTCAGGGCGCGCATTGGGGGCGTACGGGACATCACGCCCTCAAGTATGGAGAAAATGAAAATGATTGTCAAAATCTCCGGCGGGCCGGCCTAGAACGCCCCAAACCGGTCAGCGGCCAGGATCGCCAGGAAGACCAGCATCACGACCCGCAGCAGCCGCCCGCCGATGCCCAGCGACGGCCACGACAGGTACGCCAGCCACCCGACGAACGCCAGCACCAGCAGCGCCGCCACGCCGCCCAGCCAGTTGGCCAGCGCGAAGGCGGCCAGCAGCAGGATCACCAGCAGGGCGGGGGCCACCCACCTGGGCACCTGCGTGAACAGAAACGTCATCGGGACCGCGCTGCGCCGCTCGACGGCCTTGCGCGCGCCGCCCGCGCCCGGCGTGAAGAACTGCTCGCCCTGGGGCAGCGGGCGCTTGTTTTTGGAGGCCACGTCGAGAGCCTATGGGAGTTCGTGTGACAGCAGGGTGCGCACCTCTAGGCTGGGCTGGTGCTCGCCGTGATCCGATACACCGTGCCAGAGTCCCAGTCCCAGGACTTCCTCAAGCAGGGCCACACCATCCTCGACACCTTCGCCGCCCAGCCGGGTTACCACCGCGGGCGGCTGGCCCGTTCGGTCGACGAGCCCAACCTGTGGGCGCTGGTCAGCGAATGGGAGGGCGCGGGGTTCTACCGCAGGGCGCTGTCGGCCTCCAGGATGGTCATGTACCCGTTGATGATCCTCATGGTCAACGAACCCAGCGCGTACGAGGACGTGTACACGCAAGAGGGTGCGTAGCGTTACTCGCGCGCGAGACCGGGTGAGCGTCCCCTAAGCTGGGATCTCACCGAATTCACTCGCCGACCTCCAGCCGGAAAGAGACGCAACCAAAATGGCACGACGCACCGACGTCATGGACACCATCGTCAGCCTCGCCAAGCGCCGCGGGCTTGTTTACCCGTCGAGCGAGATCTACGGCGGACTTCGCGCGTCGTGGGACTACGGTCCTCTGGGTGTCGAGCTGAAGAACAACGTCAAGCGGCAGTGGTGGCTGTCCATGGTCCAGTCGCGCGACGACGTGGTGGGCCTCGACTCGTGCGTCATCCTGGCCCCCGAGGTCTGGCGGGCCAGCGGCCACGTCGAGACCTTCAGCGACCCGCTGACCGAGTGCATGTCCTGCCACAAGCGCTTCCGTGCCGACCACCTCGTGGAGGCGTACGAGGAGAAGAACGGCAAGGAGCCCGAGAACGGCCTGGCCGACATCACCTGCCCCAACTGCGGCAACAAGGGCACCTTCACCGACCCCCGGCAGTTCAGCGGCCTGCTCAAGACCTTCCTCGGCCCGGTCGAGGACGAGTCGGGCCTGGCCTACCTGCGTCCGGAGACGGCCCAGGGCATCTTCATCAACTACCTCAACGTGCAGCAGTCGGCGCGCAAGAAGGTCCCGTTCGGCATCGGCCAGGTCGGCAAGTCCTTCCGCAACGAGATCACCCCGGGCAACTTCATCTTCCGCACCCGCGAGTTCGAGCAGATGGAGATGGAGTTCTTCGTCAAGCCCGGCACCGACGAGGAGTGGCACCAGTACTGGATCGACGAGCGGTTCCGCTGGTACTCCGACCTGGGCATCAACAAGGACAACCTGCGCCTCTACGAGCACCCGCAGGAGAAGCTGTCCCACTACTCCAAGCGCACCGTCGACGTCGAGTACCGCTTCAACTTCCAGGGCTCGGAGTGGGGCGAGCTCGAAGGCATCGCCAACCGCACCGACTTCGACCTCACCGCCCACTCCAAGGCCTCGGGCGTCGACCTGAGCTTCTTCGAGCAGGACACCGGTGAGCGTTACGTCCCCTACGTCATCGAGCCGGCCGCCGGCGTCGACCGGGCCACGCTGACCTTCCTGATCGACGCCTACACCGAGGACGAGGCGCCCAACGCCAAGGGCGTCCTGGAGAAGCGCACGGTGCTGCGGCTCGACCACCGGCTCGCGCCGGTCAAGGCCGCGGTGCTGCCGCTGTCGCGCAACGCCGACCTGTCGCCGAAGGCCCGCGACCTGGCCGCGCAGCTGCGCCGGCGGTGGAACGTCGAGTTCGACGACGCGGGCGCCATCGGCCGCCGCTACCGCCGCCAGGACGAGATCGGCACCCCGTTCTGCATCACCGTCGACTTCGACACCCTCGAAGACCACGCGGTGACGATCCGCGAGCGCGACAGCATGGCCCAGGAGCGCATCGCCATCGACCAGGTCGACTCCTACCTGCGCCAGCGCCTCAACGACTGACCCCCGGCCTCGCCTCGCCGGCGCCGCCCCGGCTCTCCGCCGCGGGCGGCGCTCGCGTTTTCCGGCCCGGCCGAGCAGGACAGGGCCGGCCGGTCAGGACAGCCCCGGCCGAGCAGGACAGGCCCCGCCGGTCAGGACAGGTGGCGGCCGAACCAGGTCAGCACGTAGTCGTAGGCCTGCGAGGCGGCCCGCTCGTCGTAGCGGGCGCCCGTGTCGTTGAAGAAGGCGTGGCCGACGCCGGGGACGGTCACCAGCTCGTGGGTGAGCCCGGCCTTCGTCAGCGCCGCCTCGGCCGCGTCCCTGGTGGCGTTGACGCGGTCGTCCTGCTCGGCGTAGATCGCCAGCACGGACGCCTCGGTGCCGGTCAGGTCGGCGTCGTCGGGCAGCGGGCCGTAGAAGGGCGCGGCGGCGGCCAGCCGGGTCTCCCCGGACGACAACAGCAGCCACGTCATCCCGCCGCCGAAGCAGAACCCGATCATGCCCAGCCCGGCGCCCTTCGCCCGCGTCTCCAGCTCGCCGACGGCCGCCTTCATGTCGGCCACGAACCGGTCCTGGGCGATCTCGCCCAGCTTGGCCGTGACCTGCGCGGTGTCGGCGAACGCGGCCGTGCCGCCCTCCCGGGAGAGCAGGTCGGGCGCCAGGGCCGAGTAGCCGCTCGCGGCCAGCCGGCCGGCGACCGAGCGGATGTGCTCGGTCAGCCCGCGGTTCTCGTGCATGACCAGCACCGCGCCCTTGGGGTCGGCGGCGGGCGCCCAGGCGGCCCGCAGGGTGGTCCCGTCCGGGCCGGCGAACGAGATCTCCTGCGTGGGCAGCGGGGCCGGGCCCGCGGGGGAGGCCGTGCCGGACGGCGAGGCCGCGAGCGGCGTGGGCGTGCTCGCCGGGTCGGTGTCCGAGGTGGCGCCGCAGGCGGCGAGGAGGGCAGTGGCGGCGGGGAGGGCGAGCCCGAGGAGGCCCAGGCGGCGCAGGGCCTCCCGCCGCGAGATCAGGCCCTCTACGTGGTCGAGTGCCACTTCTTCTGCCAAATATCGCTGGAAGGGCGTCATGGTCGAAAGATCTAACGGTGAACACCGAAAAATCGTGTAAAGGCGATAGTTATGTGGGCTTTCGCTGGCGTTTGGTGAGGTGGTGCTGAAGCCGGGAACGCCGCTCCGGACCCATGGCGTGACACCTCATCCGGAACTATGGTCAAGATCATGCGACTGCTGGTGGTCGAGGACGAGGAAGACCTGGTCGACGCGTTACGGGTGGGTCTGGTCCGGGCGGGCTACGCGGTGGACGTGGCCTACGACGCGCCGTCGGCGCACGAGAAGCTGGAGGTCAACACCTATGACCTGGTCCTGCTCGACCTGAACCTGCCCGGCGGCGACGGCTTCGAGCTCTGCCGTTCGGTACGGGCCGCCGGCCGCGGGGTGCGGATCATCATGGTCACCGCCCGCGACCGCCTCGACGACCGGGTGCGCGGCCTCGACGAGGGCGCCGACGACTACCTGGTCAAGCCGTTCGCCTTCCCCGAGCTGCTGGCCAGGGTGCGGGCGCTGCTGCGCAGGGACACCGGCGGCACCGCCGTCCTCCAGGTGGGCGGGCTGCGCATCGACACCGCCCGCATGGAGGTCTCCCTCGACGGCCGGTCGCTGGCCCTGACCCCCAAGGAGTACGGCGTGCTGCACTACCTGATGACCCGCCCCGGCCACGTGGTCTCCACCGAGGAACTGCTCGAACACGTCTGGGACGAGCACGCCGACCCGTTCACCAACACCGTCCGGGTCACCGTCGGCAACCTGCGCCGCAAGCTCCAGGAGGACGGCCTCATCGAGACGGTGATCAGCCGCGGCTACCGGCTCAGGGAACCGGCGTGATCCACACCATCCGCTTCCGGCTCACCGTGCTCTACTCGGGGCTGCTGTTCGTGCTGGCCGCGCTGGTGCTGGGCGGCATCTACGTCGCGGTCTCCAAGACCACCGAGGAACGCCCGTACTCGACCGAGTACGCCAAGGCGTACCGCGGCAACCAGTACGTGGGCAAGCAGGAGGTCGTCTTCATCGAGGAGGTCGAGAACGAGGTCAACATCAGGACGCTGGCCACGCTGCGCGACTACTCGCTGGCCACCCTGGCCGGGCTCTACCTGGCGTCCCTGGGCATCGGCTGGGTGTTGTCGGGACGGGTGCTGCGCCCGGTGCGGTCGATCACCCGGACGACGGAGGAGATCCAGGCGACCGACCTGACGCGGCGGATCAGGCTGGGCGGCTCGCGCGACGAGCTCAAGGACCTGGCCGACACCATCGACACCATGCTCGACCGGCTGGAGGAGGCGTTCAGCGCGCAGCGCCGGCTGATCGACGACGCCTCGCACGAGCTGCGCAGCCCCCTGACGATCATCCGGGCCAACGTGGACGCCGTGCTCGCCTCGCCCGAGGCCAGTGAGGAGGAGCGGGCCAGGGCCGTGCAGATCGTGGACCGGGCGACCACCCGCATGACCAGGCTCGTGGAGGACCTGCTGGCCAGCGCCCGGCGGCAGGCGACCGCGTTCGCCGACACCGACCTCGACCTGAGCAGGGTGGCGCGGGAGGCGTGCGAGGAGTACGCGGCGCCGGCCGCCGCCCGCGGCCTGACGATCACCCGCGGGCTGGGCCGGAACCTGGAGATGACCGGCGACCAGGACGCGCTGCGCCGGGCCGTGGCCAACCTGCTGTCCAACGCGGTGCGCCTGACCCCGCCGGGCGGCAGCGTCCGGGTGGAGGCCGGCCGGTCGGGCGGCTGGTTGTGGGTCGCGGTCAGGGACGACGGCCCCGGGCTCGGCGTCGCGGAGCAGGAGCGGGTCTTCGACCGGTTCTGGCGCGGCGAGGCCAGCCGGCGCGACCGGCACACGGGCCTCGGCCTGGCCATCGTCCGGCAGATCGTGGAGTCGCACGGGGGACGGGTGGCGGTGTTCTCCAGGCTCGGGCAGGGGGCCACGTTCGTGTTGTGGCTGCCGCCGCGTGACGGCGCGCCGGGCCCGGCGCCCGAGGGCAACCCCATCCCCGCCTGACCGCCCCGCCTGATCGCTCTGCTTGACCACCCCGCGGGGCCCGCGCCGACGCGGGCCCGGCGCCTACTCCAGCACGCGCCCGACGAGCTGCCCGTGACGCGCCACCGCCAGGCAGTACGCCGTGCGGTGGCGCGGCCACTCCTCCTCCAGCGGCGGCAGCGCGGTCACCTCGACCTCGCTCAGCCTGCCCGGCGCGACCCGCAGCCGCGGCGCGCAGAAGTCCGTGGCCTGCCGCTTGGCCCGCTCGGCGCCCGGCCACGCGCCCTCCGGCACGACGTAGATCATGCCGAACTCGGCCGCGTGCGGGTTGCCGCACGGCACGAGCGTCGCGATCAGGTCGCCGGGGATGGACACGAGGCAGTCGCCCGGCCGGAGCTGGGTCGCGTGTCGCTGTTCCGCCCCCGGCACCAGCGACCCCGCGGAGGGCTCGGGCGTTCCCGAGCCGCAGGCGGACAGCGCCAGGACCAGGCAGGCGGCCATCAGACCTCGTGGCGTCGTGCGGGGCATGCGAGCAGAGTGTCATGCCTCGATCACGTCCATATCGCGGAACGACCCGAGCTGGGTCACGTTGAGCGATCACGACGGCCGCCGGTCGGGCGCGGCGGCCGGAGGTCCAGGTAGATCACCGTGTCCGCGGGGGACTTGGCCGATCCCGCGACGAAGCCTGCACGACGCTTTGGCTTGGCGGGAGCGGCCATGGACGTCTCCTGGCGGGACCGGATCCGATTCCCCACCTCTCGCTCCTCTTTCTCAAGAATTGGTGTAAACCAATTGGTATAAACCAATTTATCGGGCAGCGGTCCTATAATTGGATTAGACCTGTCACGGGCGGTTGACCTGCAAAAACGATGACTTAACCGAGGAGTGCAGTTTCATCATCAATTCCGCCGGTAGAGTCCGGGACAGAAGCGTTGGATTGGAGCTGTGGTGGCCAAGTACGTTTACGACTTCACCGAGGGCAACAGGAATCTCAAGGATCTTCTCGGTGGAAAGGGCGCGAATCTCGCCGAGATGACGAATCTCGGGCTGCCCGTACCCCCCGGATTCACGATCACCACTGAAGCCTGCCGTCACTACCTGACGGAAGGCGCTCTTCCCGACGGCCTGGAGCGCGAGGTCGCCGAGCACCTGGACGCCCTGGAGGCCCAGATGGGCCGCCGGCTCGGTCAGGCCGACGACCCGCTGCTGGTCAGCGTACGGTCGGGCGCGAAGTTCTCCATGCCGGGCATGATGGAGACGGTCCTCAACATCGGGCTCAACGACGAGTCGGTGCACGGCCTGGCCAAGCAGGCGGGCGGCAACGACCGCTTCGCCTGGGACTCCTACCGCCGGCTGATCCAGATGTTCGGCAAGACCGTGCTCGGCCTCGACGGCGACCTGTTCGAGCACGCGCTCGACGAGCTGAAGGGCCGCCGCCAGGACACCGACCTCGACGCGGGCGAGCTGCAGGGTCTGGTCGAGACCTACAAGGGCATCGTCCGGGAGCAGACCGGCAAGGACTTCCCCGCCGACCCCCGCGAGCAGATGCGGCTGGCCGTCATGGCGGTCTTCGACTCCTGGAACGCCCCGCGCGCCATCCTCTACCGCCGCCAGGAGCGCATCCCGGCCGACCTCGGCACCGCCGTCAACATCGTGGCCATGGTCTTCGGCAACGTCGGCAACGACTCCGGCACCGGCGTCGCCTTCACCCGCGACCCCGGCTCCGGCCAGCAGGGCATCTACGGCGACTACCTGCAGAACGCCCAGGGCGAGGACGTCGTCGCCGGCATCCGCAACACCATCCCCCTCCAGGAACTCGAACGCCTCGACAAGCGCTCCTACGACGAGCTGCTGCAGATCATGGAGACGCTGGAGAACCACTACAAGGACCTGTGCGACATCGAGTTCACGATCGAGCGCGGCAAGTTGTGGATGCTCCAGACGCGGGTCGGCAAGCGCACCGCCGCGGCCGCCTTCTGCATCGCCACCCAGCTCGTCGACCAGGGCCTGATCACCCTCGACGAGGCCGTCACCCGTGTCACCGGCGACCAGCTCGCCCAGCTCATGTTCCCCCGCTTCGACGGCGGCGCCGAGAAGAAGAAGATCGCCAAGGGCATGAACGCCTCGCCGGGCGCCGCCGTGGGCAAGGTCGTCTTCTCCTCCGAGCGCGCCGTCGAGCTGGCCGGACGGGGCGAGGACGTCATCCTCGTCCGCCGCGAGACCAACCCCGACGACCTGGCCGGCATGATCGCCGCCCAGGGCATCCTGACCAGCCGCGGCGGCAAGACCTCGCACGCCGCCGTGGTCGCCCGCGGCATGGGCAAGACGTGCGTGTGCGGCGCCGAGGAACTGGAGGTCTCCACCGGCGAACTCAGGTTCACCGCGCCCGGCGGCGAGGTCGTCTCCGAAGGGGACGTGATCTCCATCGACGGCACCACCGGCGAGGTCTACCTCGGCGAGGTCCCGGTCGTGGACTCGGCCGTCGTCGAGTACTTCGAGGGCGCGCAGCCGGACGACGACCTGGTCAGGGCCGTGGACCGGATCATGGGCCACGCCGACTCCGTGCGCCGGCTCCGGGTGCGCGCCAACGCCGACACCCCCGAGGACGCCGCGCGGGCCCGCCGCTTCGGCGCCCAGGGCATCGGCCTGTGCCGCACCGAGCACATGTTCCTCGGCGAGCGCCGCCAGCTCGTCGAGGACCTCGTCCTGGCCGACGGCGACCAGGAGCGGCAGGCCGCGCTCGACGCCCTCGAACCCCTCCAGAAGGCCGACTTCATCGGCATCCTCAAGGCCATGGGCGGCGACCCGGTCACCATCCGGCTCATCGACCCGCCCCTGCACGAGTTCCTGCCCGACCTCGTGGACCTGTCGGTCAAGGTCGCCACCTCGCCCGACGTGACCGACAAGGACCGCAGGCTGCTGGCCGCCGTCAAGAGGCTGCACGAGCAGAACCCGATGCTGGGCCTGCGCGGCGTACGTCTCGGCCTGGTGATCCCCGGGCTGTTCGCCATGCAGGTGCGGGCGATCGCCCAGGCCGCGGCCGAGGTCCCCGGCGCGCGTCCGGAGATCATGATCCCGCTGGTGGCGTCCGTCCAGGAGCTGGAGTCCGTACGCGAGGAGGCGACCAGGATCCTCGCGGAGACCGGCGTCGAGGCGCTGATCGGCACCATGATCGAGGTGCCGAGGGCGGCGCTGACGGCGGGCCAGATCGCCGAGGCCGCCGAGTTCTTCTCCTTCGGCACGAACGACCTGACCCAGATGACCTGGGGCTTCAGCCGCGACGACGTGGAGGCTGCCTTCTTCTCGCGCTACCTGGAGCTCGGCATCTTCGGCGTCAGCCCGTTCGAGACCCTGGACCGCGACGGCGTCGGACGGCTGGTCAGGATCGCCGTCGAGGAGGGCCGCGCGGCCCGCCCCGACCTGCACGTCGGCATCTGCGGCGAGCACGGCGGCGACCCCGACTCGGTGCACTTCTGCCACGAGGTCGGCCTCGACTACGTCTCCTGCTCCCCGTTCCGCATCCCGGTGGCCCGGCTGGAGGCCGGCCGCGCCGCCCTGACCGACACCGACTCCGACACCCGCTGACGAGCGCGGCGGCCGGGACCCCGCAGCCCGGCCGCCCCTACCCGCGGCGCCGGTTGGCCAGCGCCACGGCGGTGAACACCACGAGCCCGATCAGGAGGAAGAAGAGCACGAAGCCGATGATGATCTCCGGGACGCCTAAGTTCACGAGGGTTCCCTCCCTACCGGCGCCCCCTGGAGGAGCGCTCCTTGCGACGGATCGTAGGAGCGCGCGGTTGAGGATCTGTTGATTTCCGGTCCATGAACCCCCGGAGGTCGCGCTAAAACCGGCCATTGGGATACTTTCCGCCATGAAAGATCTCCTGGAATGGGAGCTGCGGACCGCCGGGCCGGACGAGGTGGAGGCGATCGCGGAGCTGCGGGCGACGGTGATGCGCCCCGACCTGGAACGGCTGGGCCGCTTCGACGAGCACCGGGTACGGCAGCGCTTCCGCGACTCCTTCGCTCCCGGGCACACCTCCGTCATCCTGGCCGACGGCGCCTTCGCCGGCTGCGTCACCCTGCGCCCCGCCGAGGACGGGCACCGGCTGGAGCACTTCTACCTCGCGCCCCCCGTCCAGGGACGCGGGCTCGGCACGGCCGTCCTGCGGGTGCTGCTGGACCGCGCCGACGCCGAGCGCGCGACCGTGCGCCTGGTCGTCCTGCGGGGCAGCGCCGCCCAGCGGCTCTACGAGCGGCACGGCTTCACGGTCGAGGGCGAGGACCAGGTCGACGTCCTCATGGTCCGCCGGCCGGACACCGGGCTGCCCGCGGCGGGCTAGCGGGGCAGGGTCTCCTCGGCCGGCACGTAGTCGTGCCGCATCCCGTGGTCGCCCAGCCACTGCCGCAGCCCGGCCACGGCCTCCGGATCGCCGGCGACCCGGGCGGCGTACTCGGCCAGGGCCACCTCCTCGCCGTCCTCGAACAGCAGCCGGGCGGGGCCCGACCAGGACAGCGTCCACCTGGCCTCGCCGAGCTGGATCAGCACCGCCTCCAGCGCCTGCCCCAGCACCCCGGCGAGCAGCGTCTCCGAGGGCTTCCAGCCCAGCTCGCGCAGCCGCTCGGCCAGTTCGGCCTGCCGGCCCCTGGCGATCGACTCGAAGGCCGCGTCGAGGTAGGGCCGCGTGGCCCCCATCACCCGCTGGCCCGCCACCGCCAGGTCGTGCAGGGCCTCGGCGTTGCGCCCGGCGTACATGCCCTGGGCCACCAGCTCGTCCCACGGCACCGGGCGCAGCCCGGCCAGCGCCTCCGGCGTCCACATCGACCGCTCCACCGCCTCGGCCGCGACGTCGGGGTCGCGCAGCAGCGTCAGCGCCGGCCGCGGGTCGGGGACGTGCTCGGGCTCGGGCAGCACCGCGATGGCGGCCAGCCGGTCGGCCAGGCTGGGATGGGAGTCGTACGGCGAGACCTCCTCCGGCCGCTCGCCCAGCCTGGCGATCTCGGCCCGCCGGCCGGGGTCGTTCATCAGCGCGTGGAAGCCGCCGAACACCGAGGCGGGCCGGGTGCCGCCCACGCCGGTCAGCGACAGGTAGTCGCCGGCGTAAAGGTCCCAGCCCAGGGAGGCGTCGTGGATCTTGCGGAGCGCGCCCGACATGGCCTGACGCCCGCCGATCGCCACCGCGAACGTGTCGGCCTCCAGCTCCTGGCGGCGCGACACGGCCTGCGAAACCCGCAGGTAGAGCTTGGCGTACCAGGTGAAGAGCCGTTGAATGATCGGATGGTTGCCCAGCCCCTGCACGGTCGCGATCAGCGAGACCCGCCCCCGGTAGACGGGCGCGCCGAGCCGCGTGTGGGCCCCGCTGTAGTGGCCCAGCTCGTGCCCGAGCACGGCGCGCATCTCGTCGACGGTGAGCGTCTGGAGCAGCGGCAGCCCGATGAACATCCGCCGCCGCGTCGCGCGCAGCCCCAGGAACCGGGTGTCCTCCGAGACCGCCGCGTTCACCTCGGGGACGAGCCGGATCTCGTCGGGCGGCGCGGTGCGCACCCGCCGGGCCAGGTCCTCCACCGCCTGCCAGAGGGCGGGCTCGTGCTCGCGCCCCACCGGCACGCCCGGCAGCTCGCCCCCCTGGTTCCCGCCGACCATGAACAGCGCCCGCACCAGCGCGCCCGCCGCCAGCGTGAGCACGATCGCGGCCTTCAGCGCCGCGGTGTGGAAGTCCACCAGCAGCAGGACGTCGAAGAACACGGCGGCCACCAGGATGACGCCGACCAGCACGTAGAAGCCGGCGAGCAGACTGAAGGCCAGCACCGCTCGGAACGCTGTCGTCATGGGGGAGGGCTCCCGGGGAAGGGGTTCTCGCGAGGCTCGACACTAGCGGAGACAGGAAACTGGATAAAATCACTGCACCAATGGCGTACTACGACGAGCACGACCAGGAACGATGGGTCCCGGAACCACCCGGCAACCCCGGCCGCGGTGCGTTCGAACGCGACCGCGCCCGCGTCCTGCACAGCTCCGCGCTGCGCAGGCTGGCGGCCAAGACCCAGGTCGTGGGCCCCGGCGAGACGCTCGGCGGCGGCCAGCACATCCCGCGCACCCGGCTGACCCACTCGCTCGAGTGCGCCCAGGTCGGCAGGGAGATGGGCGCCACGCTCGGCGTCGACCCCGACCTGGTCGAGACCGCCTGCCTGGCCCACGACCTCGGCCATCCGCCGTTCGGGCACAACGGCGAGGTGGCGCTCAACGCGCTGGCCACCTCGTGCGGCGGCTTCGAGGGCAACGCCCAGAGCCTGCGCCTGCTCACCAGGCTGGAGGCCAAGGTCCTCACCGACGACGGCCGCAGCGCCGGCCTCAACCTCACCAGGGCCGCCCTCGACGCCTCCGTCAAATACCCCTGGACGTGCGAGAAGTCCCCGAAGTTCGGCGTCTACCACGACGACCTGCCGGTCTTCGAGTGGATCAGGGACGGCGCCCCGGCGGGCCGCGTGAGCTTCGAGGCCCAGATCATGGACTGGGCCGACGACGTCGCCTACTCCGTCCACGACCTGGAGGACGCACTCCACTCCGGCCACGTCACCCCCGAGGCGCTCCAGTCGCCCGTGGAGCGCGGCGCGGTGGCCCGCATCACCCGCACCTGGTACGCGCCCGGCGCCGACCTCAACGAGCTGGAGGAGGTCTTCGCCAAGCTGATCGCCGACCCGCTGTGGCCACGCCGCTTCGAGGCCACGCTCGCCGACCTGGCCGGCCTCAAGGCGCTCACCAGCGGCCTGATCGGCCGGTTCTGCCGCTCGGCCCAGACCGCCACCAAGGAGGTCCACGGCGCCCGCCACCGCGCCGACCTCGTCGTGCCGCGCGCCACGCTGCTGGAGTGCGCCCTGCTCAAGGGCGTCACCGCCCACTACGTGATGACCACCGAGGGCCACCACGCCAACCAGGCCAGGCAGCGCGAGCTGATCACCGAGCTGGCCTCGCTGATCACGCTCGGCGCCCCCGGCACCCTCGAACCCGCCTTCCGTCCCGCCTTCGTCGACGCCCCCGACGACCCCGCCCGGGTGCGCGTCGTGATCGACCAGATCGCCTCGCTCACCGACACCTCGGCCGTGGCCTGGCACCGGCGCCTGTCGCAGTGACGGCATGCCGCCGGGGCCGGTGAAACCGCCCCCACGAGCGGCTTTGCGGACCTGCCTCGTCGGCGGATACTGCGCGCATGGCTACATATGTCATCGTCGGCGCGGGCCTTGCGGGAGCCAAGGCCGCGCAGACGTTGCGCGAGGAGGGCTTCGCCGGCGAGGTGGTGCTCGCCGGCGCGGAGAGCGAACGCCCGTACGAGCGGCCGCCCCTGTCCAAGGAGTACCTGCGGGGCGGTGGCGAGCGGGAGAAGATCTACGTCCACGCCCCCGGCTGGTACGCCGACAACGACGTGGAGCTGCGGCTCGGCCTGCCCGTCACCCGCATCGAGCCCCGCAACCACGTCGTCAGGTTCGCCAACGGGTCCCGGCGGGCCTACGACAAGCTGCTGATCGCGACCGGCGCGACGCCGAGACGCCTGCCCGGCCCGGCCTACTACCTGCGTACCGTCGAGGACTGCGAGGCGCTCAGGCGGCGCTTCGCCGAGGGCGGCAGCGTCATCGTGGTCGGGGCGTCCTGGATCGGGCTGGAGAGCGCGGCGGCGGCCCGCGCGGCGGGCTGCCCGGTCACCGTCGTCGAGCCCGAGCCCACCGCGCTCCACCGGGCGCTCGGCCCCGAGCTGGGCGCGGTGTTCGCCCGCCTGCACGCCCGCAACGGGGTGGACCTGCGCTTCGGCACCGCGGTCGCCGAGGTCACCGGCACCGGCGTGCGGCTCAGCACGGGGGAGCGGCTGACGGCCGACCTCGTGGTGGCCGGCATCGGCGTCGCGCCCGAGGTGGAGCTGGCCCGCGACGCGGGCCTGGAGGTCCGGCACGGCATCCGCACCGACGCCTCCCTGCGCACCTCGCACCCCGACGTGTACGCCGCCGGCGACGCCGCCGAGCCCTTCCACCCCCTGTACGGCAGGCACGTCCGCGTCGAGCACCGGTCGGGCGCGCTCAAGGGCGGTCCGGCCGCCGCCCGGGCCATGCTCGGCCAGGACGTCGTCCACGACGAGATCCCCTACCTGTTCACCGACCAGTACGACCTGAGCATGGAGTTCACCGGCGACACCGGCGGCCACGACGAGATCGTCTGCCGGGGGTCGGTGGAGGACCTGCGGTTCGTCGCCTTCTGGCTGCGCGACGGCCGGGTGGTCGCCGGCATGAGCGTCAACACCCGGGACGCCGTGCCGGAGATCCAGGAGCTGATCAGGTCGGGCGTCGTCATTGACCGAAAGGAGTCGACGACGGGTTCGCCGTGATCGGGTTGTCGTCCTGGGCGTCGTCGGTCTTGCGCGGCTTCCTGGGCTGCTTGGTGGCCTGGGGCACCTTCTTCGACCTGCACTGGACCGCGCAGCGCGGCGTCTCGCCGAGCCTGCCGCGCAGCGCCAGCGTCTCCTTGCGGGGGGAGAGCGTGCGGTTGCCGGAGCGCCAGGCGTCCAGGTAGTCCCACGGCTCGACCATGCCCCGGCGCACCCACCAGTAGGCCGGGCCGGTCTTCCAGGAGATCGCGAAGTAGAGGTTGGAGCCGGCGTCGCGGGCGTTGCCCGACCTGCCCACCCGGCCGAGCAGCTGCCCGGCCTTGACCCGCACGCCGGGCCGTACGCCGTCGGCGACGGAGTCGAGGTGGCCGCCGAGGTAGCGCACGCCGTCGTCGCCGACGATCGTGACGAACCTGCCCTCGCGGTCGGCGCCCTTGTCGGTGGAGGGCGCCCACCGGTTCTTGACGTTGACCTCGTCCACGACGCCGTCCACCGGCGCGACGAACGAGCAGCCCTGCGGGGCCCAGATCGTCGTCTTGGGCAGCACCAGCAGGCTGCGCTGGTAGGTCGTGCCGCAGCCCTTGACCGGGAACGTGTAGGTGAACTTCGACAGCTTGGGCGGCGGCACCTTGACCGGGTCGTCCCCCTTGGGTGGCCGCTCTGCCTGCTGCTCGCCCTCCTGGCCGGACGGGCCGGGCGAGGGGATGGTGGCGGTGACCGCCGGCGTGGCGGTGGGCGTGCCCGTGGCCGGGGCCGTGGAGGGCGACTGGGCGCTGACGCCCGCCACCCCGGTCGCCTGGGCGCAGGCGCCGGTGAGCAGCACGGCGCCGGCGACAATCGCCCACCGTACGATATGCCCGGAATGCATAGTCTTCCTCACCCGTGTCACCGTTTCCACCGACAACCCTCACCTTTGTAGCCGACCACGGGACTCCGCATCACCAGTTTCCCGCTTTAGCAACCCAGAGGTGACGCCCGTCTTCCCCGGCCGTCGACGGCCCGTGCCCCGCCGTTCACCGGCCGCGGCACACCCCGCGAGGGGCGGAACCGTCGGTCGGGCGGAATAGACTCACCGGCGTGGCTGGCCGGATCCGTGATGTCGACATCGCGCTCGTACGCGAGCGTTCCCCCATCGCCGACGTGATCGGCGAGCACATCCAGTTGCGCAACGCCGGAGGGGGCAACCTCAAGGGCCTGTGCCCCTTCCACGACGAGAAGAGCCCGTCGTTCAACGTCACCCCCGAGCGCGGAATGTACTTCTGCTTCGGGTGCTCAGAAGGCGGCGACGTGATCACGTTCGTCGAGAAGATCGAGCACCTGCCGTTCGGCGAGGCGGTCGAGCGGCTGGCGCAGCGGGCCGGCATCCAGCTCCAGTACGAGCAGGGCGGCTACGTCCCCAAGCGCGACCACGGTGAGCGGGCCCGGCTGATCGAGGCCCACCGGGTGGCCGCCGAGTTCTACGCCGAGAAGCTGTTCGGGCCCGACGCGGCCCCGGGGCGGCGGTTCCTGTCCGAGCGCGGGTTCGAGCGCGCCGACGCCGAGGCGTTCGGCGTCGGCTACGCGCCGGCCGAGTGGGAGGCGCTGGCGCGCCACCTGATGGGGCGCGGGTTCACCGCCGACGAGCTGGTCAAGGGCGGCCTGGCCAAGGAGGGCAGGCGGGGGCCGATCGACCGGTTCAGGGGGCGGCTGATCTGGCCGATCAGGGACGCCACGGGCGACGTGATCGGATTCGGCGCACGCAAGTTGCTCGATTCCGACGATGGTCCGAAATATCTGAATACGCCTGACTCGCCGCTTTACAAGAAGAGCCAGGTCCTTTATGGCATTGATCTCGCCAAACGAGAGATCAGCAAGCGCGCCCAGGCGGTGATCGTCGAGGGATACACCGACGTGATGGCCTGCCATCTGGCCGGAGTTCCGACCGCGGTGGCCACCTGCGGCACGTCGTTCGGCGAGGAGCACATCAAGATCCTGCGCCGGTTCCTGCTCGACCAGGCCGAGTTCCGCGGCGAGGTCATCTTCACCTTCGACGGCGACGCGGCCGGCCAGAAGGCGGCGCTGCGGGCCTTCGCCGACGAGCAGAAGTTCGTCACGCAGACCTACGTCGCGGTGCAGGGCGACGGCCTCGACCCGTGCGACCTGCGGATCAAGCAGGGCGACGCGGCGGTGCGCGACCTCATCGCGAGCCGCGAGCCGCTGTTCCAGTTCGCCATCAGGAGCACCATCTCCCGCTACGACCTGCGCAGCAACGAGGGCAAGATCGCCGCCCTCGACGCGGCGGCGCCCATCGTGGCCGGGATCAAGGACGTCGGCCTGCGCAAGCGCTACGCCATCGACCTCGACCGCTGGCTCGGGTTCATGGACGAGCGCTTCGTCATGCAGCGCATCGGCGAGGTCGCCAACGCCCAGCAGGGCCGCCCCCAGCGCGCCCCCAAGGCGGCTCCCGTCGATCCGAGCGTGCGGGTGGAGGGCGAACTGCTCAAGCTGGCCGTCCAGCGGCCCGCGCTGCTCGGGCCGCGCTTCGACGCCCTCGATCCGCAGGCGTTCACCGCGCCCGACCACGTCGCGCTGCACAAGGTCATCCAGGCCGCCGGAGGCGCCGGCGCGGCCGGTCACGGCGGCCGTGAGTGGGTCGACCAGCTGCTGGAGCACGCCCACGACGAGGGCGCCAGGGGGCTCGTGACGAGGTTCGCGGTGGAGCCGGTCCAGGCCGACGCGCACACCGAGGAGCGTTACGCGGGGGCCATGCTGGCGGCCATCGAGGCGATCGCGGTCGACCGGGCCATCGCTCAGGTCAAGTCCCGCATGCAGCGCCTCAACCCGGTGGAGGAGCAGCAGGAGTACAACAAGCTGTTCGGCGAGCTGGTGGCGCTGGAACAGCAGCGCCGGGTGTTGCGCGACCGCGCCGCGGGAAGCTGACCGCCGGAGCCTTTGATAACAGTTCGGCAGCGGAGACAGCCGGTGAACCGGGGGGTGTACGGGGAATCCCGGCCGGTTCGCGCTGCCGTTAAGGGGCATGTCGGACATCATCCGGGCAGCGAAAGAGATACGTCCGGCCGGCGGACGTCGCCGGACGTGGGATTCCAGACCGCGTAATTGACTTTTCTTTCCTGATCAAACTCGGGCCAAACCTTTACTCGATCTCAATTCGGTAATGCTGATCGTCTTACCTTCCGCAACAAAAATGGGTCTGCCATTTGATGGAACCAATACTGCAGACTGTCTCCCGTGGGTGCATCGGTGCTGCCAAGCGGGCCGCCATCGGTAGATCAGGTGGCGGACCTCGTCGCGAAGGGAAGGGAGCGCGGAAGCGTAACCGTCGATGACGTCGCCGCCGCGCTTGACCGATCCGAGCTGCCGTCCGACGCGCTGGAACGCGTCGTGCGGATGCTCGCAGAGAACGGCGTGGAGGTCCTCGAGCCCCAGGGCGACGAGGAGTCCACCCGCGCCGATGAGGAGGACGTAGGCAAGCGGGCGCCGACCAGCGATCTCGTCCGTATCTATCTGCGGGAGATCGGCCGCGTCCCCCTGCTGACCGCCGAGGAGGAGGTGGAGCTCGCCAAGTCGATCGAAGCCGGCCTGTTCGCCGAGGACAAGCTGGCCAACGGGGTCTCGCGTCTGGCCTTCCCGGAGTTCAGGGAGCTCGTCTGGCAGGGCACCAGGGCCAAGCAGCGGCTGATCGAGGCCAACCTCAGGCTCGTGGTGTCGATCGCCAAGCGGTACGTGGGCCGCGGCATGTTGTTCCTCGACCTGATCCAGGAAGGCAACCTCGGGCTCATCAGGGCGGTCGAGAAGTTCGACTACACGAAGGGTTACAAGTTCTCCACCTACGCCACCTGGTGGATCAGGCAGGCGATCACCCGGGCGATCGCCGACCAGGCGCGCACCATCCGCATTCCGGTGCACATGGTGGAGACCATCAACAAGCTCGTCAGAGTGCAGCGTCAGCTCCACCAGGACCTCGGCCGCGAGCCCATCCCCGAGGAGATCGCCAAGGAGATGGACCTCCCGGTCGACCGCGTGGTGGAGATCCAGCGCATCGCCCAGGAGCCGGTGTCCCTGCAGTCGCCGATCGGCGAGGAGGACTCCGACCTCGGTGACTTCATCGAGGACGCCGACGCCGTCGTGCCCATGGAGGCCGCCGCCTTCATCATGCTGCAGGACCAGCTCGACGACATCCTGGCCACGCTGTCCGACCGCGAGCAGCGCATCATCCAGCTCCGCTTCGGCCTGGCCGACGGGCATCCGCGCACGCTGGAGGAGGTGGGCAGGGAGTTCGGCGTGACGCGCGAGCGCATCCGGCAGATCGAGTCGAAGACCCTGGCCAAGCTCCGCCACCCGACGCGCGCGCAGATGCTCAGGGACTACCTGGACTGACCCTTCGACCCCGCGACGGGCCCGGCGAGCGTGCCGGGCCCGTCCGCATGCCGGGCGGCGGGCTCAGGAGCAGCCCTCGAACTGCGGTACGGCGATGTTGTCCAGGTGCAGGCCCGCCTTGCCGAACCACTTGTGCAGCAGCCTGCCCGCGGTGCCGTCCTGGTACATGTCGGTGATCGCCCGGTTCACCGCCTCGCAGCCCGGCACGTCGTCCTTGTGCAGGCCCACCCCGCTTCGCTGCTCGTTGAACTGCGCGTTGGCCAGCCGCAGCCCCGAGCCGTCCTGGTTGGCCAGGCCGGCCAGGATCACGTCGTTGGTGGTGACCGCGTCCACCTGCCGGTTCTTCAGCGCGCTCAGGCACGTCGCGTAGTCCTTGAACGGCACCAGCTTGGCCGCCACGCTGCGTTCCTCCACGACCCGCTCGGCGGCGTTCGAGCCCTCCACCGCGCAGATCCGGCGGCCCTTCAGCTCCCGGACGTCGTTCACCTTGTCGTCCGGCCGCGTCAGGATGTCCTGGTAGGAGATGTGGTACGGCCCCGCGAACAGCACCTTCGCCTTACGGTCCATGCTGATCGTGTACGTCGCCACCACCATGTCGGCCCGCCCCTGGACCAGCACCTTCTCCCGGTCGCCCGCCAGCACGGGGATCAGCTTGAAGTCCTTGCCCAGCCGCTTGGCCACGTAACGCGCGACGTCGACGTCGAAGCCCTCGAAGGCGCCGCCCGGCTTGCGGAAGCCCACCGACGGCAGGTCGGACCGGACGGCGATGACGATGGAGTCCTTGTCGAGTATCGACTCCCGGCCGCCGGTCCCGCAGGCCGCGGCGGCCACCGCGGTCAGGGCCAGGGCCGCTACCAGCGTCCGCTTCAACGGTACTCCTTGAGTCTCGGCCACACTCCGGCGATCATCAGCAGCCCGATCCCGGCGATCGCGAACGGCAGCAGCCGCCACAGGTTGTCCAGCGCGTTCTCGCCGGCGTCGATGGACCGGTCGAAGGTGCGCTCGTGCCGCTCGGCCAGGGCCACCAGGGCCTGGTCGTAGGCGTCGAAGGCGGCGGTGACCGGCCCGAGCTTGGCGGTCACGGCCTCGGCGGTCCTGCCCTCCAGCGCCAGCGCCCGGAAGGAGGTGTCGGCCTGCTGGAAGGCCCGGTACGCGTCCAGCACGCGGGTGCCCTCCGGGCCGGTCAGCTCGGGCCCCAGCATGCCCCGGGCCGCCCCGGCGTCGGCGGCGACCTTCGCGTGGTACTGGGTGAGGTTGCCCGACTCGAAGTAGACGACCGACTGCGACTTGTCCAGGAACGTGTGCTCGTAGGTGTCGGCGCGGTCCTTGTCGAGCAGGTACCGGCTCTGGTCGCCCTGCATGCTGTTGCTGATCGCGCGGGCCTTGGCCAGCGTCAGGACCGAGTCGAAGCCCTGTGTCTTGGCCATGCGCAGGTCCGTCTGGTCCTGGCCGAGCACGTTCACGCCGAGGATCAGCGAGACCACGGTGGCCAGCGTGGCGACCAGCAGAGCCGGGCCGAACACCCGGCGGAAACGCCGGGCCAGGAAGATCTGGAGCCAGATCAGGCAGCCCAGCGCGAGCAGCCCGGCCAGCAGCACCGCGGAGCGCAGCAGCGGGACCATGGCGTTCTTGTCGTCGTAGGTGCGGCGGACGATCGTGCCGCTCTCCAGGGTCAGGTTGTAGGCCTGCGGCAGCAGCACCAGCCGCATCAGGTCGGTGGCCTGCCGGTAGGTGCCCACGACGGTGTCCGGCGGCGCGCCGGGCGCGTGCCGGGACTGCTCGTTCAGCAGCAGCGCCTGCCCGGCGAGCCGTTCGTAGCGGCCGAGGCCGTCCAGCACCGACTGCACGGTCCGCCGCTCGGCCGCGTTGTCCCCGGCCAGCTCGAACGCCTTCAGCAGCGCCTGGTTGGCCTCCGTGCGCCGCCGCTCGTACCGGTCGACGGCCTCGCGGCGCTGCTGGCCGTACTGGTCGCCCATGACCAGCGCGTTGGCGACCTGGGCGTCCATGTCGCTGAGCGCCAGGTAGAGCCCGGCGGTGGCGACGACCTGCGGCCCGGCGTCACGGCCGATGACCTGCAGCCCGTCGCCGGCGGTCAGGCTGCCCACCCCGAGCGCCGCGAACAGCAGCGCGAGCGCCGCCACGGTGACGCCGGAGATGACGCGGATGCGGCCGGGCACGCTGTGGCGCGGCAGCGGGGCGGCGCCCGCCGGGACGAGGGCGCCCGGGTTCTGCACCAGGGTCACGGCGTCCCCTCCCTGAGGGTGATGACCGTCCAGGCGCCCAGGTGGATCCGGTCGCCCGGACCGACCCGGACGGGCGTGTTGATCTCCACGGTCCTGCCGTTGACCTGGGTGCCGTTGGCCGAGCCCGGGTCCACCAGCGTCCAGGTGCCGTCGGGCTGGGCCAGCAGCACGGCGTGCAGGTGCGACACGCCCGGGTCCTCGGGCGGGCCGGTCAGGTCGATCTCCGGCGCCAGGTTCCTGGCCCTGCTGCGCCGCCCGATGCGCACCTGCTCGCCGACCAGCCCGAACGAGCGCTCGGGACAGTACGGCGGGAAGGCCATGCGCGCCGCGTCGGGACCGCCCTCGGCGACCACCTTCTCGTAGTAGGTGCGGTCGGCGGCGGCGACGGCCTCCCACCGCGCCCCCCGCACCTGGAGCGGGACGCCGCCCCCGCCGCCGGTGAAGTCGTGCCCGCACACCTCGCAGAACTGCCCGGCGCGCGGCGTCTGGCAGACCGGGCAGGCGTCGTCACCACCGCCGGCGCCCGCCGCCGGCTGGGGCTGGGACGCGGCGGGCGTCCCGCCCATCTGCGCGCCGCAGACGTCGCAGTAGTCGTCGGAGCCGGAGGCGTGCCCCTGGGGACAGGTCGCCATCAGCCCTCGCCCTTACGCAGCCGGCTGGTGCGGACGGAACCGGTGTCCAGCTCGATCTCGTCGGCCTTGTCCACGTTCCTGCGCAACCGGGCCGTGCCGGTCGCGGGATCGACCTCCACGACCTTCTCCAGCAGCCGGGCGGTGTCCTCGCGGCCCGACTCCGCGGCCAGCTCCCTGGCCTTGGCCAGGCGCGCGGTCGCGGCCTCCACGTCCCCGGCGGCGCGGGCGCTGAGGCCGTCCTGGATGAGCTCGTGCAGCTCCGCCTGGCCGGTGTAGTGGGCGACCTTCCGGTTGATCTGCGTGGACTGCGCCAGGTCGTCGGTCCACTGGGCCAGCACGTTGCCGCTGGCCACGACGTCCTGGGTGTCGGGGCGCACCAGCTTCACCCAGCCCGCCCTGATCTCCTGGCCGATCTGGCCCGGCGGCACCTCGACGCACAGGTGGTACTCGCGTTCCTCCTGGCCCCACGAGCCGGTCGGGTAGTCGCCGGTCAGCGGGTTGACGTCGGTGCGCTTGCCGGTCAGGTCGAGCAGCGTGGGGGAGACCTGCTTGACGAACTTCAGCTTGGCGGTCTGCGGCACCCACACCCGCAGCGACAGGTCCGCCACGGTCTTGCTCATCGACGTCTGCGTCACCCGCCGGAAGAACTCGGCCAGATCGCTCTGGTTCCGTACGAACTCGAACGAGCCGAGCATCGCCTCGGCGACCTTCCGCAGCTCGGCGGGCACCCAGTCGTCGCCCACGCCCAGGCTGTCGCAGACGAACTTGCCGCTCCACCCCTGCAGCACGGCCCCGAACACCTCGGGACGCTCGTTGTTCTGCCCGTCGGTCATCAGCAGCGCGTGCCTGATCGCGTTCGGGTACCCGCTCAGCAGGTGCCCGGCCAGCTTCAGCCACTCGCCGATGGCCGTGCCGCCGTGCGCGAGCAGCCTGCTGATCGCCCGCTCGGCCTCGGCACGGGTGGCGGGCGTGGCCCTGACCAGGTTGGCGTTGCCGCCGGGGTAGACGACCCTGGCCTTCTCGGTCCCGGCGATCACCGCGAAGTGCACGCCGTCGCGCAGCGCGTGCACGGCCGCCGCCGCGGCCTGCCGGGCCTCGCGGATCTTGCCGCCGCTCATCGAGCCGGAGGTGTCGACGATGATGACCTCGGCCGCCTCGGTGGGCGCGGCCTGGGCGAAGCCGCCGCCGGAGGAGGCCACGGTGAGGACCGCGTGCACCTCACGGGCGTCGGTGGACAGGTACTTGTTCTGGTCGATGTTCAGCGTGAACGTGGGCTGGTCACCCATGCGTTTCTCCTAGGGGGATGAGAACGATCGTCACGTTGTCCTGGCCGCCGGAGGCCAGTGCGTGGCGCAGCATCTCGCGGGCCATGTCGAGAGGGGTTCCCGGCTGCGGGAACCGGTAGCCGTCCAGGTAGCGCCACAGCCCGTCGCTGCACACCAGCAGCAGGCCGGGCGCCCCCGGGGCGAGCGTGCGCACGTGCAGCGACACCTCGCCGGAATCCGCGCCGAGCCACGCGGTGATCTCGCCGGTCGGGACCACGTCGTCCTCGGTCAGCAGCACGCCCTGGCCGGGGGCCTCGCCGGGCAGCCAGTACGCCCGCGTGTCGCCCGCCCAGCTCAGCGTGATCCCGCCGGGGCCGGTGACCGCGGCGACGTAGGTGCAGGCGGGGGCGTCGTCCACGGAGGTCGCCAGCGCGGTCACCGCCTTCCCGGCCAGCTCGAACGCCTCCTGCGCGGACGCCCCCCTGGCCAGGGCGGCCCCCGCCGTCTGCACCGCCGCGGCCGAGGCCTCGTCGGCCCGCGGCGAGCTGCCCACGCCGTCGCACACCACCGTGACCACGGCGTCGCCGGTGGTCAGCAGCGCCATGGCGTCCTCGTTGCGGGCGCGCCGCAGCCCCCTGTCGGTCACGGCGGCGGCCCCGCCGTCGAGCACGATCTCGGCATGGTCCCGGCCGGTGGGCTGGCGGGCGCCGCAACGTTCGCAGTAGCCCTCCGCGTCCACCGCGGCCGCGCCGCAGGAGGTGCAGACCGGCGCGCCGAGCGCGTGCCCGCACCGCTCGCAGTAGACGTCCCCCTGGACGACGGGGGACGCGCACATCGGGCAGGTCTGGGGGGTCGGTACGGGTTCCGTCACAGCCACGTCCTCGGTCGTACGGCGTTCGCCTCGTCGATGAGCGCGTGGCGTTCATGGCGGGAGCCGGCCGCCACCGCGAGCTTCCGGTAGATCGACTCCAACCGCCTGCGCAGCCCCGGTTCGGTGAAGTCGGCCTCGGCCAGCTTCGTCCCGGGCGGCGCGGGGTTGTTCGCCAGCCAGGCCAGCGCGCAGCGCAGCAGCTCGGCGGTGAGCAGGTCGCGGCGGCGCGGGTCGAGGTCGGCCAGGTTGGCCAGCCGCCCGGCCGCGCCGACCAGGTCGGCGGCGGACAGCGTGCTCAGGTCGGTCCGGCGGAACACCGAGGCGGCCAGCGCCACCTGCGCCGCCACCCGGTAGCTGGAGGTGGGCGGCACCTCGTCCAGCACGTTGACGCGGCCCGTCCTGGCCAGCCCGAACGCGGCGCTGACGTAGGAGTGGTCGGTCCGCCAGACGGCGTTGTACCAGTGGGCCGCCTGCCTGCCGGCGCACTCCAGCGCGAACGCCAGCGCCAGCTTGGGCGCGAGCTCGCCGGGCAGCGCCGACACGCACGCGTCGAACATCGTCACCGCGGTGTCCGGCTGGCGCGTGGCCAGCGCGAGCACCCCGCGGTACCAGGTCGTCCGCCAGTCGCCGGGGAGCTGCTGTGTCAGCTCCGACAGCGCCACCGGGGTCTCGGCGGCGCCCGCCTCGGCCAGCAGCCTGGCGCGCATGAGCCGGATCTCGGGCGTCGGCGGCATCGCCGAGAGCTGGTCGAACAGCTCCTTGCCGTCGAACCCGAGCAGACCCGCCAGCGCGCCCGCCGCCGGGTCGAGCGGATCGACGTGCGGCACCGGCAGCTCGACCGCGACCACGGCCGGGTCGAGCGGCCCGAACACCTCCTGACGCGAGTCCGACAGCGCCGTCCACACGGCCGAGCGCTCGGGCCCGAACAGGGTCGAGGGCGCCGGGAACGGCACGCCCCCCTCGGCCGCGCTGATCTCCCGCAGCACCCCGACGAGCTGCTCCTCCATCTCCCACGCGCTCTGGAACCGGTCGGCGGGGTCGGGCGCGGTGGCCTTGCGCAGCAGCCGCGCGAACGACTCGTGCCCGCAGTCCTGCGGCAGCGCGCTGGCCACGCCGCCCTTGGCCGGGCTCCAGGACGGGATCGTCAGCACCGCCAGGGTCCTGGCCACGGTGTAGAGGTCGGAGGCCACGGACGAGGGACGGGTGTCCAGCTCGGGCGCGTGGTAGCCGACCGTCGCCCAGGACGTGCCGGGCGGCGAGCCGACCGGCTGGACGGCGCCCAGGTCGATCAGCTTGAGCCGCCGGCCGACCCGGATCACGTTGGCCGGCTTGAGGTCGCAGTAGACCAGGCCGTTCTCGTGCAGGTAGCCGAACGCGTGCAGGATCTCGCGGCCGTAGATCAGGGCCTCGCGCAGCGGCAGCGGGCCCTGGCGGCGCAGCTCGTGCAGGGACTGGCCGCCGACGTACTCCATGACGATGTAGCCGAGGCCGCCGGAGAGCTGGAAGTTGAGGATCTTGACGATGTTCGGGTGGTCGACCGTGGTGAGGAACTTGCGCTCGGCCTCGGCCGCCGCCAGCGCCTCGGCGTCGTTGGTGTTGAGCAGGCCCTTGAGCACGACCCAGCGGCCGTCCAGGGCCTCGTCGGCGGCCAGGTAGATCCAGCCGAGACCGCCGTGCGCCAGGCAGCCGAGCACCCGGTACTGCCCGGCCACCATGTCGTCCTTGGCCAGCTTCGGGGTGAAGGAGTACGACGTGCGGCAGTGCGGGCAGAACCCCTCCGTCAGCCCGGGACGGCCCTGCCGGGACCGGCCCACCGGCTCCCCGCAGGCCGGGTTGGCGCAGAACCGCTTCTCCTCCGGCACCTGCGGATCGGCCATCACGGCCGTCGCCGGATCCCGGTACGGCACGGACGGCAGGTCGGCGATGCCGCCCAGCACCCCGGCCCGCGACCTGCCGCTGCTGCTCACCGGCGAGGTCAGCGACCGGCTCACCGGCTGGGTGTTCACCGGCCCGGAGAGCGGGCCCGAGAGCGGCCCGGAGAGCGGCCCCGATGCCGGGGCCGACGCCTGCTGGGGGACGGACACCGCCGCCGGGGGCGGCGCGCCCGCCGCGTTCCCGCACAGGTCGCAGTAGCCGTCCTCGATGGTGCCGGTGCAGCCCGGCTGCGCGCAGCGGGTCATGGCTTACCTCCGTGTATCGCGCGCTGGTAGGTGTCGACCGCGGCGGCCGCCTCGGTCAGGTCGCAGGGAGCGCTCCACAGCAGGGATCGTGCCCGCTCGAAGCACGCGGTGACGCCGGGGTCCTCGGCCATGCCCTTGCGCACCGCCATGGCCTGGCAGGCGCCGAGCCGGCCGCGTAACTCGTCGCGCCTGCCGACCAGGCCGTACAGGGCCTTGGCGGTGGCCCGCGCGCGGTCGGCCGCCTTCTCCGCCTCGCTCTCCACGCTCGCCAGCCGCCTGGCCCGCACCACCCAGGTGTCGGCCGAGGCGTCGAGCGCGGCCAGCTCGCCGGTCAGCTCCTCGACCCGGCTGCGCGGGCGGGCCTGCGGCGGCAGGGCGATCTTGACCACGACCGCGCCGTGGGCCAGCCTGGCCTCGCTCTCGGCCGCGCGTACCCGGTCGAGGGCGGCCACCAGGTCCTCGCGGCGCCTGGCGTACTCGCGCTTGACCACGATCGCCTGGTCGACCTCCGCGCGGGCCTCGGCCAGCACGCGGGTGACCCCGCCGAGGTCGGGGCCGACGCCCGCGCCGAGCGGGTCGGCGAGCAGGGCCGCGCGCATCCGCCGCAGCTCCGACTCCTGCGCCTCCAGGCCGACGCTCTCGCCCAGCTCGCGCTCCAGGTCGTGGATCTCGCGCAGGGCGCGGTCGGCGTCGTCGAGCCGGGGCAGGACGGCGTTCCACACGGCGTCGATGTCGTTGAGCGCCGAGGTGACCTCGCGGAAGGCGCCGTCCATGCGGGCGACGGTCTCGTCGAGGGTCAGCCGCTCGTCGGCCTCGGGCAGCAGCGAGCGCTGCTCGACGGGCTTGGCCGCGGCCCGCAGCACGACGGACGTGCCCGACAGCAGCCGGGTCAGCTCGTCGAGCTGCTCGGCGCCGAGCTTCGCGCGCGCGGCCCTGACCTGCTCGGCGTCGCGCAGCACGGCCCGGTAGGCGTCGTTCAGCAGCCACAGCCGGGTCAGCGCGGCCTGGACGGCGGCCCAGCGCTGCCGCGTCACCCCGTCCAGCGTCGCGCCCTTGAGCAACTGGTACGTGGTGTGGGATTCGAGATCGAGCAGGTCGCCGGAGATCCGGTCACGTTCGTCGGCCCGAGCGCGCAGCGCGTACTCGGCACCTTCCCTGCTCATGGGTGGTCCCAGACTCATCACGCTCCCCGTGAAGAGGGCCCCCGACGCCCCGTGTCCTACCGGCTCAACGGGAGTCATGACCGGTTGGTTCCAAAGGGTAGGGGTGACCCTGACTTGTCCCTGATTCAACCCTCGGTCACCTGCAAACGGCTTAAAGGATCTCCTACGGTGGAGACATGGCACGCATCCTTCTGATCATCGCCGCGATCATCGTCGCACTGCTTCTCGTCGGCCCGCTCGTGGGTTTCGTCTTCACGCTTCTCAAGTGGGCTCTCATCATCGGCGCCGTCGTCCTCGGTGTCACGTTCGTCGCGAAGTGGGCCAAGAGGCCGTAGCTTCCGCCCGCTTCCCAAGGCATAGTGAGTGAATGGAGGCGCGGCCGGCGGTTGACGATGCCGCGCTCGGGCGCGAGGCGCTGGCCGTGCTCGAGGCGAACTGGACGGGCAGCGGCACCGTGCCCGCGCCGGGTCTCTACCCGCACCAGTGGAGCTGGGACTCCGCGTTCGTCGTCATCGGCCTGGCCAGGCACCGCCCGGAGCGCGCCCGGGAGGAGCTGCTCAGCCTGCTGAGCGGCCAGTGGGCGACCGGCATGGTGCCCCACATCGTCTTCCACACCCGCGAGGCGTACTTCCCCGGGCCGTCGGTCTGGCGCTCGCAGGAGCACGCGTCCGCGCCCAGGGTCTACACCTCCGGGCTGACCTCCCCGCCGCTGCAGGCGCTGGCGCTGCGGTGGCTCTACCGGCACACCGGCGACGTGGCGTTCGTCCGGCGGACGTTCCCGCTGCTCGTCGCCCAGCACCACTACCTCGCCTCGGCCCGCGACCTCGGCGGCGCCGGACTGGCGGCGATCGTCCACCCCTGGGAGTCGGGCATGGACGACAGCCCGGCCTGGGACCAGCCGCTCGCCGCGCTGCCCGCCATCGGTTACGGCTACCGCAACGTGGAGCTGGCCGACCGCCACCCCGACAGCGACCACGACCGTTACGTCTGGCTGGCCATGCGCTACCGCGACGCCGGCTACCGCGCGGAGTACCTGCGCGACGAGCACCCGTTCGCGGTCGAGGACCCGATGTTCAACGGCATCTGGCTCGCCTCCTGCCAGGCGCTGGCCGAGCTGGCGCCGGTGGCAGGGGCCGACCCCGCGCCCCACGCCGAACAGGCCGAACGCATCAGGCGGGCCATGCTCGACCGGCTCTGGGACGGCTGCTTCTACCCCCGCGACCTGCGCTCCGGCCGGTTGATCAAGGTCTGCACGGTGGGCGCGTTCGGGCCGCTGCTCGATCCCGGGCTGCCCAGCGACCACCTGCACGCCTGCGTCGAGGTGCTGGAGTCGGCCCGGTTCATGGGCGCGACCGGCTACCCGGTGCCGAGCTGCGAGATCCGCGCCGCCCAGTTCGACCGCACACGCTACTGGCGCGGGCCGTCCTGGGTGAACACCAACTGGCTGTTACGCCGGGCCGCCGCCGTCCACTCGCTCGACCAGCTCGGCCGGCAGCTCGCCAACGGCACCCTGCGGCTCGTCCGGCAGGCCGGGTTCCGCGAGTGCTTCGACCCGTTCGACGGCAGCGGGCGCGGATGCAGGGACTTCTCCTGGAGCGCGGCGCTCACCCTCGACCTGCTCGCCGATACCGTGGAGATATGAGCATTCTTCGCCGCCTGCCCGCCGACGTGCGCCGATCGCTGGACACCCGGCCGGGGGAGCGGGTGCTGACGTTCACCGAGACCGGCGACGGTCACCTGGTGGCCACCAACCTGGCCCTGTTCCTGTCCGACGGGACGCGGTTGCCGTACGAGGAGATCGACAAGGCGTCCTGGGACGACGAGGGGCTGCGGGTCGTCACCACCGCCGGCGCCCGCCACTTCGAGCGCGTCGCCGAACCGCGGATGGTGCCCGAGACCGTGCGCGAGCGGGTGAACTCCACCATCGTGGTCAACAAGCACGTCAGCCTGCCGGGGCGCGGCGGCGTACGGCTGGTGGCCAGGCGCCCGCCGGGCGGCGAGGTGCTGGGCTGGACGCTCGTCTTCGACGAGGGGCTCGATCCGGCGGACCCGGGCCTGCGCGCGCAGGCCGAGCAGGCCCTGGAAGGCGTCCGGCGCAGCATGGGCGTGTGAGGGATCACACGTCCGTGCCGCGCCGGATCTCGGGGCCGGATCTCGGGGCCGGATCTCGGGGTGGACCCCCTCAGTAGGGGATGCCGGTCTCGCGGGACTTCCGTTCCGCGAGATCCTCCTCCTCGGGCCAGCCGCTGCCGGACCTGTGGTGGCCGTCGGAGCCGAGGAACGGGATCTTCTCCTGAAGCGTCCCGCCCACCTTCTCCCTGGCCGCCCCGGCCAGCCTCGACGCCTGCGCGCCGACCACCCCCGCGGCCTCCTGGACCCTCGGGCTGTCGGCCACACGCTGGGCCGCCCGCTTGATCTGTTCGTACCGTTCGCGGCCCGCCCGGCTGCCGAGCACGTAACCGACAGCCAGACCGACAGCGAATGTCATCCGATAACGCATCTTGCACCTCCGCTGTCTCCCGGCCTACCCCAGTTGCGATGCGACACGCACTCCAGGAGTGCGCTAATCTATTCCTGCGCACGACGGAAGGGCCCAACAAGCCCGACCAGCAGGGCGAACGTACGATCCCGCGTAGCTCAACGGCAGAGCAGCCGGCTGTTAACCGGCAGGTTATAGGTTCGAGTCCTATCGCGGGAGCTGCAGTCAACCAAGAGGTTGGCAGCTCAGGCCCTCTCACCGAGACAGGTGGGAGGGCCTGATGCGTTCCACCGTGATCACCCGTCGGCCGCGTCGCGTACGCGTGGTTCGAGCGCGGGCGGGACGCCAGGGTGCCATCTCGCTGACACCCTCATCGAGAAGTTGTACATTCACAGCGGTTCCAGTGAACGTCCTCCTCACTCCGCGAGAAGCCGTTGACCACGTCTGAAGCACCGCTCAGCCCGGAACAGGGCCGCACTCCGCCGGCGGGCCTGACCCGTGCCAGGGCCCGTCAGATCATCGGGCGTCTCACGCTCTGGGTGGTGTTCGGGGTGATTTTCGGCCTGCTGCCCATATGGATCGACGCGTTGCGTGGCGTCATGTCGCCTCAGCGGTTCAGCTGGATGTCCATCCTGGCCAAGGGGGAGCTCTTCATCGCGTCCTCCGCGCTGGCCGCCGCGGCGGTGGGTGAACTGGTCTTCGCGCCCTTCGGTCATGAATGGCAGATCATGAGAGCCATGATGGTGGGTTCGTCGCTCCTTTGCTGCATAGGGAACGCGGTCGCGTACACCCAGGTGGCCATGGCGGGGCCGGGCACTGTCGCCAACGTCTCCCTGACGCTGTTCGTTCTCACCCTGGCCGCCAGTGCCGCCTGCGTCGGATTGGCGGCCGGCCGATGACCGATGTTCTCGGCCTCGCGGTCGTCCTCGCCGGATCGGGCGCCTTGGGCGCGTTCGCCTCCGCGCTGCTGGCCTGGTTCAGACTGCGGCGACACGGTACCGAGGTCCGCATCCGGGTGCGGAACGAGGGCGGGACGACGATCGAACTGGCGGCGACGAATCTGCGCGGCCTCTCGGGCGAGGAAGTGCGGGAACTGACGCAGCGGATTACCGACGCGCTCGAAGAATCACGGATCGCTGACGATCCGAAACCCTGAACGATCAGGACATCGGCATGTCCTGAAAGAAGGGGATTCACGCGTTGTAGTGGGTGGGTTACCGATTTTGGCGTTACGGGGACAACGGGGGGGTTGGGGCGGGAAGATGGGGGAGTCGGCCGGGTGCGGCCGGCAGCCGCGGGAAGTCGTGACGGGGGCGTGGAGAGGGCGCCGCCGGCAGGACGTGCCGCCGACCCGGAATCGGCGGGGCGCTCCGCTGAGCGAAATGTTGGTTGCCGCGTGCGTACCTGGATCAGGTCACTGCGTCCCTTCGATGTGCATGCCGTGCACGCGCTGTTCGAGCGCACCACGGACCTCCGCGAGGCTGAGCGCTTCGTCAGGCTCTTCCACGCCGAGCACCCCTCCGCCGGCGGCCTGGCCGCCCGGCTGCGCGACGTCGCCAGAGACGTCGCCCGCCACGGCACCTACGTCCACACCTTCGAGGAACTGGAGTTCGGCGCCCGGGTCGCCTGGCGCAACAGCGGCCGGTGCATCGGACGCCTGTACTGGCGTTCGCTGAAGGTGCGCGATCGGCGGGAGGTGACGACGGCCGAGGGCGTGGCGGTGGAGTGCGTGGCGCACCTGCGCGAGGCGACGGGGGAGGGGCGCATCAGGCCCACCGTCACCGTCTTCGCCCAGGACACCCCGGCCATGCCGGGGCCGCGGGTGCTCAACGACCAGCTCGTCCGCTACGCAGGCCACCGGCTGAACGGCGGCGGCGTCCTCGGCGACCCGCGCAACGCCGAGCTCACCGACCTGGCCAAGAAGCTGGGCTGGCGCGGCGGGCCGGGCCGGTTCGACGTGTTGCCGCTGGTCGTGCGGGCCGGGCTCGGCGATCCGCTGTTGTGCAACCTGCCGGGCGACGCCGTGCTGGAGGTGCCGCTGCTGCATCCCGAGTACGCGTGGTTCGCCGAGCTGGAGCTGCGCTGGCACGCCGTGCCGGTCATCTCGGACATGTGCCTGGAGATCGGGGGCGTCTGCTACCCGTGCGCGCCGTTCAACGGCTGGTACATGGGCACCGAGATCGGCGCGCGCAACCTGGCCGACTCCGACCGGTACGACCTGCTCCCGGAGGTGGCCAAGCGCCTCGGGCTGGACACCTCCACCGAGCGCTCGCTCTGGCGCGACCACGCGCTGGTCGAGCTCAACGTGGCGGTGCTGCACTCGTTCGAACGGGCGGGGGTGACGATCACCGACCACCACACCGAGTCCCGGCGCTTCCTGACCCACCTGGAACGCGAGGAGCGCGCCGGACGCCGCTGCCCGGCCGACTGGTCGTGGATCGTGCCGCCGCTGTCGAGCGGCGCGACCCCGGTCTTCCACCGCTACTACGACACCTGCGAGCTGACCCCCGCGTACGTGCACCGCCACCCCACCCGCTGAGCCGCTTGCCAGCCCCGCCCAGAACATGATTCGGTTAGCGCATGGCGGAACTCGTGCTCTCATCGTCGGACCGGGGCGTGCTCACGCTGACCTTCAACCGTCCCGACACGCTCAACGCCTGGACGGACGCCATGGGCCGGCGCTACTTCGACCTGCTGGCCGAGGCCGAGAAGGACCCTGACGTCCGGGCGATCGTGGTGACCGGCGCGGGCAAGGGCTTCTGCGCCGGGGCCGACTTCAGGACGCTCGCCGCCATCCAGACCGGCTCCTACGACGAGACCCCCGACCCCCGCCCCAACACCTTCCCCACCACCATCGGCAAGCCGATCATCGCCGCGGTCAACGGCGCCTGCGCCGGGCTCGGCATGGTGCACGCGCTCGTCTGCGACCTGGTCTTCACGGCCGAGGAGGCCAAGTGGACGACGGCGTTCCCGCGCCGCGGCCTGGTCGCCGAGTACGGCCTGTCCTGGGTGCTGCCGCGGGTCATGGGGCAGCAGCGGGCCATGGACGTCCTGCTGTCGGGCCGGGTGTTCAGCGGGCGGGAGGCCTACGAGCTGGGGCTGGCCAACCGCGCGGTGCCGGGGGAGTCGCTGCTGGAGCAGGCCCAGGAGTACGCCAGGGAGCTGGCCGTGCACAGCTCGCCGGCGTCCATGGCGGTGATCAAGCGGCAGGTGTGGCAGGACTGGGACGTCACCCTGGAGGAGTCGGCCAGGAAGGCAGTCCACGAGATGCTGGCCTCCTTCGGGCGGCCCGACTTCGCCGAGGGCGTCGCCAGCTTCCTCGAGCGCCGCCCGCCGGACTTCCCGGCGCTGTGAAACCGCAGGCCGGAGGGGGTACGGGCAGAGCGCGCCGAGGTTAGACGGCGAGCCCGGCAGGGTAGGGCTGGGCGTGTCCGAAGGGTCCGCGGCCAGGCCGGGGCGTGGGGGACGTCCAGCGGGGGCACGTTCGGGGGGCGCGGTGCAGGCTTTCGTCATGAAGGAGATCGGCCGGGTCGGCTTCATGGACAAGCCGGTGCCGCGGGCGGGTCCGCGCGACGCCGTCGTCCGCACCACCACCGCCCTCATCTGCACCTCCGACTCCCACACCGTCCAGGGCGGCATCGGGCCGCGCACCGATCTCACGCTCGGGCACGAGGGCGTCGGCGTGGTGCACGAGGTCGGCGAGGAGGTACGGGACTTCCGGCCGGGCGACCGAGTCCTGGTGGGGGCCATCACCCCCGACTGGGGCGATCTCGCCTGCCAGGACGGCCATCCGTCGCAGTCGGGCGGCCCGCTCGGCGGGTTCAAGTTCGCCAACTCCAAGGACGGCGTCTTCGCCGAGTTCTTCCACGTCAACGAGGCCGACGCGAACATGGCGAAGATCCCCGGCGGGGTGCCGGACGAGACGGCCGTCTACTGCTCGGACATGCTCTCGACCGGGTTCATGGGCGCCGAGAACGGCGACATCCCCATCGGCGGGGCGGTCGCGGTGCTGGCCCAGGGCCCGGTGGGCCTCATGGCCACCGCGGGCGCCCGGTTGCGCGGCGCCGGCCTGGTCATCGGGGTCGAGTCGGTGCCCCGCCGCAAGCAACTGGCCCGCGACTTCGGTGCCGACGAGATCGTCGACTTCAGCGCCGAGGACGTCGTCGAGGGCGTGCTCCGCCTGACCGGGGGACAGGGCGTGGACACCGCCATCGAGGCGCTCGGCGCGGACGCCACCTTCCAGACCGCGATCAAAATCATCAAGCCGGGCGGGACGGTCTCCAACACCGGCTACTACGGCCAGGGCGAGTTCGTCCGCATCCCGCGCGTCGAGTGGGGCGTCGGCATGGCCGAGAAGAAGATCACGACCGGCTTGTGCCCGGGCGGGCGGCTGCGCATGGAACGCCTGCTGCGCGTCCTGGAGGGCGGCCGGGTCGATCCCACGCCGCTGACCACCCACACGTTCCGCTTCGAGGAGATGGAACGTGCCTTCGAGGTCTCGGACAAGAAACTCGACGACGTGGTGAAGGTGATGATCACCTTCCAGCGGTGATCCCAGAGGAGAACGCCGGCCATGCTCGATCTCGATCCACCCTTCCGCCCGGTGCGCCACCGGGAGGGCTACCCGGCGCTGGAGGACCTGGGGCTCATCGGCGACGGCACGACGGCGGCGCTGGTCGCCCTCGACGGTTCGATCCCGTGGTTGTGCCTGCCGCGCTTCGACAGCGACCCGCTGCTGTGCGGCCTGCTCGACCGCGAGCGCGGCGGCTGCTTCACGCTGACGACCGACGACCTGCGCGAGGCCAGGCAGTACTACGAGCCGGACACCGCCGTGCTGGTCACCGAGCTGCGCGGCCCGTCCGGCGTGGTCCGGATCACCGACGCGCTGGTCCTGCGCGCCGGCGCCGACCTCAGCGACGACGCGGGCGGCGGACGGGGCGAGCTGGTCAGGTCCGCGGTCGTCCTGGCGGGGGACGTGCGCCTGCGGGCGGAGCTGGCGCCGCGCGGCGGCGGGCAGGTCCGGGTGCTCGGCAGCGGCCTGGAGGTGCGCGCGTCCCGCCGCCCCGACCTGCGGCTGCACCTGCGGTCCGACCGGCCGCTGACCGGGCTGCGCACCGTGCACGACCTCCACGAGGGCGAGCGCCTCGACCTGGTGTTGTCGTGGGGGCGCATCCACCGTCACCACCGGTTCGACCCCGAGGCGATGGTGCGGCAGACCGCCGACGCCTGGCGGCGCTGGATGGGCGCGTGCACCTACCGGGGCCCGCAGGAGGCGCTGGTCCGGCGTTCGGTGATCACGCTGAAGCTGTGCGACGACTGGGTGAACGGCTCGCTGGTCGCGGCACCCACGTCCTCGTTGCCCGCGCCCGTCGGCGGGGTGCGCAACTGGGACTACCGCTACACCTGGATCCGCGACGCCGCCTACGCCGTCTTCGCGCTGCGCCGCGTCGGCTTCGCGGAGGAGGCCGACGGATTCCTCGGCTGGGTCCTCGACGCCTTCGAGCAGAGCGGCCAGCCGCGGATCATGTACACGCTGCGCGGCGACCCCGTACCCGAGGAGGTCGTCGACGCCGACCTGGAGGGCTACCGGCGCTCGGCGCCGGTGCGGTGGGGCAACGGCGCGGCCGACCAGCGCCAGCACGACGTCTACGGTGAGGTGCTGGACTGCGCCGACCAGTGGCTGCTGCCCGGCCGCGACCTCCAGCCCGCGCTGTGGTCGGGGCTGTCGGCGCTGGCCGAGGCCGCCGCGCACACCTGGCGGCAGCCCGACCAGGGCATCTGGGAGGTACGCAGCCAGGGCCGGGTCTTCACCTACTCGGCGGGCATGTGCCAGGTGGCGCTCGACCGGGCCGCGGCCATCGGCGAACGGCTGGGCCTGGCCGGTCCGATCGCCAGATGGCGCTCCACCGCCGAGGAGCTGCGCCGGCTGATCCTGGAGCAGGCGTGGGACGAGGAGGAGCAGTGCCTGAGCGAGCACCTCGACGGCGGCGGCGGCCTGGACGCCAGCCTGCTCGCGCTGCCGCTGCGCAAGGTCGTGCCGGCCGACGACCCGCGGATGGCGGCGACCACCGCCGCCGTCGCCGAACGCCTGTCCGCCGGAGACGGCCTGCTCTACCGCTACCTGCACGAGCGGTCGCCGGACGGCCTGCCCGGCGACGAGGGCGCCTTCCTGCTGTGCAGCTTCTGGCTGGTGGACAACCTCATCCTGCAAGGGCACCGGGTCCGCGCCGAGGAGCTGTACGCCTCCCTGTGCGCCCGCGCCAGCCCGCTCGGCCTGCTCCCGGAGCAGATCGACCCGGCCACGGGCGCGTTCGCGGGCAACTTCCCGCAGGCGTTCAGCCACATCGGGGTGATCGCCAGCGGGGTCAACCTGGCACGGGCGGGAGCGGCCCGCACGCCCTGACCGGCTCAGGCCAGGCGGTGGGCGCCCTTGGCGGCGGTGGCGGCCAGGAAGCGCGGGGGCTGGAAGCCGCGCTCGGCGTAGGCGGCCGAGACCGACTCGCGCACGTTGTCCAGGCGGTCGTCCGGGACCAGGGCGATGGCCGAGCCGCCGAAGCCGCCGCCCGTCATCCTGGCGCCGCGGGCCCCGCCGCGGAAGGCCGCCTCCACGGCCACGTCGAGCTCCGGCGAGGAGACCTCGTACTGGTCGCGCAGCGACAGGTGGGAGGCGTTGAGCAGGGCGCCGATCTCGGTGACCTTGCCCGCCCGCAGCAGGCCGACCAGGGCCTCGACCCGGTGGTTCTCGGTGACGACGTGCATGACGCGCTTGCGCTCGTCGCCCTGGAGCCGGTCGAGGGCCGCGGCCAGGTCGGTGACGTCGCGCAGGGACGGCACGCCCAGCTTGCGGGCGGCGGACTCGCACTCGGCGCGGCGCTTGGCGTACTCGCCGCCGGCGTGCTCGTGGTGGACCTGGGTGTCGATGATGAGGATGCTCAGGCCCTCGGCGGCCAGGTCGAGGGGGATCTTCCTGGAGCCGAGCGAGCGGCAGTCGAGGAACAGCGCGTGGCCCTCCTCGCACAGCGCCGAGGCGGCCTGGTCCATGATGCCGCACGGCATGCCGACGAAGTCGTTCTCGGCCCGCTGGCTGAGCAGGGCGATCTCCATCGGCGTCAGGCCGAGCCCGTGGACGTCGTTCAGCGCGGAGGCGACGGCCACCTCCAGCGCGGCGCTGGAGCTCAGCCCCGCGCCCTGGGGCACGTCGCCGTCGATCGCGATGTCCGCGCCGGCGACCCGGTCGCCGAGCATGGCCAGGACGCCCACGGCGTAGCGGGCCCAGCCGGTCGCCTCCTCCCTGGCCGACAGCTCGATCGGGCCACCGGAGGACTGGAGGGACAGCAGCCGGACGGTCTGGTCGGCGCGCGGGGTGACGGCGGCGCTCACGCCCCACGGCACCGCGAAGGGCAGGACGAAACCGTCGTTGTAGTCGGTGTGCTCGCCGATCAGGTTGACCCGGCCGGGCGCGCGCCAGACCGTCCGGGGATCGGCACCGAAGGCGGCACGAAAAGCTTCAGCAACGCGCATAATCCAACACTCCTCAACAAAGGCCCGACCGTAGACTAGCGCCATGGAGGAGCTCCTGGATCCAGCGCTCGGCGAGGTCCGGGTGTTCCTGATGCACGACGACAACAAGCGGCGCAAGCTCAAGTACAACCTGGGCCATCGGCGGCTGCTCACCTTCGGCGGGGCGTACTCCCATCACATCAGGGCGGTGGCCCGGGCGGGCGGGCTGCACGGCATCGAGACGATCGGGGTGATCAGGGGCGAGGAGCATCTGCCGCTCAACCCCACGCTCGCCTTCGCCGCCTCCTGCGGGATGACCCTCACCTACCTCGACCGCGCCTCCTACCGGCTCAAGCACACGCCCGAGGTGCAGGCGCGGCTGCGGGAGCGGTGGGGCGACGTCACGATCCTGCCCGAGGGCGGCAGCAACGCCGCGGCCGTGCGCGGCTGCGCCGAGCTCCCGCCCGAGATCGACGTCGACTACGACGTCGTCTGCTGCCCTGTCGGCACCGGCGGTACCCTGGCCGGCATCTCGGCCGGGCTGCCCGAGGGCAGGCGGGCACTGGGCTTCGCGGTGCTCAAGGGGGCCGGCTTCCTGGCCGGCGAGGTGGCCCGGCTCCAGCACGAGGCCTACGCCCGCACCTGGACGAACTGGTCGCTCAACCTCGACTACCACTTCGGCGGTTACGCCCGCTCGACCCCCGCCCTCGACCGGTTCGCCGCCGAGCACCGGGTCGAGGGCGTCTACGTGGCCAAGATGCTCTACGGCGTCCTCGACCTGGCCCGGCAGGGGGCGTTCGCGCCGGGCACCCGCGTCGTGGCCGTGCTGACCGGTCAGCCCTCGACGTCCGTGGCCGCGTGCGGGGCGCCGACCGGCTTCGACTCGGGCGAGCCGCGCTGACGCAGGTAGACCGACAGCACCACCATCGACAACACGGCCAGCAGCTCCGACTGCCAGTTCTGCAGGCTGCGGTTCCAGAACTCGGCGGAGGTCACGTACTGGCCCCACGAGACGGGGTCGCGCAGGTCGCCGAGCCGTTCGGCGTTGTAGGCCGCCTGGCCCGCCACCGACTGGGCCAGCCACGACAGCACGAAGATGGCCCCCATCACCAGCCCGAGCGAGTTGCTGAACAACCACAGCCGGGCGCCGCGGGCCTTGGCCCAGGCGGGGGAGTAGCTGGTGGCGTGCGCGCCGACCTGCTGTTCCTCGTCCGACTCGGCCCCGGCGTCCTCCACCTTCTTGGACTCGGGGGAGCCCTTCTGGACGAGCCAGACGGTCAGCATGATGTACAGGAAGAACTGCAGGTACTCCGACTGCCAGTTCTCGGCCACGTCCACGGCGAAGTCGGAGGAGGTCACGTACTCGGCGAACGACACCGGGTCGGCGCCCTGAACCATCTGCAGGTCGTTGAACTGCAGCATGCCCGCCACCGCCTGCCCGCCGAGCGCCAGCAGGAACATGACCAGGAAGGCCAGCGAGAGGGAGTTCTCCTTCAACCACTTCACAACCGCGCCCACCCTATGACCAGGAACCAGGCCAGCCCCGCCGCGATGACGAGCAGGGTCAGCGTGAACATCATCCGCATCAGTCCTCCACCTCGCATTCGTAGGGCAGGTCGTGCACGGGCCGGCAGCCCGCGGCCTTGACCCGCCAGCCGTCGTCGAAGCGGTGCAGGAACAGCGTGTCGCCGGCCAGCCGCACCTGGGCCTCCTTCCCCCACACGTTCACCTCGGTGACCGCGCCGCCGGGCCCGAGCTTGAGGTCGCCCAGCGCCTGGCCGCAGGTCTGGCCGCGGTCGGGCAGCTTCTCGGCGGTGGTCCGGGCCAGCAGCCCGCACGCGGCGTCCTCCTGGTGAGCCTCCAGCGCCGCGTGGAAACGCTCGGCGGCGCGGGCGGGGGACGTCGTGTCCACGGCGCAGCCGACGGCCGCCAGGAGGAGCGCCGTCACGACGAACGGAAATCTCATGCGCCTCCCGCTACCCACGGGGGCAGCGGGCATGCTGGCCGGTGGGGGGCTACCCGAGCTGGTCGAGCACCGGCGCGACCAGCGCGTTGAGCTCGCGGACCAGCACGAGCACGGCGCGGTGGGCACGCTGCTCGACCTCGTCGTGCGGCCCCTCGGGCTCCGGCGGGAGGTCGCCGAGCGGTACGGGCGCCTCGACGAGCAGCGTGGCGCGCAGGAACGGGATGCGGGCGAGGTCCTGCTGGCTCGGCTCGACGTACTGGCCGAAGGTCTCCTGCCAGCCCAGCCAGCCGCGGTCGCGCCACCAGGCACGCGACCGGGTCAGCTCGGCGGGCGGCGGCGAGACGATCCGGACGCGGGCGAACAGGGTGCCGTCCCAGGTGTTGCGGTGGCAGGTGGCCTCCAGGACGCGGCGGTCCCAGCGCACGTAGCCGGGGGTGAGGGCAGGCGGGGTGGCCAGCCGCCAGGCCGCGCAGGCGAACCTGACCGGCGCGATGTCCCCCCACTCGAACTCGTCGAGGTTCTTGCGCACGTGCACGGCGTAGCGCCCGTCACGGTCCCTGTCGAACTCCTGGTCGATCCAGAACGCCTTGCCCATGCCCCCTACGCTACGGCCCGGCGGCGCCTTCCCGGCGGCGTACGGGAGATCCGGCCTTGCCGTTAATTGCGTGACCGCTTAAGCTCATCTGGTCAAACAATTGGAGGACGACGTATGGCCAGAGCGGGCAGGCCGCCCCAGGACCCCGCGCGGCACGCCGAGCGCGCCCACCGGATCCTCGACGCCGCCGCCGAGCTGATCCTGCGCTGGGGCTACGACAAGACCACCGTCGACGACGTCGCCAGGCGCGCCGGAGTCGCCAAGGGCACGATCTACCTGCACTGGAAGACGCGCGAGGAGCTGTTCGCCGCGCTGCTGCGGCGCGAGCGGGTGCTCATGCTGGAGCGGGCGCGCGACGGCGCGCCCGCCACCCTCGGCGAGCTGTTCGGGAGCCTGGCCGCGGCGCTGCTGCACCGGCCGCTGCTGCACGCGGTGCTGCTCGACGACTCCGAGGTGCTCGGCAAGCTCACCCGGCTCAAGCGGCAGGGCCCGGCGGCCGGCGGCCTCGAACTCGGCGGTCCCTTCGACGCCTACCTGCGCGAGCTGGTCCGGCTGGGCGCCGTGCGCGCGGAGCCGGCCGAGCACGTCACGGTGATCGGCTCGATCTTCTACGGCTTCATGTTCCTGCCCGGCGCGCAGCCGGAGTCCGAGCGGCTGCCCGACGACCGCATCGCCGAGCTGCTGGCCGAGACCGTCGAGCGCGCGGTGGGCACCGGACGGGCGCTGCCGCCCGCCGGCGCCGCCGCCGTCGCGCGGGCCACGCTCGACCTCCTCGACGCACTCGCCGACGTCGCCCGGCGCAAACTGGCGACATCCATGAGCCCGGCCAAGGAGCGCGTGCAATGAAGGTAGTCATCCCCCTCGACGACGAAGCCGCCGCCGACCTCGGCACCGCGGGCGGCAAGGGCGCCTCGCTGGCCCGGCTGGTCAGGGCGGGGCTGCCGGTGCCCGGCGGGTTCGTCGTCACGACGCTGGCGTACCGGTCGTTCGTGGCGGCGTTCGGCGACGAGATCGCCTCCAGCGACGACCCTGGCGCGCTGTTCGCCGCGCACGAGATCCCGGCCGGCCTGGCCGAGGCGATCCGGGCCGCGCACGCCGCGCTCGGCGACGACGTCGCGGTGGCCGTGCGCTCCTCGGCCACCGCCGAGGACCTGCCCGAGCTGTCGTTCGCCGGGCAGCAGGACACCTTTCTCAACGTGAGGGCCGACGGCCTGCTGGAGGCGGTCCGCCGCTGCTGGGCCTCGCTGTGGAACCCGCGCGCCGTCGCCTACCGCGAGCGCAACGGCGTCCCGCACGACGACGTGGCCCTGGCGGTGGTCGTCCAGGAGCTGGTGGACGCCGACGCGGCCGGGATCATGTTCACCGCCGACCCGGTCACCGGCGCGCGCGACGAGATCGTGGTCAACGCGTCCTGGGGGCTCGGCGAGGCCGTCGTCGGCGGGCAGGTCACGCCGGACACGATCACCCTGTCGGGCGGCCGGGTCACCGGCTCGCGGGTCGCCGACAAGACCGTCATGACCGTGCGCACCGCGAGCGGCACCCGCGAGGAGCCGGTGCCCGAGGAACTGCGCCACGCTCCCGTGCTCGACCAGCCGCAGGCGGTGGAGCTGGCCGCGCTCGGCGAACGCGTCCAGGCCCTGTACGGCATGCCCATGGACGTCGAGTGGGCCAGGCGCGACGGCACGTTCGCGATCCTCCAGGCCCGCCCGATCACCGGCCTGAAGCCGCAGGTCGAGGAGTGGAACGACAGCCTCAAGGGCGACTACCTGTGGACCGCGGGCAACCTGGGCGAGGCCATCCCCGACGTGATGACGCCGGCGACCTGGTCGTTCGTCCGGATCTTCATCCACGAGGCCATGTCGGCCTCGGCGCTGCCCGGCTTCGACCTGGTGGGCAACATCGGCGGCCGCTTCTACATGAACCTCAGCGTCGTCCACTCCATCGCCGCCGCCCTGGGCATGCGGAGCAGGCTGGGCGCGGTCGAGCAGGTCTTCGGCAGGCTGCCGGCCGGCCTGGAGGTGCCCCCGGTTCGGCTGTCCCGCTGGGAGATCGTCCGGCGCGTCCTGCCGATGGCCGTCGACCTCCAGCGGCGGGTGCGCCGGAACCTCAAGGACATGCCGGCCTTCCTCGCCACCTCCCGGCAGCGCTGCGAGGAGCTGCGCGAGCGCGTGGCCGCCACGTCCTCCGGTCCCGAGCTGGCCGACCTGTGGACGTCCGACATCGAGCCGCACATGGTCACCTCCAGCCGCATGCTGGAGGCCGCCGGCCGCCAGGGCGGCGCCACGCTGGTCTGGACCCGCGACCGGCTGCGCAGGCTGATGGGCGAGGTGGACGCCGAGGCCATGCTCACCGGCGTCAACGCCGACGGCGAGCTGGCCAGCCTCGGGCCCGTCCTGGGCCTGGGCAGGCTGGCCAGGGGCGAGATCAGCAGGGAGGAGTTCGCGCTGGCCTACGGGCACCGCGGCCCCCACGAGTTCGAGGTCTCACGGCCCCGGCCCGGCGAGGACCCGGCCTGGATCGACGCCCAGCTCGCCGGCCTGCGCGACCTGCGGGCCGACACCGAGGCGCTGCTGGCCCGGCAGGAGAAGGCCGGGCGGGAGGCTTGGGCGCGGTTCGCCGCCCGCCACCCCGGCAAGGAGGCCAGGATGCGCGCCCGGGTACGGCGGTGGAACGCGGTCGTCCGCGACCGGGAGAGCGCCCGCTCGGAGAACATGCGGGCCTTCTGGGTGCTGCGCGCGTTCGTGGTGCGCGCCGGGGAGCTGACCGGGCACGGCGACGACCTGTTCCACCTCTACCTGGAGGAGATCCTCGACGTGCTGCGCGGCGACACCTCGGCCCTCGCCCGGATCCCGGTCCGGCGGGCGACGCACGACCGGTACGCCGCGCTGCCGCCGTACCCGACGGTGATCGTCGGCCGGTTCGACCCCGTCCGGTGGGCCGCCGACCCGCGCCGCCGGGCCGACGTCTACGACGCCCGCGGCTTCGACGTCCCGGTCAGCGACACCGTGACCGGGTTCCCCGGGGCGCCGGGCGTGGTCGAGGGCGTGGCCAGGGTCATCGCCGGCCCGGAGGACGGCGACCGCCTGGGGCCCGGCGAGATCCTGGTGACGACCCTGACGAACATCGGCTGGACGCCCATGTTCCCGCGCGCCGCCGCCGTCGTCACCGACATGGGCGCGCCGCTGTCGCACGCCTCGATCGTGGCCCGCGAGCTGGGCATCCCGGCCGTGGTCGGCACCGGCAACGCCACCATGCGGCTGCGCGACGGCGACCGCGTGCGCGTGGACGGCGAGCGCGGCACGGTCGAGTTGCTCCAGTGAAAAGACTGCGCCAAGTCGGCCGTCCCCCGGCGGCCGGTGTGTTCACTGGATGACCATGATCGAACAGTGGATCCTCGAAGACGAGCGCGAGCTCGAAGCACGCTGTGCCCGCTTCCGCCTCGCCCTGCTGGGCCTCGACCGCGACGCCGCCCAGCCCGACCACCAGGAGGCCCGGCAACCGGATGACACCACCTGAACAGCACGACCCGCCCGCCCCCGGACCGGACACCCGCCGGCCCTGACGCGGCCCTGAACCGGCTCCGGCCGGTCAGCCGCCGACGTGGATGCCGGGCCGCCGCTGCGGGTCGGGCTCGACCTTGCGGATGATCTCGCGGACGACCGGCGCGGTGTCGCCGCGGCCCAGGATGAGGTAACGCAGCAGGTGGACCATCGGCGAGCCCTCGGCCCACTCGAAGTAGCAGTGAGGGCGCACCCCGGTGCCGTCGCGCAGCGCCAGCAGGACGGCCGAGATCGCGTTGGGCGCGGCCGGGCTCTCCGCGCGCAGCACGCGGTGGCCGTCGACCTCGACGCCGCGCACCCGCAGCACGTCGCTGAAGCTGGACGGGTCGATGACGTCGATCTCCAGGAACAGCACGTCGGCCCGGCCCGGCACCGGGTTCATGGACCGCTGCTCGCTCTCCTTGGCCAGGTATTCGGCCGCGTCGCCGGGGCCGCGCCGGTTGGCGATGATGTTGAGCGCGCCGTCGTGGTTCAGCGAGTCGGTGACGAACCGGCGGGCCGCCTCGTCGAACTCGATCCGGTCGGCCCGCAGCTCGGTCGTACGCGACACCCGCGAGATCAGCGAGATCGCGACGATGCCGAGGATGAAGAAGGCCGAGATGGTGATGCCGTCGGGCTTCTCCCTGATGTTCTCCACCAGCGCGTAGACCAGCACCAGGGTCAGCACGGCGAAGCCCACGACGGCCGGGGTCTGGCGGTGGCGGACGGCCGAGATGGTCACCGCCACCGCGCCGGAGACCATCATGGCCAGGATGCCGGTGGCGTACGCGCCGGCCTGGGCGTCGACGTCGGCGTTGAAGGCCAGGGTGAGCAGCACGCAGATGGCCGTGTAGACCAGCACGACGGGCCGGACGGCCTTGCCCCACTCGGGCGCCATGCCGTACGAGGGCAGGTAGCGCGGCACGATGTTGATCAGGCCCGCCATGGCCGAGGCGCCGGCGAACCAGAGGATCAGGATGGTGCTGACGTCGTAGACCGTGCCGAAGCCCTCGCCGAGCCGTTCGTGCGCCAGGTACGCCAGCGCCCTGCCGTTGGCCTGCCCGCCCGGCGCGAACTGCTCGGCCGGGATGAGCACGGTCGTGACGAAGCTGGTGGCGATCAGGTAGACGCTCATGATGAGCGCGGCCACGGTCAGCAGCTTGCGGGTGTTGCCGATGCGCGAGCGCAGCCGCTGCTCGGGGTCGTCGCCCTGGGCGGCCACGAGCGGCATCATGCTGACGCCCGTCTCGAACCCGGACAGGCCCAGCACCAGCAGCGGGAAGGCCAGCACCGCCGGGCCGAGCAGCCCGGTGACGCCGCCGCGCCCGCGCAGCAGCGCGTCCGTCCAGCGCGCCAGAAATTCCGGCTCGGCCGCCACGTCGGCGAACCCGACGGCGACGACGACCGCGTTGAGCAGCAGGAACAGCGCCACCAGCGGGATCGCGACGCCGACCGCCTCGGTGAAGCCCATCAGGAACACCCCGCCGAGCACCACCAGCAGCACCACGGTGATGATCACCGCGTGCCCGTGCAGGAAGCTCGGGAAGTACGGGTTCTCCAGGATGTGCACCGAGGCGTCGGCGGCCGACAGCGTGATCGTGATGATCCACGACGTGGCCACGAACCCCAGCAGGACCAGCACGAACAGCTTGCCCCGCCAGAACGGCAGCAGGCGTTCCAGCATGGCGACCGACCCCTGCCCGTGCGGGCTCTCCTTGGCCACCCGCCGGTACATCGGCAGCATGCCCAGCAGCGTCAGCGCCACGATGAGCAGCGTGGCCAGCGGCGACAGCGCGCCGGCCGCGAGCGCGGCGATGCCGGGCAGGTAGGCCAGGGTGGAGAAGTAGTCGACGCCGGTCAGGCACATGACCTTCCACCAGGGCTGCGGCTCGCCGTGGCCCTCGGCCGCCTCAGGGCCGACGGGCTGGACCTGGTGCCGTAGCAACCATCGCGCCAGGCCGCTCGACGGCGGCCCGGTACGGCCTGCGCTCTCGACGGCTTCGGGGATGGCAAGCCCACTGGTACCGCTCACCGGAACTTCCTCTCGGGGACGCCGCCAACGAACGTCCCCACCTTAGGGGGTCGGATCTCGGCGGCGCCCGGTGCGGTCCTCCCTCAGAAGCCGTCCTTGCCGGAGTCGGCCGGAAGGACGGTGGCGGCCGGGCCGTCCGGCGCGGGACCGGCCGCGCGCTCGACGGGGTCCGGTGCGGGCACCGGCTGCACCAGCACCAGCGTCAGGTCGTCGCGCAGGTCGCCGGCGTGCTCGTCCAGCAGGTCGAGCAGGTTGGGCAGCGCGTGGTCGAGGCCGGGCGCGGCCAGGGCGTGCCGGACGTGGTGGTCGAGCGGGAAGTCCACGCCGTCGGCGTCCCTGGCCTCGCTCAGGCCGTCGGTGTAGAGCAGCAGCCGCTGGGACAGGCCGAGACCGGCGCGCCGCATCCGCGGCTCGGGGCCCAGGCCGAGCGGCGGCGAGGGCTCGGGCGGCTCCAGCGCCTCCAGGCGGTGGCCGATGCGCAGGGGAGCCGGATGGCCGCAGTTGACCAGCCGCACCTCGCCGGGCACGAACTCGGCCAGCAGGACGGTCACGAAGTCCTCCTCGCCCAGGTGCGGGACGAGGTCGGCGTCGAGCGCCGCGGCCAGCGCCACCAGGTCGGACGCGTCGGGCGCGTGCCGCCGGAAGGAGGCCAGCACGACGGCGCTCAGGCGGACGGCCTCCATGCCCTTGCCCTTGACGTCGCCGACGATCAGCCGCGCCCCCGAGGGCGCGACCAGCGCGTCGTGCAGGTCGCCGCCGATCAGCGCCTGGTCGGTGGCCGAACGGGTGTGGACGGCCAGGCTCATGCCGCCGAGCCGGGGCGGCAGCGGCCGGACGATCGCCTGCTGGGCCAGCTCGGCGATCTGGCGTACCCGGGACAGCTCGCGCTCCTGGTCGCACTGGAACCGGTAGGCCACGGACGTCAGCCCGGCCGCAGGAGCGAGGACGAGCAGGCCCGTCAGAGGGTCGAAACCGGCGCGCCCGAAGGTGACATAGAGCGCGACAACCCCTTCGACCAGCAGGAACAGCAGGAACCAGCCTCGCTGTGAACGCATGGTGTGTCTCCGGTTATCGGCTTCTTCTTTCCGGACGCGGCGAACAGGGTGAGTAGCTACTTTCTCACTTTTAGTCACGCAGTGCATCAGCTTCCGGCAAGCTGCTGTCACAACTTCATCCGATAGGTGGCGATCACGATGGCAGGTAAGTGGCAGGCGGGCAACCTTCCAGCGGAACTCACGAGCCTGATCGGCCGCGGCGCGGAGCTGGAGCAGGTGCGCAGGGCGTGCCGGCGTTCGCGGCTGGTGACCCTGACCGGGGTGGGCGGCGTCGGCAAGACCCGCCTGGCCCTGCGCGCCGCCGCCGACCTGCGGCCCGACTTCGCCGGCGGGTGCTGGCTGGTGGAGCTGTCGCCGCTGGACGACGGGACCCTGCTGCCGCACGCCATCGCCGAGGCGCTCCGGCTCACCGACCAGACCACCAGGCCGATGTCCGAGGTGCTGGCCGAGCACCTGTTCGGGCGCGAGCTGCTGCTCGTGCTGGACACCTGCGAGCACCTGGTCGGCGCCTGCGCGGCGACCGTCGAGGGGCTGCTCGCGGCGGTGCCCGGCCTGCACGTCCTGGCCACCAGCCGCCGTCCGCTGGAGGTGGACCCCGAGCTGGTGATCGTGGTCGACCCGCTGCCGGTGCCGGCCGCGGGCGCCACCGCGCCGCTCGGCCACGACGCCGTGACCCTGCTCGTCGAGCGCGCCGCGGAGACGATGCCGTCCTTCGAGATCACCGACACCAACCGCGACGACGTCGTCCGGCTGTGCCGCAGGCTCGAAGGCATCCCGCTGGCGATCGAGCTGGCCGCGGCCCGGCTGCGCGACCTGCCCCTGGGCCATCTGGCCGACCGGCTGGAGGACCGCTTCGCCACGCTGGAGGACGACCTCGCGCTCACCCAGGAGGCCGACCCGCCCTGGCACCAGGCGCTGCGTACCGCCGTCGGGTGGAGCCACGAGCTGTGCGAGCCCGCCGAGCGGCTGCTGTGGGCGCGGGTGTCGGTGTTCGCCGGCGACTTCGACGCCGAGGCGGCCCGCCGGGTGTGCGCCGACGAGCGGCTGCCCGCGGCCGACATCGGGCTGCTGCTCGACGCACTGGCCGACGAGTCGATCCTGACCTGGCTGCCGACCGGCTCGGGCGAGCGCTACCGCATGCTCGACACACTGCGCGAGTACGGCGCGGGCTGGCTGCGCGGCCTCGGCGAGGAGGAGGAGCTGCGCCGCCGGCACCGCGCCCACTACCAGGACCTGGCCGAGCGCGGCGCGGCCGGCTGGCTCGGCGCCGGCCAGCCCGCCTGGTACGACCGGATGGTCGGCGAGCACGACAACCTGCGCGCCGCGCTGGAGACCGCGCTCGGCGAGCAGGACGGCGGGGCCGCCCTCGACCTGGCCGGCACGCTGGCCTTCTTCTGGTACGGCTGCGGCTACGCCAAGGAGGGCCGCCACTACCTGGGCCAGGCCCTGGCGCTCGACCCGGCCCCCGGGCCGGTCCGCGCCCGCGCCCTGTGGGCCGACGGCCTGCTCGCCGCCACCCAGGGGGACGCCGCCGCCGTCGAGGCGCGGGCCGAGGAGTGCGAGGCCGCCGCGGCCGACGACGACGCCTTCGCCGCGCTGTGCGTCAAGGCGCTGCGCTCGGCGGCCGGCGTGATCCGCGGCGACCTGGAGCAGGCCATGGCGGAGTCGGAGCCGGCGTACGCGATGCGCTGGAGCGGCGACGAGCTGACGATCGCGGGGCTGCTGGCGCTGATGTGCCGGGCGGTCACGCACACCGTCGCCGGCCGGATCGAGGAGGCGATCTCGGTGCTGGAGGATCTGCGCGCCCTGTGCGACCAGCAGGGCGAGCAGGCGATGCGTTCCCACGGCGACCTGCTGCGCGGCCAGGCCGAGCTGGCCCGCGGGCAGGTGGCTGCGGCCGTCGCCTACGGGCAGGCGGCGCTGCGCACCAAGCGCCGGCTGCACGACGACTTCGGCATCGGGCTGACCGTCGACCTGCTGGCGCTCGGCGCGGGGGCCGCGGGCCGGCCGGAGCGGGCGGCCCGGCTGCTGGGGCTGGCGCAGCGGATCTGGAGCAGCCACGGGCAGGCGCAGGCCAGCGTCCCGGCCTGGGTGGCGGCCCGGCAGGAGTGCGAGCGGCAGGCGCGCGAGGCCCTGGGCGACGACGCGTACGGGTCGGCGTTCAGCGCCGGGTACGACGGCGAGGTCGACGCCGGGATCGCGTACGCGCTCGAACCCGAGGGGGAGGGGCTGCCGAACGTGTGAGACCGCCGATCCTGGGGCTCCGACGTGGCGGAGGAGGCAGATGTTGGCTGCCTGGCGGTGACAACCTCACCCCTTGGATCCATCGGCGTTACCACGGAGAGTAGGGAGACATCCGTACATGGGAGGCTGCATTGGACACCGCGCCACTTCCGTTCCCGGTTCCCGGCGAGCGGACGTCCGAGACGATCCGCCGCCTGCGGGACGAGCACGGCCCGGTCCTGCCCGTCCTGCTGCCCGGGGGGGTGAACGGCTGGCTGGTGACCTCCTACGAGGCGACGGACGAGGTGCTGGCCAACGACGAGGCGCTCTACAGCAAGGACGCCAGGAACTTCACCGGCCTTCATGACGGCACCGTGCCCGCCGACTGGCCGCTGCGCCAGGTCATCGAGGGCGACCACCTGCTGACCAAGGACGGCGCCGACCACCGGCGGCTGCGCAGCCTGATCAACCGCGCCTTCACGCCGGCCCGGGTGGCCGCGCTGGCGCCGCGCGTCCAGGAGATGACCGACGAGCTGCTCGACCGCCTGGCCGGGCGGGACGGCGAGGTCGATCTCGTGTCCGCCTTCAGCGAGCCGCTGCCGGTCGCCGTGATCTGCGAGCTGTTCGGCGTCCCCCGGGAGGAGCGGGCGCAGATCCGCGAGTGGACCGGGGTGATGTTGTCGCACGCCGCCGCCCCCGACGAGGTGAACGCGGCGGCCGGGTCGTTGCTCGGTTACCTGGCGGCCTTCATCGCGCGCCGCCGCCGCGAGCCGGCCGACGACCTGACCACCGGGCTGATCCGCGCCAACGAGGACGACGGCGGCCGCCTGTCCGACAACGAGCTGCTGTGGATCCTGTGGGTCGTGCTCGTCGCCGGCCACGAGACGACCGTGCACCTGATCGCCAAGGCGGTCGTGGCCCTGTGCGCCGACCCCGCCCAGCTCGACCGCGCCCGTACGGAGGACGCGTGGGAGCAGGTGGTCGAGGAGGCGCTGCGCAGCCGCAACTCGGTCGTCGGCCTGGTCTTCCGCTACGCGCTCAAGGACGTCACGGTCGCCGGCACGACCGTCCCGGCGGGCCGGCCCATCGTCGTCGGGCTCACCGGCGCGGGCACCGACCCGGCCCGTTACGGCCCGGACGCCGGCCGCTTCGACCTGGGCAAGGCCAAGGAGGGGCATCTGGGCTTCGGCCGGGGCCCGCACTTCTGCCTGGGGGCGCCGCTGGCCCGGCTGGAGGCCAGGATCGCGCTGTCGTCGCTGTTCGGCAGATTCCCGGGGCTGCGCCTGGCGGTCCGCCCCGAGGAGATCGCCTACACGGCGTCGATCATCACCGAGGGGCCGCTGGCGGTGCCCGTACTGCTGCGCTGATTCTGCCTGTCAAACCGGCTTTCCGTCATTCGGAACAGGGCGGCCGGGGTGAGGGTGACGTCCTCGCTCCGGCCGCTCCTGCGTTGCCGGGTGCGGTGATGCCGTCTGCGGTCCGGGGGAGTTCGCCCCCGCCTCTTGACACGCTCTTCGCCTCAATGGTCTCCTAGCGCCAGTTCGGAATAGCATTCCTTATGACGGAATAGGACGGGGATCTCCATGGAACGCGCGCATTCGACCGCCGGCCGGCCCTCGTGAGGGCTCTCGTCTTCACCGCCCCCGGCGTCGTGGAGCAGCGGGACGTGCCCGAGCCCGTGACCGGACCGGACGAGGTGCTGGTGCACGTGGTCGCCTCCGGCATCTGCGGCAGTGAGCTGCACGGCGTGAAGACCCCCGGGTTCCGGGTGCCGCCGCTGGTCATGGGGCACGAGTTCGCCGGGCGCACCGACGACGGGCGGCCGGTGACGGTCAACCCGATCCTGTCGTGCGGCGGGTGCGACGTGTGCCTGATCGGCCGGCCCAACGTGTGCAGGAAGCGGCAGATCATCGGCGTGCACCGGCCGGGCGCCTTCGCCGAGCGCGTCGCGGTGCCGGCCGCGGCCGTGGTGCCGCTGCCCGACGGGCTCGGCTGGACCGCCGCGGGGGTGGTGGAGCCGGCCGCGAACGCCGTGCACGCCTGGGGGCTGGCCGGGCGGCCGGCCGGGGCGCGCGTGGGCGTGATCGGGGCCGGGGCCATCGGCCTGACCTGCCTGCTGACCGCCCTGTCCGGCGGCGCGGCCGGCGTGGACGTGGCCGACCGTTCGCCCGAGCGGCTGGCCGTCGCCACCGGGCTCGGCGGCGTGGCGGCGGGCGCCGAGCTGACCGGCGAGTACGACGTGATCTTCGACGCGGTCGGCGCCGCCTCCACCCACGAGCAGTCCCTGTCCCGGCTGCGCCCCGGCGGCGTGGCCGTCTGGCTCGGCCTGGCCGACCACGTGGCCGGCTACGACGCCGCCGACCTGGTGCGCGGCGAGAAGCGCGTGCTGGGCTCGTTCGCCTACGACGCGGCCGACTTCGCCGCGGCCGTCGACCTGGTCGCCCGCTGGGACCTGAGCTGGGTCCGGACCTTCCCCCTCGAAGAGGGCGCCGAGGTCTTCACCCGGCTGATGAACGGCCAGGCCATCCCCGTCAAAGCCCTGCTGACCCCGGAATCGAGGTAACCCATGGCCCGCATCGTCCTGGTGGGCGCCGGCAGCATCACGTTCGCCAAGAACCTTCTCTCCGACATCCTGACATTTCCGGAACTGTCGGAGTCCACGATCGTGCTCCACGACATCGACCGGGCCCGGCTCGACACCGCCGCGGCGATGGCCCGCTGGATGGTCGCCGAGCTGGGCATCGGCGCCAGGATCGAGGCGTACGCCGACCGCCGGCCCGCCGTCGAGGGCGCCGACTACGTGATCAACGAGATCGCGGTGGGCGGCCTGGAGGCGGTCAGGCGCGACCTGGAGATCCCCGCCGCGTACGGCGTGCGCCAGACGATCGGCGACACCCTGGGCATCGGCGGCATCTTCCGCGCCCTGCGCACGATCCCCGTCATGGTGGGCATCGGCGACGACCTGGCCGAGCTCGCCCCCGACTCGGTGCTGTTCAGCTACACCAACCCGATGTCGATGATCCCCTGGTCGGTCTACGCCGGCACCCCGTTCAAGAACGTCGTGGGCGTCTGCCACGCCGCCCGCGACACGCAGAGCACGCTGGCCGCCATGGTCGGCGTGCCGGAGGAGGAGATCTCCTTCCTCACCGCGGGCGTCAACCACCAGGCGTTCGTGCTGCGCTTCGAGCGCGACGGGGAGAACCTGTACCGGCGGCTCGACGAGCTGATCGACCGGGACCCCGAGCTGCGGCGGCGGGTGCGCGTGGAGGTCTACCGCAACTTCGGCTACTTCCCGACCGAGTCCTCCGAGCACGGCTCGGAGTACCTGCCGTGGTTCCTGCCGCACGCCCAGGAGGTCGAGCGGTACCGCATCCCGATCAACGTCTACCTGGAGTGGCTGGCCGAGGGCTACGAGGAGTACGAGCAGTACAAGAGCTCGCTGGAGGCCGGCCGGGGCGTGCCGATCGAACGCGGCGACGAGCTGGCCTCGCTGGACATCCACTCGATGGAGACCGGCACCCGCAGGCTGATCCACGGCAACGTGCGCAACGGCGGCCTGATCTCCAACCTGCCGCCGGAGGCCACCGTCGAGGTGCCCTGCCACGTGGACGGGTCCGGCGTGCAGCCGGTGCCCGTCGGCGAGCTGCCCGCCCAGGTCGCCGCCCTCAACCGGGCCTTCCTCAGCGTCGGCGAGCTGACCGTCAAGGCGGCCCTGGAAGGGCGGCGCGACCACGTCTACCAGGCGGCGCTGCTCGACCCCAACACCGCCGCCACCCTCCCGGTCCGCAAGGTCCGCGAGCTGGTGGACGCGCTCATCGAGGCCCACGGCGAGCTGCTGCCCGAAGGCATCAGGAAGTGACCCTGTCCGACGCCGGCCTGCCGTTGTCCCGCTACCGTCCGGTGTCGCAGCTCCGGGTGGCCGTCCACGAGGTCGACCGGGCCCGGCTGCCCGTCGTGGACGCCCACATCCACCTCGGCCGCTGGCTGACCGAGGACGACGGCTGGATGGTCGAGGACGTCCCCGCCCTGATCGGCATGATGGACGAGCTCAACCTGCGCGGCATGGTCAACCTCGACGGCCGCTGGGGCCGGGAGCTGGCCGAGAACATCGAACGCTACGACGCCGCCCATCCGGGCCGGTTCGCCACGTTCTGCCACGTCGACTGGTCCGAGACCGGCACGCCCGGCTTCGGCGAGCGGCTGGCCGCCCAGCTGCGCCGCTCGGTCGCCGAGGGCGCGGCCGGGCTGAAGGTGTGGAAGGACGTCGGGCTGCGGGTGCGCGACCACCGGGACGAGCCGGTCATGCTCGACGACCCCCGGCTGGACCCGCTGTGGGCCGCCGTGGGGGAGGCGGGCGTCCCGATCGCCCTGCACACCGCCGACCCGGTCGCCTTCTTCGAGCCCATGGACGAGCGCAACGAACGCCTCGAACTGCTGGCCGCCCGGCCCGACTGGAACTTCTCCGGGCCGCGGTTCCCGCGGTTCGAGCGGCTCATGGAGGCCATGGAGTCGATGGTCGCCCGGCATCCGGACACGACCGTGATCGGGGTGCACGCCGGGTGCTGGCCGGAGAACCTGGGGTTCGCCGGCCGGATGCTGGACGCGTACCCGAACTTCCACATCGACATCGCGGCGCGCGTCGCCGAGCTGGGACGCCAGCCGCGCGCCACGCGGGCGCTCATGCTCCGCCACCCCGGCCGGGTGCTGTTCGGCACCGACGAGATCCCGCCGCACCCGGACGTCTACCGGATCCACTTCCGGTTCATGGAGACCGACGACGAGGCGTTCGCGCACTCCCTCGACGACCCGCCGCTGATGGGCCGGTGGACGATCTCCGGGCTCGACCTGCCCGACGACGTCCTGGAGCAGGTGTACGCGCGCAACGCGCTGCGGCTCGTGCCGCGGCTGGCCTGACGGATCAGGGCGCCGGCACGCCGTCGTCCGGGGCGGGGTCGAGCGCGGGATCGAGGGCGAGGTCGAGGGCGGCGAGGCGGGCGGGGTCGGAGACGATGTCGATCTCGGTGATGCGCTCGCCGTCCGTCGTGACGCGCAGCACCAGGAACAGCCGGCCGCCGCGCAGGACGCCGATGCCCGGCGTGCCGTCGACGAGCACGAGATCGGCGAAGCGCGCGCGGCCGGAGTCGGTGAGCGTCCCCTGGGCCACCGGACGGGCGCCGCGCCGCTCGCCGCCCGACCCCGGCACGTCCGACCGGTGCAGCACGTCGGGGTCGAGCACCGCGAGCAGGGCGTTCAGGTCGCCGGCGCGGGCCGCGGCGAGGAAGGCGGCCACGAGCCTGCGCTGCCTGGCGTGGTCGGCGGCGGGCAGGACGGGCGTGCCGTGCACCCGCTGCCGCGCCCGGCTGGCCAGCTTCTTGGCCGTGGCGGGGGAGCGCGCCACGATCCGCGCGATCTCCCCGAACGGCATCGCGAACAGGTCGTGCAGCACGAACGCGACCCGCTCGGCGGGGCTCAGCGTGTCGAGGACGACCAGCAGGGCGAGCCCGACCGAGTCGGCCAGCACCGCCGCGTCGGCCGGATCGCCGTCATGGACGCTCACCTGGTCGAACCGCTCGCCTTCCACGAGCTGCTCGTCCCTGCGCCCGCGGGCGCGCAGCATGTCGAGGCAGACCCGGCCGACGATCGTGGTCAGCCAGCCGGGCACGTTCGCGACCCCGCCCGTGCCGGCGCGGGCGGCCCGCAGCCAGGTCTCCTGGACGGCGTCGTCGGCCTCGTCGGCCGAGCCGAGCATGCGGTACGCCACCGCCCGCAGGTGGCTCCTGGTCAGGTCGAAGTGGCCGGCCAGGTCGGCTTGCGCGTTCATCGGTCACCTTTCGTCGCGCCGGGTCGTCATACAGGCGGCTGGGCGACGACGGGGGGCGACCATGGCGGCATCCTAAGCCCGTCCGGACAGGGTGAATGGCCCCGGCGCACGAGTGCGGCGGGGCCCGCCGGCATGTCTCCGGGGCGATCGCCCTCTTTTCCGGTGGGCTGTCACCTTTCCCGGGCCCGCGTCGTCAAGGTGGTGAGTCTTCATGAAGGAGTGGACGATGACGTACGACAAGCTGCGCACCGCGGTCGAGGGACGCGTCTGGCTGCCCGGCGACGAGGGTTTCGAGGCGGCGGCCAAGGCGTGGAACCTGACCGTGGCCCAGCCGGTGGCCGCCGTGGTCGAGGCGGCCGACGCCGGCGATGTGGCCGCCCTGGTCCGCCATGCCCGCGAGGAGGGGCTGACCGTCTCCGCACAGCCGCGCGGCCACGGCGCGAGCGGCACCGCCGACGGCGTGATCCTTCTGCGCACCGACCGGCTGGACGAGCTGGAGATCCACCCGGCCGAGCGGCGCGCCCGCGCCGGCGCCGGCGTGACCTGGGGCGCGGTGCAGACCGAGGCGGGCAGGCACGGCCTGACCGGGCTCGCCGGCAGCAACCCCGCGGTCACCGTCGCCGGCTACACCCTCGGCGGCGGCCTGAGCTGGTTCGGTCGCAGGTACGGCTGGGCGGCCGACAGCGTGCGCGCCTTCGACGTCGTGGACGCCGAGGGCCGGCCCGCGCGGGTGACCGAGGAGAGCGACCCCGACCTGTTCTGGGCGCTGCGCGGCGGCGGCGGCGACTTCGCGCTGGTGACCGCCGTCGAGTTCGACCTGTACGCCGAGCGCGCCCTGTACGGCGGCCGGCTCATGTGGCCCGGCCAGAAGGAGGCCGAGGTGTTCGCGGCCTTCCGCGAGCTGACCGCCGACGCGCCGCCCGAGCTGTCGTTGTGGGTGAACCGGGTGCAGTTCCCCAAGGCGCCCCCGATGGTGACCGTGGACCTGGCCTACCTGGGCGAGGCGGCCGAGGCCGAGGGCCTGCTGGGCCGGCTCGCCAAGATCGACGGCGTGCTGAGCGACACGCGGGCCGCCATGGCCACGGCCGACCTCGGCGCGATCACCGCCGAGCCGACCGACCCGGCGCCCGCGGTGGCGCGTACCGAGCTGCTGACCGGGCTGGACGCCGGCACCGTCGAGATCCTGCTGGCCGAGCCGGTCGGGCCGCTGGTCGCCATGCAGGTCAGGCACCTGGGCGGCGCGCTGACCCGGCCGGGGGGCGGCGCCGGGGGCGCGCTGGCCGAGCCGTACCTGCTCTACCTGCTCGGGGCCGGCATCAGCCCCGAGCTCGGCCAGGCCGTACGGGCCAAGCAGGACGCGGTCGTCGCCGCCCTGGGCGACCGGGTCAGCGGGCGCAAGCCGTACACGTTCCTGTCGCCGGGCGAGCGGGCGGCTCAGGCGTTCCCCGAGCCGGCGCTCGCCCGGCTGCGCGAGATCAAGCGGTCGCGCGACCCGCAGGGCGTGTTCCGCGCCAACTACCCGGTCCTGGACTGATCACCAGTTGGCGGGCAGCCCCGGCGTCGTGGCGGGCAGGGCGTGGCCGGGCGGGCGGATGACGTAGGCGACGCCGCCGCTGCTCGAACTGCGCAGCCACACGTTCTCGAAGTCGGCGCGCGGATAGACGTGGCGGACGGCGTCGTTGCCGGCGGAGGCCGGGTCGTTGGCGATCACGTCGCCCGTCGCGGTGAAGCCGACGACCACCATGAGGTGGCCGTCGGTGCCGTAACCGGCGCCGGGCAGCTCGCCCTTCTTGAACGACTGCGAGGTGATCACCGGGATGCCCGCCTTGATCAGCCGCTCCAGCTCGGTCAGGGTGCGCAGGCGGGTGACGAAGCCGTCCAGGCCGTACCGGCCGGCGTAGGCGGTGTTGAACGGCCAGTTGCCGGCGCCCTGGTAGGCGTGGTCGTAGGTGTAGCGGGCCGCGTGGTCCACCTCGGGGTTCGGGTCGGAGGGGTCCACCCAGGAGGTGTCCTGCGCGCTCGGCCACCTGTCCCAGTAGCCGAGCACCATCGTGGTCGAGGTCGGGCTGCACCACGCCTCGCCGCCGCCGTCCCATTCGGGGTAGTGGCCCGCGTGCACGTTCTGGGAGCGGCGCGGGACGTTCAGCTCGACGCCCCACGCCCCGCCGCCGGGGCTGACCGGGACGGTCTTGCGCTCGGGCACGTTCGAGGCCATCGCGCCGAACGTGCGCACCCGGGGCGTCACGGCCGAGCCCGGCCTGCGGTAGAGGGTCAGGCGCAGCTGGTACGCCGACAGCTGCCGCCCGGACGCCGCCACCAGCGTGTCCACGGCGACGGACCCGTCCGCGTCGCCCTGGCCGGCCACGGAGGTGCGCAGGATGTCGCCCTCCGCGTAGGACCAGCGGCCGAGGACGTACCACTTGCTCAGCCCGGCGGTGTTCCTGGCCCTGGCCTCGACCTGCAGCCAGCTTCCCTGGGGCACGTCGGCGGTCCAGGAGGCGATCAGCTGGGTGGCCGGGAAGCCGACCGTGCGCTCGGGGCCGGTCCAGCGGGCGTACTCCCAGGTCTTGGTGCCCAGGGCGTCGGTGTAGGAGGCGGTGCCGGCGGCCGAGGCGAACGACAGCCCGGCACCGGCGGACGTGCCCTCGCCGGTGCCGGTGGCGAAGTCGGCCCGCTGGTAGACGACGTCGGGGACGACGGGACCCGGCTTCCTTACGGCGACGTCCTTTCCCGCGACGGCGGCGACGGCGGGGGGTTGGAGGGTGGTGGCCAGCAGGAGTCCGGACAGGAGGACGGTCAGCGCGCGCATGAACCCACCTTGCTCGGAAGGCTTCGGATGGGCCCGACAGTAGGGACATCCGGCGGGCAAAGCATCGGGAAATCTACGTATGGGGTGAAGCTGCGGGCATGACCTCGCCGGCGACCGGCCGGCCCGTCGCGCCCGACGGTCCGTCCCGGTATGGAAGGCTCTCCGCCATGCTGATAAGGAACGGGACATTTGACGACATTTCCCCGATCGTGGCGTTGCACGTGGAGAGCTGGCGTACGGCCTATGCCGGCATCATGCCCGACGGTTTCCTGAACGGCCCCCTGGACGACGACCGGCTCGCGCTCTGGCGGGAGCGGCTGGACCCGCCCGTCCGGGGGGCGGGCCTGTTCGTCGGCCACGACGACGACGGGGAGCTGCTCGGCTTCGCCTACCTGCTGCCGGCCCCGGACGGCCGGATCCTGCTCGACAACCTGCACGTGCGGCCGGGGAGCACGGGCTCGGGCGCCGGGTCGCGCCTGCTGCGGCACGGACTGGCCTGGGCGGCGGACGAGCATCCCGGCCGGGAGGTCTACCTGGAGGTGCTCAGGGCGAACACCCGGGCCATCGGCTTCTATGAACGGCACGGCGCACGCCGCACCGACGAGCGGATGTGCCGTTTCCGGCAGGGGTTCGAGCTGCCCGAGCTGGAGTACGCCTGGCGGGTGAACTGACCGTCCGGCCACGCGCGCAGCGCGGGTCAGGTGAGGGCGTCGCGCGTCCAGGAGCCCAGGACCAGCAGGGATTTGGTGCCGGTGACGTTGCCGGCCCGGCGCAGCCGGTCGATGACCTGCTGGAGGTGCCCGAGGTCGCGCACCCGTACGTGGATGAGGGCGTCGGGGTCGCCGGCGATGGTGAAGACGGCCTGCACCTCGGGCACGTCCGTCGCCGTACGGACGATCTCGCCCACCGGCGTCGTCCCCGGGTACCGCAGCTCGGTGAACGCCTCGATGCCCCAGCCGAGCTTGGCGTAGTCGATCTGGACGGTGAACCCGGTGATCACCCCGATCTCCCTGAGCCGGTCGACCCGCCGTTTGACCGCCGCCACCGACAGCCCGACCCGCTCGGCCATCTCGGAGAAGGTGCGGCGGCCGTCCTCGCGCAGCAGCCGGAGCACCTGGTGGTCGATGTCGTCGATGTCCGGCATGTGAGAATCCTCCTTGGTGACGCAAAGATCTTCTGCGCCAGAATCGCCCAGCTCACATTATTTGCGTCTTCGTTGTGGTTTCACGTCTGATACTTGCGCACAGTAGCTCTCCGTTGCTGTGCTGGGAAACCCCACATACGCATTGCCCGCCAGGAGGTTCGCGTGAGCGTGAACAGCGCGACCGTGTCGCTCGACGACAAGTACGCCGCGCCGGACGGCCGGGTGCTGATCTCCGGCATCCAGGCCCTCGTCCGGCTGACCCTCGAACAGCGGCGCCTGGACCGGGACCGCGGCCTGAACACCAGGGCCTTCGTCTCCGGCTACCAGGGCTCCCCGCTGGGCGGCCTGGACCTGGAGATGGGCCGCGCGGCCCGCTTCCTGGACGAGGCCGGTGTCGTCTTCCAGCCCGGACTCAACGAGGAGCTGGCCGCGACGGCCGTGGCCGGCACGCAGCTCCTCGGCCAGGTCCCCGGCCGCAGCCACGACGGCGTCACCGCCTTCTGGTACGGCAAGAACCCCGGCCTCGACCGCGCCGCCGACGCCATCAGGCACGGCAACATGGCCGGCACCGCCGCGCTCGGCGGCGCGGTGGCCTGGATCGGCGACGACCCCGGCTGCAAGTCCTCCACCGTGCCCAGCTCGTGCGAGCCGATGTGCCAGAGCCTGTCGATGCCGCTGCTCGCGCCCGGCTCGGTCGCCGAGATCATCGAGTTCGGCCTGCACGCCGTCGCCCTGTCCCGCGCCACCGGCCTGTGGACGGGGCTGAAGATCGTCGCCGACATCGCCGACGCCTCGGCCACCGTCGAGCTGGGCGCGCCGTACGACGACATCCCCCTCCCCGACCACGCCGACCGCGGGAAGTCGCCGATCCTGGTCGGCCCCTCCGCCCTGGACGCCGAGTACGACCTGCTCACCCGCAGGCTGGAGCTGGCCCGCGACTACGGCCGCAGGCACGGGCTCAACCGCGTCATGCGCGACGCCCCCCGCGCCACGCTCGGCATCCTGGCCTCCGGCACCACGTACGCCGTGGTCCTGCGCGCCCTGGCCGACCTCGGCCTGGACGAGAGCGCCACCGAGGATCTCGGGCTGCGCCTGATCCGGCTCGGCATGCCCTTCCCGCTGGCCGAGGCCGACCTGGCCGCCATGACCTCCGACCTCGACCGGGTGCTGGTGGTCGAGGACAAGGTGCCGTTCCTGGAAGGGCAGCTCAAGCAGGCCCTGTACGGCGGCGAGCGCGCTCCCGTCGTGTCGGGCCGGGACCTGCTGACCGCCCGCGGCACCCTCGGCGCCGAGGACGTCGCCAAGGCGCTGGCCACCTGCCTCGGCCCCGACCGGCTCCCGCGCGGGACGGTCCACCTGGCCAAGCCCGCGTCCGCCGCGCGCCGCCTGCTGCCGATGGTCGCCGCGCGCACGCCGTACTTCTGCTCGGGCTGTCCGCACAACTCCTCCACCCGAACGTCCGACGACACGCTGGTCGGCGTCGGCATCGGCTGCCACGCCATGATCGCCCTCGACGGGCACGGCCGCGGCACCCAGATCGGCATCACCCAGATGGGCGGCGAGGGCGCCCAGTGGATCGGGCTCGCGCCGTTCACCCGGGACCGGCACTTCGTGCAGAACCTCGGCGACGGCACCTTCCACCATTCCGGCTCCCTGGCCGTGCGGGCCGCGGTGGCGGCCGGGGTGACGATGACCTACAAACTGCTCTACAACGACGCCGTCGCCATGACCGGCGGCCAGCGCGCCGAAGGGCGGCTCGACGTGCCCGCGCTCACGCGCTCGCTGGCCGAGGAGGGCGTGCGCAGGATCGTCATCACCACGCCGGAGCCGGAGACGTACCGCGGGGTGCGGCTCGCGCCGATCGCCTCCGTGCGGCACCGCGACGACCTCGCCGACGTCGAGCGGGAGCTGGCCGCGCTCGACGGCGTGACCGTCCTGCTGCACGACGACAAGTGCGCGGCCGAGGAACGGCGGCTGCGCAAGCGCGGCAAGCTGCCCACCCCGACGGCGAAGGTCGTGGTCAACGAGCGCGTCTGCGAGGGCTGCGGCGACTGCGGCGACGTCTCGACGTGCCTGTCCGTCCAGCCCGTCGAGACCGAGTACGGCCGCAAGACCCGCATCCACCAGCCCTCGTGCAACTCCGACCTGAGCTGCCTCAAGGGCGACTGCCCGTCGTTCCTGCTGGTCGAGCCCGGCACCAGGGCGCCGCGCGAGCTGCCGCCGCTGCCCGTGCGGCTGCCGGAGCCGGTCGCCAGGCTCGACGGTGACGCCGAGACGCTGATCCGGATGCCCGGCATCGGCGGCACCGGCGTCGTCACGGTCTCGCAGATCCTCCAGATGGCCGCCCACCTCGACGGCCTGCACGCCGCCGGCATCGAGCAGACCGGCCTCGCGCAGAAGGGCGGCCCGGTCGTCAGCGACGTGCGCATCGCCAAGCGGCCGGTGGACGGCTCGGTGCGCGCCTCGCGCGGCACGGCCGACGTGCTGATCGGGTTCGACCTGCTCGGGGTCGCGGCCGACGCCAACCTCGCCGTCGCCGCGCCCGGCCGGACGGTCGCCGTGGTGAACACCTCCATCGTGCCCACCGCCGCCATGGTCACCGGACGGGCGACCGTGCCGGGCTCCTCGGCCGACGCCGTGGTCAGGCTGGAGTCCGCCACGGAGGGCGGGGACAACCTGTACCTCGACGCCCACGAGCTGTCCGAGGCGCTGTTCGGCGACCACATGCCGGCCAACATGCTGCTGGTCGGCGCGGCGTACCAGCACGGCTGCCTGCCCGTCTCGGCCGCCTCGATCGAGGCGGCGATCAGGCTCAACAAGGCCGCCGTCGAGAAGAACCTCGCGGCCTTCCGCTGGGGCCGGGCCGCCGTCGCCGACCGTGAGGCGGTACGCCGGGCCGCGCTCGCCGAGCCCGCCGAGCGGCCCGCGCCCGGTTTCGAGGAGACGCTGGCTCTGCGGGTGGCGGATCTGACCGGCTACCAGAACCAGACCTACGCCCGTACGTACGAGACCGACGTCAGGCGCGTGATCACCGAGGCGGCCGGGCGCGTGGGGGAGGAGGCCGGCGCGCGCGTCGGGCTCGCCTACGCCCGCTCCCTGCACAAGCTCATGGCCTACAAGGACGAGTACGAGGTCGCCCGCCTGCACCTCGACCCCGAGGAGCAGGCCAGGCGCGAGCGCGAGTACGGCGCCGACGCGGTCGTGTCCGTGCTGCTGCACCCGCCGCTGCTGCGCGCGATGGGCATGAAGCGCAAGGTCCGGCTGCGCCGCTCCGCCCCGACGCTGTTCCGCGGCCTGCGGGCCGCACGCGTGCTGCGCGGGACCGCCTTCGACGTGTTCGGCCAGGCCGAGGTCCGCCGGGTCGAAAGGGAACTGATCACCGAATATCGTGATCTCATGCGTGCCGCCCTCGCCCGGCTGACCTCCGGCACGATCGACGCCGTCGTCGAGATCGCCGGCCTTCCCGAGTCGATCCGCGGGTACGAGGACATCAAGCTCGCCCGCGTCGCCGAGTTCCGTGAGCGGGCCGCGGCCGCCCTGGCCCGCCTCGCCGAAGCCGCACCCAAGGAGTCGTCGTGACCGTTGACCGCCTGCTCCCCGACCAGGACGCCAAGGACCTGATCGAGCTGACCCGCGACATCGCCGACAAGGAGCTCGCGCGCCGGGTCGACGAGCACGAGCGCGCGGAGACGTACCCGGAGGGGCTGTTCGCCACGCTCGGCGCGGCCGGGCTGCTCGGGCTGCCCTACCCCGAGGAGTTCGGCGGGGGCGGCCAGCCGTACGAGGTGTACCTCCAGGTGATCGAGGAACTGGCGGCGCGCTGGGCGGCGGTCGCGGTGGCGACGAGCGTGCACACGCTGGCCTGTTTCCCCGTGGCCGCGTACGGCACCCCCGAGCAGCGCGAACGCTGGCTGCCCGACATGCTGGCCGGGCGGATCGTCGGCGGCTACAGCCTGTCGGAGCCGCAGGCGGGCTCGGACGCGGGCGCGCTCACCTGCCGGGCCGAGCGCACCGAGAGCGGTGACTACCGCATCACCGGCAACAAGGCATGGATCACCCATGGCGGCATCGCCGACTTCTACGCCCTGTTCGCCCGTACCGGCGAGCGCATCTCCTGCTTCGTCGCGCCCGGCGCGGCCGAAGGGCTGACGTTCGGCCGCCCCGAGGAGAAGATGGGCCTGCACGCCGTGCCGACCACCAGCGCCCACTGGGACGGCGCCGTCATCGACGGCGACCGGCTGATCGGCGAGGAGGGCCAGGGCCTGCAGATCGCCTTCAGCGCCCTCGACTCCGGCCGGCTCGGCATCGCCGCCTGCGCCGTCGGCCTGGCCCAGGCGGCCCTCGACGAGGCCGTCGCCTACGCCAAGGAGCGGCAGACCTTCGGCAAGCGCATCATCGACCACCAGGGCCTCGGCTTCCTGCTGGCCGACATGGCGGCAGGGGTGGACAGCGCACGGGCGACCTACCTGGACGCCGCCCGCCGCCGGGACGCCGGCCTCGACTACAGCAGGCAGGCCAGCGTGGCCAAACTGGTCGCCACGGACACCGCCATGAAGGTCACGACGGACGCGGTCCAGGTGTTCGGCGGCTACGGCTACACCAGGGAGTTCCGGGTGGAGCGGTACATGCGCGAGGCCAAGATCATGCAGATCTTCGAAGGCACCAACCAGATCCAGCGCTTGGTGATCGCCCGCCAGCTCGCCAAGTAGCCCCTGACGCCGCAACCCCGTCTCCCCGTTGCAGGGAGGCGGGGTTCGTTGTTCCGGGCTGTTGGCTGACAGGCTCCCCTTACTGTCGTTACCGATAGTAGTTGATTAATCACTCTATGCTTATGGTTGGGGTTGGGTGGCATCCGCGCCCGTCTTCGAAGGGAAACCGATCATGCGACGCATCCCGATCGCACTGGCCGCCCTCGCCGCCGCCGGCGCCGTGGCGATGGCCCCGCTCACCACAGCCCAGGCCGCCTCCGCTGTCTCGCTCAACGCGCCGATGGCGCGGGCGGGCGAGGTCTTCACGTGTCAGGAGGTGGACGCGCAACTGCCGGACGTCTTCGCCCGTGGCTGCGACACCGGCCACTGGGGGCCCGTGTCAAACTTCCTCATCAACTCCAGAGACCGGGCCGTCTACCACTGCGCCACCGGCTGGGCCGAAGGCAGCCTGTGGGTCCGCGGCCAAGGCTGCCGGCGGCTCCAGAGCTCCTGACCGGCCGACGGTTCAGAGCGGTGGCCCGAACCGTCGTGGGCGCGTGGGGGAGTCCGTCCGGGAAGTACGTGAACCGCTGGGACTGGTGACTGCATCGTGAGCGCCGCCGGTCCGGCGGCGGCCGGGAGCGGCCGGAGGGCCGCTCACCCGGCGGGCCGATCCGCCAGGCAGCGCCGAGCACTCCCGCCGGCCCTCCGCACGCGCCTCGCAGGGCCGGCCTCCGGATCTTCCCCCGCACTCCCGCGGCGCCGGCGAAGCCCCCAATGGAGTCGCCGCATCCCCAATCCCCGGCTCTCCACCTGCCGCCGGTCGGCATGCGCGACGCCAAGCCCCTCGGCAGGTCAAGGCGATGCGCCGCGGCGGGATCGACCTGACGGCCATCGACATCTGCCTGATCACGCACTTCCACGCCGACCACTTCTTCGACATCATCTTCCTGCTCATGGAGCAGGGGCTGCTGCGCGAGCGCGACCGTGAGCTCGTCCTGCTCGGTCCCACCGGGCTGGAAGAACGCATCCGGCACCTGTTCCAGATCGGCTATCCGGGCACCTGGGAGACCGTCGAGCCCAACCTGCGGCCGCGATTCGTCGAGTTCGGCCACGACGGCGGCCGATGGCAGGGCCCCGGCCAGGGGCGCGACTACCTGGTGCGGGCCCTGCCGGTGCAGCACACCACGCCGATCGCGCTGGGTTACGCCGTCACCGACGACGAGTCCACCACGCTCGGCTACACCGGCGACACCGTGTACTGCCCGTCGGTGGAAGACCTCGCCGCCACCGGCGCGGTCGTGGTGCTCGACACGTCCTTCCGCACCTCCAGGGCCGGTCACATGGGCCTGGACGACGTCGAGGCCCTGGCCGGACGCTGGCCCGACCGCACCTTCATCCCCACCCACCTGGGCGACGACGTCACCGGCTCAGACCGTCCCAACATCGTCTTCCCCGTCGACGGGCAGACCTTCACCCTCGACGCGAGCGGCCTGACCGGCAACCCGTCGCGACCGGGCCGCTAGACGTCCGAGCGCGCCGACATGGAGGGCGGCATACCCGCACAGCGCGGACGCTTGGTCAAGCAGCGGGTACGGACAGTGACGACAGCTCGGAGCGCTTCACACGGGGGACGTCCATGACCGCGATCACCTTCGACCACGCCGCCACCGGCTACACCCTGGCCCAGGCCCGCCGCCTGGCCCACGCCGCCGCCCTGGCCTACAAGGACGAACCCGAGGTCCGAGCCACCGCCAACGGCTGGGGCTTCGACCGCGTCAGAAGCTTCCGCGTGCCGCACGCCGCGCCGTTCCCGCTGGAGGACACCCAGGCGTACGTCGCCGCCAGCGATCACATGATCATCGTCGCCTTCCGCGGCACCCAGCCAGAGGAGCTGCGCGACTGGCTCTCGGACGCCGACACCCTGCTCACCCCGTACACCGCCGCCGACGGCAACATCCACGCCGGCTTCTACCGCGCCCTGGACGTCGTGCACCCCGCCCTGCTGCACACCCTGGAAGAGTGGCACACCTCACGCCAGTCGCTGTGGTTCACCGGGCACAGCCTCGGCGGCGCGCTGGCCATGCTCGCCGCCGCCCGTACCCACTTCGAGGATCCCACGCTGCTCGCCGACGGCGTCTACACCTACGGCCAGCCCCGCACCTGCTGCCCCAAGCTCGCCGCCGCCTACGACCAGGCCTTCGGCGGGCGCACCTTCCGGTTCGTCAACAACAACGACATCGTCGCCCAGCTCCCGCCCGCCCCGCTGTTCCACCACGTCGCCGAAGAACGGTACTTCGACACCCACGGGAAGCTGCACGACAGGATGCCGACCGTGACCGGTCTGATCGACCGGTTCGCCGGTGCCACCGCCGACCCGCTGGCCCCCGGCGCCGACGGCATCCGCGACCACTTCATCAACGCCTACCTGGCCAGGTTCGACGCCGCCGAGCAGGCGGGGACCTCTCCGGCCGCAGGCCGGAAGGCGAAGTCCGGCCGCGGGGGTGCCGGCGCGCTGAACGGCCTGCTGCCCGAGTAGGCCCGGCGTCCTGGCCGGACGGTGACGACCGCCGGGTGCCGCCGAGCCTGCGACACCTGGCGGCCCGACCGCCGCCCGGCCGCCGCCCCGACGCCGCCCGGAGATCCCGATGGCGGTCACCGGGTGCTCCACAGTGACTTGACCCACTGTGTGTGACATTGAGGAGATCTTGCCGGCGAACGCTAAGGTAAGATCTCGTGCAGTCGCTCACGCCGGAAGACTTATCTCGGATCGGCCCCTATGGGCTGGTCGAAGTGCTGGGGCGAGGCGGTCAGGGAACGGTCTACCTGGGGCAGGGGCCGTCCGGCGAGCAGGTCGCGATCAAGGTGCTGCACGCCGATGCCGCGGCGGACGAGAACGCGCGCCGCCGGTTCCTGCGCGAGGCCGAGGCGGCCCGCCGGGTCGCCGCGTTCTGTACCGCGCGGGTGCTCGACACGGGCCTGGTGGGCGGGCGGCCGTACATCGTCAGCGAGCACATCCCGGGGCCGTCGCTCGACCTGCTGGTCAGGACCGAGGGGCCGCGTTCGGGCAGCGGGCTGGAGCGGCTAGCGGTGGCCACGCTCACCGCGCTGGCGGCCATTCACCGGGCCGGGATCGTCCACCGCGACTTCAAGCCGCACAATGTGATCATGGGCCCTGAGGGGCCCGTGGTGATCGACTTCGGGATCGCCAGGGTGACCGCCCAGACGGCCACGTACAGCGTGATGGGCACCCCCGTCTACATGGCGCCGGAGCAGTTCGGCGGAGCGCCGATCACCCCGGCGGCCGACCTGTTCAGCTGGGCGGCCACCATGGTCTACGCGGCCACCGGGCGGCAGGCCTTCCGCGGGGACACCTTCCCCGCGATCATGCACGCCATCATGACCCGCGAACCCGACCTGTCCTCGGTGCCGCCGGAACTGCGTCCGGCGCTGGCGGCGTGCCTGGTCAAGGACCCCGCGGCCCGGCCGGGCGCCGCCGCCCTGGTACGCCGCCTGACCGGCGACGAACCTCCCGTCCCACCGGCGCCGCACGGGCCGACCGGATGGAGCGTCCCTCCCCGTCCTCCCGGCGACGGCGACGGCGGCGGCCGGTCGAAGAGGATCGGCCTGGCCGTCGGCGCCGGAGCGGTCGCTCTGGTGCTGGTCGTGGTGGGCGTACGAGCCGTGGTCAAGAACGCGGTACGGGGAGCGCTGTCGAGCGGCAGTCCCTCCACCGCTGCCTCCTCCCCCCAGCCGAGCCCCTCTGACACACCGACGCCTTCCCAGGCGCCTTCCGAGGCGCCTTCGCAGACGGCTTCGGATAAGCCGCGCGAGGACCCGTTCACCCCCGCCGACCTCGACAAGGAGAGCACGGACCCGACCCCGATCACGGCCGACGCCCTGCTCCCGCAGTCCTTCACGAGCGCCATGGGGGTGCGTTTCAGCCGTAAGGCGGCCGGGGTGGAGGACTGTCCGAGCCCGTGGCCCGTCGCCAGGGTCAAGTCCGCCCTGCGCAAGGCGCGCTGCGACGACATGGCCGTGGGCGCCTACGTCAGCTCGGGCGCCCCGAAGGGACGCATCATGGTGACCGTCTGGGTCGTCCCGCTGAAGGACTCGGGCCGGGCCCGCGCCGCGTACGGAAGGCTCAAGAACGTCTACGCGCAGGAGTGGGGCATCCGGTGCCCACAGACGGGTCCGGGGTCGACCGGCATCTGCTACACGTCGAACTGGTGGGACGTGCAGCTCTACTCGTGGACCGGGCAGCGCGGCCGGTACGTGATCCGCACCCTGGCCGTCTACACGAACCTCACCCGAGCCGCCAGCGCGGCCAAGTGGCTCAAGGACGCCTCGCGCGCGGCGTTCAAGAAATCGGGCCCCCCGGTTCACCAGAACGGACAGTGAACGACACCGACGGCCTACGTGCGCATAAAGATCAGATCCGAAATGTCAAGATCACTTGCTGCTCAAAGCCATCTCCAGTCTCAGCCGATCTCTCCGTTAACTCCGGTCTCTTGCTGGGCGACGTTGATCGCGTAAAGATCCCCACGCAAGGAGCTGCCATGATCCGCGCACTCAACCAGCTGGGAGACCGCCTCCTCGACAAACTCCTCCCCTCGGCGAACGCCTCGGCCGCGTGCTGGACCGACTGGTGCTGCCAGGGCAAGTTCTGCCGGACCTGCTGCTACCACGACTCCAGCGGCACGGTCAGCTGCGGCAGCTTCGACTACTGCTGACGACCCCTCCCGATCTCCCATGACAGCCATGCAGTACGTCGCGCTGGCCTGCCGGGTGGCGCTGGGCGTGGTCTTCCTGGTCGCGGTGGCCGGCAAGGTGCGCGGCAGGTCCGCGTTCGCCGGGTTCCGCGGGTCCGTGCGCGGCCTGGTCCCCCTGGGGCCGCGGGCCGTCACGGTGCTGAGCGGCGCCGTCGCCCTGGCCGAAGGGTGCGTCGTGGTACTGCTGGCGATCCCCGGGACAGTGCGGGCCGGCATGATGCTGGCCGGCACCGTCCTGGTGGGATTCTGCGCCGGCATCGTCAGGGCGACGCGTTCGGGCTCCACGACGCCGTGCCGGTGCTTCGGCGCCGCCGGGACGCCGCTCGGCCGCCGCCACCTCGTCCGCAACGCCGGGCTGCTCGCGCTCGTCGCCGCCGGGCTCGTCCCGGGGCACGCCGCGCCGCATCCGGCGGGCGTCGCCCTGAGCGTGCTGGCCGGCGGCTTCCTCGCCGTCATCGTGATCTTCTTCGACGACCTCGCCGACCTGTTCGCCGCACAACCGCGTCACCCCTGAGGAGCCCGCATGCCCTATCTCGTCGCCGCCGTCGTCATCGTCGGACTGCTGTGCCTGGTGAACCTGGTGCTGACCCTGGCGGTGATCCGCCGCCTGCGGGCGCACACGCTGCGGCTGGCGGAGCTGGGGCCGACGCGTCCCCCGACGGTGCAGCCGGGCACGACGATCGGCGAGTTCAGCGCGACCACCGCCGACGGCGGGACCGTGTCGCGCGCGTTCTTCTCGGGGGTCTCCGTGGTGGCGGTGTTCTCCACCGAGTGCGCGTCCTGCCACGAGCTGCTGCCGGAGTTCACGTCCTACCTCGCCGACACGCGTCCCGAGCGCGTGCTGGCCGTGGTGACGGGCGACCCGGACGAGGCCAGGCGGTTCACCCGTGAGCTGACCTCGGCCACCGTCGTCGTGGAGCCGATGGGCGGCCCGGTGAGCAGGGCGTTGCAGGTCTCGCAGTTCCCCAGCTTCTTCCTGGTCGACGGCGACGCGGTGGTCGTGGCGGCCGACACCGCCCCGGGCAGGCTGCCGGCGGTCACCCGCCGATGACCCCTCCCGCCGGGCCCGGCGGGGCCGCCCGGGGACGCCGGGTGCGCGCGGCCGTGGCGCTCGCCTGGCGGGCGCACCCGGCCGCCGTCCTGGGGTCGGGGATCGCGGTGCTGCTCATGGGCCTGGTCCCGGTGGCCGCGGCGTGGCTGACCAAGCTCGTCCTGGACGGCCTGGCCGCCGGGGCGGGGCCCGCCGAACTGCTGCCGCCCGGCGTGGCTCTCGGCGTGACCGGCCTGGCCGGCGCGGCCCTGCCCGCGGTCGCGGAGTACGCCCAGGAGCAGCTCCGCCGCGCGCTCCAGGTGCTGATCCAGGACCGGCTGTTCCAGGCCGTCAACGCCCATCCGGGGCTGAGCCGGTTCGAGAACCCGGCCTTCCACGACCGCGTACGGCTGGCGCAGGAGGCCGGTCAGAACGCGCCGCAGCGGATCGTCCGCTCGACCCTGGGGATCGCCCAGGGAGCCGTCACCCTCGCCGGGTTCACCGCGGCGCTGGCCGTGCTCGCGCCGGGGATGATCGTCGTCGTGGTGCTCTCCGCGATCCCCTCGGTCCGCGCCCAGCTCGACCTGTCCAGGCGCCGCGCGGGCATGATGTGGGGCGTCAGCTCCAGGGCCCGGCGGCAGATCTTCTTCGCCGGGCTGCTCACCAGCCCCGACGCGGCCAAGGAGATCCGCCTGTTCGGCCTCGGCGACCTGCTGCGCGGCCGGATGCTGGCCGAGCTGCGCGCGGTCAACGCCGCCGAGCAGGGGCTCGCCCGCCGGACCCTGCGTACTCAGGGCGCGTTGTCGCTGGTGGGCGCGGCCGTAGCGGCGGCCGGGCTGCTCTGGGCGATCATCGCCGCCGCGTCGGGCGCGCTGAGCGTCGGCGACGTCGCCGTGTTCGTCGCGGCCGTGGCCGGGGTGCAGTCGGCGCTGGCGTCGATCGTCGGCCAGTCGGCGGACGCGCACAACGCGCTGCTGATGTTCGGGCACTACCTCGACGTGGTGGCCGACCCGCCGGACCTGCCCGTGCCGGGGCGGCCGCGGCCCGTCCCGGCGTTGCGCGAGGGCATCGAGGTGCGCGACGTCTGGTTCCGGTACGACGAGGCCCATCCGTGGGTGCTGCGCGGGGTCGACCTCTTCGTCCCCCGCGGCGGCTCGCTGGCCCTCGTCGGCCTGAACGGCGCGGGCAAGAGCACCCTGGTCAAGCTGATCTGCCGGCTGTACGACCCGGTGCGCGGGTCCATCCTCTGGGACGGCGTCGACCTGCGCGAGACGGACCCCGCCGAGCTGCGCGGCCGTATCGGCGCGGTCTTCCAGGACTACATGTCCTACGACCTGACCGCGGCCGAGAACATCGGGCTCGGCGACGTCGCGGCGATCGGCGACCGGGAGCGGGTCGAGGCCGCCGCCCGGCTGGCCGGCGTCCACGAGACGGTCGCCGGGCTGCCGCGGGGCTACGACACGCTGCTGAGCCGGATCTTCTTCGGCGACCGGGACGACCCCCAGGCCGGAGTGGTCCTGTCCGGCGGTCAGTGGCAGCGCCTCGCACTGGCCCGCGCCCTGATGCGGAAGGGCCGCGACCTGCTCGTGCTGGACGAGCCGAGCTCCGGCCTGGACGCGCAGGCCGAGCACGCCATCCACCAGAGCCTGCGCCGCCACCGCGCCGGAGGCACCAGCCTGCTGATCTCCCACCGGCTGGGCGCGGTCCGGGAGGCGGACGTGATCGTCGTGCTCGCCGAGGGCCGGATCGCGGAGCAGGGCTCGCACGCGGAGCTGATGGCGCTCGGCGGGGAGTACGCGAGCCTGTTCACCCTCCAGGCCCAGGGCTACGAGCCGACCGCCCCTCAGGGCTCACGGGCAGGCGACAGCGCCCGGACGACGACGCCGAGCACCCGGTCGAACGGCACGTAACCCCACACCCGCGAGTCCTCGCTGACCGGCCCGTCACCCAGGACCACCAGCCGGCCCGCCGGGACCGGGTCGCCGGGCGACGCCCCCACCCGGCCCGCGACCTCGGGCGGAACCGGGTCGCCCGGCACGGCCACCGCCCGCTTGATGAACCACATGGCCGCCCCCGGCGCCGGCAGCGGCCCGGTACGCCACTCGCCCCCGGGCGGCAACGTCTGCAGCACCACGACCTGACCGCGCCCGACGCCCGCCCCCGTCGTCCGGCGCACGAGCACCCGGTCGCCGGTGCGGTAGGTCGGCAGCATGCTCGCCCCGCTGATCCGGACGATGACCAGGCGCCGCCGGGCGACGACCAGCCCGGTGGCGAGGGCCGCGATCGGGGCCAGCAGGATCAGGACACGCCGCACGACGCCCTCCCAGGTCGATCAGCACCGGAGACTGCCGACACTAGCGCCGGATCTGCCCGCCGGACAGCCCGTGCCGCCCGCCGAAGGGGCTGCTCACCTCGCGGCCGGCTGCCTGGCGGGCTCGGGGTGGCCGGGATGGTCGAGACCGGCGGTGAGCTGGTCGATGGCCGTATCGATCCGACGTCCGAGCAGGGCGGTGTCCGGCGGCCCCGCGGCGGCCGCGGTCTGCCGGAGCCACTGGTCGAGGACGACGCGCAGCGCCGTCAGGGCCGCGGCCGCGCACAGCAGGGGATAGCCGGTGTCGCCGGGACGTCCGGGGGCGGGGTGGCCGATGTGCTCGGCGATCGCCTCGGCCAGGGCCTGTTCCTGCGCGGCGAGCACGGCCAGTTGCTGGGGCACCAGCGTGGGCGCCGACCGGACGAGCTGCAACGCCCGGACGTGCTCGCGGCCGGCGGCGTCGCTCTCGTTCATGACGGTCAGCACGGCCTCGCGGAAGGCGCGCAGGACCGGCTCGGTCCGCGGCCGGGCCCTGAACCGGGCGATGAGCTCCTGCGCGGCGGCGGCCAGCGGGGCCACGACCGCCTCCTCCTTGCTGGAGAAGTAGTTGAAGAACGTGCGCAGCGCGATGTCGGCCTCGCCGGCGATCTGCTCGACGGTCACGTTCTCGACGCCGTGGCGCAGGGCCAGCCGGAGCGCCGCCTCGCGGAGGGCGGCGCGGGTGGCCTGCTTCTTGCGTTCGCGGCGGCCGACGGCCGGCGACGCGGGCTTCCCGCCGCCCGATGCGAGCTGAACCACCCCGGCCTCCTCTGCCACGGTCCTCATTATGGGCTCCGGCAGGCACCGCACCTGATCAGGACCAGGCGACGGGCAGGGAGTGCACGCCGAAGATGAGCATCTCGTTGCGCACCGGCACCTGGTCGGCCGGCACCGCCAGCCGCAGGTCCGGCAGGCGGGTGATCAGTTCCTTGAGGCCGATGCGCATCTCCACCCGGGCGAGCTGCTGGCCCAGGCACTGGTGCACGCCGTGCCCGAAGGCCAGATGCGGGACGCGGGCGCGGTTGACGTCGAAGCGGTCGGCGTCGGGCCAGTGGCGGGGGTCGCGGTTGACCTCGGGCGTGGCGATCACGACGGTCGCGCCGGCGGGGAGGTCGGCGCCGCCCAGCGTGACGGGCTCGGTCGTGACGCGGCTGACGCCGAGCTGGATGATGCTCAGGAAGCGCAGCAGCTCCTCGACCGCGTTGTCGACGAGGGACGGGTCCGCCCGCAGGGCGGCGAGCTGGGCGGGGTGCTCCAGCAGGGCGAAGGCCCCGAGTCCCAGCATGTTGGCGGTGGTCTCGTGGCCCGCGCCGAGCAGGACGAGGGCGACGTCCACGAGCTGGGCGTCGGTCAGCGGCGGGTCGGCGTCGTGGACGAGCCCCGACAGCAGGTCGTCGGCCGGCTCGGCGCGCTTGGCGGCCACCAGCCGCTGCATGAACGCGTAGAGCTCGACGCCCGCCACGGCCCGCTCCTCGTCGGTGGCGTTGGCGTTCAGCCCGACGGAGGTGCGTTCCTGGAACTCGGCGCGGTCGGCGTAGTCGACGCCGAGCAGCTCGCAGATGACCAGGGACGGCAGCGGCAGCGCGAACGACGGCACGAGGTCGGCCTCCGTGCCGGCCGCCTTCATCGCCTCGATGTGCTCGACCGCGATCTCGGTGACCCGGGCCTCCAGCTCCCGCATGCGCCGTACGGTGAACTGGCCGGTCAGCAGCCGGCGGATGCGGGTGTGCTCGGGCGGGTCCATGAACACGAAGAAGCCGTCCTCGCGGCTCTCGACGGACGGGCCCGCCGGGAGGGCGCCGGCCGCCTGCTCGGTCACCTCGTGCGGCTGCAGCGACGTGGCCTCGCGGTGGCGGACCCGGTCGGCGCTGAAGCGGGCGTCCGACAGGACGGTGCGGGCCTCGTCGAAGCCGGTGACCAGCCACGCCCGCGCGCCGTTGAGCAGCTCCACGGGCCGGACCGGGTCCTGGCCGCGCCGCTCCCGCAGGCCCGGCGGCGGGTCGAACGGGCATCCGCCGCGCTCGACCAGGTCGGCGGGCAGGATCCGGCGCATCGCCGTGGGGCTCGCGCCGGGGGAGTCGTCGGTCAGGCTGCGGTCGCTCATCGGCACGTCCTGTTCTCTCGGATGCGGGCCGTTCCACCCTACAAAGATGCACGACGCGCATCAATGCACGTTGTGCATCTCCATTCGGACGCCGGATCAAGGTGTGTCCGCGGGCCCACGGGGCAAAGGCACGCATCCGACAGCTCACCCGCACGGGAGGAACGTGATGACGCGACAGCCTGTACGAGCACTGGTCGCAGCACCGGTTGCGGGGACGGCGTGAGCGGTAAGGGCTCGCAGGAGGCGACCTACGCGGCGCTGGCCGCCAACCTGGGGATCGCCGTCACCAAGTTCGTGGCGTTCTTCTTCACCGGCTCGTCCTCGATGCTCGCCGAGGGCATCCATTCCTTCGCCGACTCCGGCAACCAGGGGTTGCTCCTGCTCGGCCAGTCCCGCGCCAAGCGCGGGCCCACCCCGTCCCATCCCTTCGGCTACGGGCGCGAGCGGTACTTCTACGCCTTCCTGGTCTCGGTGGTGCTGTTCTTCGGCGGCGGCCTGTTCGCCCTGTACGAGGGGTACGAGAAGATCAGCCACCCGAAGCCCCTGGAGAGCTGGCCGTGGGCCATCGGGGTGCTCGTGGGCGCGATCGTCATGGAGGGCCTGTCCCTGCGCACGGCGGTGCGCAACGCCAACCGGGCCCGCCGCGGCCGGTCGTGGGCGCGCTACATCCGCGAGGCCAAGGCCCCCGAGCTGCCCGTGGTCCTGCTGGAGGACACCGCCGCCCTGCTCGGGCTGGCCTTCGCCCTCATCGGGGTCACGCTCGCGCTGGTCACCGGCGACCCGGTCTACGACGGCATCGGCTCGATCGCCATCGGCGTGCTCCTGATCATCGTGGCCGTCACCCTGGCCACCGAGACCAAGAGCATGATCATCGGCGAGTCGGCGTCGCCGGAGGTCCAGCGGGCCATCGAGGAGGCCCTGCGCGAGGACGACGCCGTCGCCTCCTTCACCCGCCTGCGCACCCTGCACCTGGGCCCGGAGGAACTGCTCGTCGCCGCCCGCGTCACCGTCGCCGACCAGGGGGACGCCGTGGCCGAGGCGCTGGCCGAGGCCGAGCGGCGCATCCGCGAACGCGTCCCGATGTCCACGGTCGTCTACCTCCAGCCCGAGTCCTGACCCGCCCGCCACTGCCGGACCCACGAGCGGCCGTAGTCGTTGCCGTGCGGCGTGCGCAGCACGGTGTGGACGTGGAACGGCTTGGGCGTGTCGTAGTCGAGGAAGACGCCGCGGTGGTGGTCGAGCTCGGCGACGATCACCGGTGACTGCAGCCGGTAGTAGAAGACGTCGCCCGGCTGGTGGCCGCCGATCCAGCAGAACCAGGTCTCGTCGAGGTGCGCGGCTATCTCCCGCAGCCGGGCGGCGCGCGGCCCCGCCGGGAGCAGGCCGACGAACGGCTCCGCGACGGCCAGCGCGTGCTCCCGGGCCGCCGCGGGCATCGCGGCGACCCGTACCCCCTCGAACGGGATCACGCGGTTGTCCTGGAACGCCCCGGCCAGATGGCGTTCGTCCCCCGGATGCACCCGTCCCTCGGGCATCGCCGGGTCGACCATGCGCTCGTAGAGGACGGCCTGCCGGCGCTGCTCCTCGGGCAGGGCGGCCATCAGCCGGAGGCCGCGGGCGACCCGGTCGGCGAACAGGTCGCGCAGGCCGGCGTGCGGACCGGCGTCGATCTCGTCGGGCTCGGCGCCGAGGAACACCGGCGACAGCGCCATGCGGCCCTCGACGACCAGGCAGTTGAGCGCGCAGTGGTGGCCGTAGAGCTGCCAGCCCCAGGGGGCCCGCGGGCCGGGCGTGCCGTAGAGGGCAAAGTTGTAGCTGAACTCGTTGAGTATCGTCTCCAGGCCGACCACCTCGCCCAGGAAGCCGTTGACCCGCATCACCGCGCGGACGAGCCGGCCGCCCTCGGGCGAGAGCGAGGCGGCCACCAGCGCCAGCGCCTTCTCCCTGACGGCCGGCGGTCGCAGGTCCAGCCGCAGGCCGGTGTCGAACTGCATGAACTCCGGATTGGCCCAGGTCTGCCACGCCACGGCGTCGACCTCGTGCGAGAGGCGTTCGCGGTCCTCGCCGTCGAGGCAGGCCAGCAGGTCGCGGGCGGCCGACACCATCGCGGCGACCGGCGCCTCCTCGCCGGGGGCGGCCGGTGTCAGCGGGTGGAGGCCGTCCCGGAGGATCCCGTCCTCGGTGACGCCGCGGAAGTCGTTCCCGTACAGCGGGGTCCAGCCCTCGATCAGGCCGCCGGTGAACGTCCCGGGTCTCCTGGCCAGCTCGCGGTAGGCGTAGGGGTCGAGGCCGCGTACGCCGGCCAGCCGCGGGTGGTCGTGCGGGAACAGGTACTGGCGGTACTCGCCGGGCATGAGGGCTCTCCGGTCTGTCTCAGGCGGTGGTGTTGTGCCGGGCGACGGCGGCCCGTACGGCGCTCTCGTCGCCGGCCGCGATCGCCTCGACCAGGTCGGCGTGGATCTGGTGGCGCAGCTCGCGGTAGCCGGCGCCGGCCGCGTCGTCGGGGCGCGGGGACGCGGCGCCCAGATGGCCGAGCGTGCCGATGTAGACGGCCCGGGCCATGGCGTTCGGGCTGATGGCGGCGATGCGCTCGTGCAGGGCCCAGTTGGCGCGCATGAAGGCGTCCCAGCCGGGCGCGGCGCGCAGCCGTCGCAGCAGGCGGCGCAGGTCGGCGACGTCCCGGCGGGTGCGGTGGCGGGCGGCGCCGACGTCGATCAGCTCCTCCAGGTGGTCGCGCAGCTCGACGGCGTCGGCGATCGTGCCCGGCTCCTCGGTGACGCCGAGCAGGGTGTGCCGCAGCCGTACCACCGGGCCGGGGTCGGCGACGAACAGCCCGCCGCCGCGGCCCGGCCGGATCTCCAGCACGCCCCGGTCGCGCAGCAGCCGGACGGCCTCGCTGACCGTCGCGTAACCGAGACCCGTCTCCGTACGCAGCGACTCCAGCGTGCCGACCGTCTCGCCGGGGACCAGCCCGCGGGACCTGATCCGGTCGTCGAGCGCGGCGGCCAGCCGCTCGGCCCGCGTACCCGCGCCCTGCCCGAGCGCGGCGGCCGGTTGTCCGGGCGAGGGGTGGTAGGGCATAGTCCGGATCCAACCACAAAACCTGCGAACCTTTGGCAGGTTTTCGCCGCCGTGAGGAGATGAGCGATGAGGATCGTCGGGATCCGCCGGAACGCCGCCGGGGGCGTCGAGGCGGGCGCGTTGTCGGCCGACGGGGCCGAGGTCACCGTTCTCGCCCCGCTGGAGCGGTTCTGGGCCGGCGCGGCCGCGTTCCTGGCCCGCGAGCCGGCCGGTGAGCGGGTCCCGGTCGCGTCGGTCACCCTCGTGCCGCCGGTGCTGCCGGAGGCCCGGGTGATCTGCGTCGGGCTGAACTACCTCAGGCACGTCGCCGAGGGCTCCTACGCCGGGGAGGGCGTGCCGCCGCACCCGACGCTGTTCGCCCGCTGGACGCGGTCGCTGACCGTGGGCGGCGTCCCGGTGCCGGTGCCCTCGGGCGAGGACGGCCTGGACTGGGAGGGCGAGGTGGTCGCGTACGTCGGCGCGCCGCTGGTGGACGCGGACCCGGAGGAGGCGCTGGCCGCGGTCGCCGGCTACTCGGTCTTCAACGACCTCACCGCGCGCAGGGCGCAGAAGCTCACCAGCCAGTGGATCCTCGGCAAGAACGCCGACCGCTCCGGCCCGCTCGGCCCGCTGGTGCCCGCGTCCGAGGTCGGTGACCTGCGTGCGGGCCTGCGGGTGCGGACCCGGGTGAACGGCGAGGTCGTCCAGGACGGGCGTACCGACGAGATGGTCTACGGCGTCGGCGACACGCTCGCCCTGATCTCGCGCACGTTCACGCTGCGGCCCGGCGACCTGCTGGCCACCGGCACGCCCGCCGGGGTCGGCTACGCGCGCACCCCGCCGTGGCTGCTGCGGCCCGGCGACGTCGTCGAGGTCGAGGCCGAACGCCTCGGCAGCGTGCGCAACCCGATCGTCGGCAACGACGCGCGGGCGCTTACCGTGCCGGAGGAGTGAAGTCTGGCTCGACGGCCGGCACCGGGCCGACACTGGGGTGGTGGAGACACGACCTGTCCGCGGCGGGGCGGGGCGGCCGGGACACCGGTTGCGCTTCGGCCCGGCCGCCGAGGGCATCGAGCGGCTGGCGGCCTCGCTCGTCGGCGAGGCGTTCGCGCCCCACCGCCACGACACGTACGCGATCGGCGTCACGCTCGCCGGTGTGCAGACCTTCCGCTACCGCGGCGAGCTGCGGCGATGCCTGCCGGGGGAGTGGCACGTCCTGCACCCCGACGAGCTGCACGACGGGGCCGCGGGCACCGACGCGGGCTTCGGTTACCGGATCTTCTACATCGACCCGTACCTGATCCAGGAGGCGCTGGGCGGCCGGCCGCTGCCGTTCGTCGCCGACCCGGTCGTGCGGCCGGAGGGGATGTCGCCGGCGCTGCTCGCCTGGCTGCGGCACCTGGACGAGCCCCTGGAGGAGCTGGCCCGGCTGGAGGTGGCGCTGCTGGTCGCGGCCGCCCTGGAGCGCCACGCCGACGTCCCCGTCCGGCGGCGGCGCGACCCCCTCGCGGTCGAGGCGCTGGCACGGGTGCGCGAGCTCATCGCCGCCGACCCCGCGACCCGGCACCCGGTGGCCGAGTTCGAACGCGTCTCCGGGCTCGACCGCTGGACGATCGCCCGCCAGTTCCGCGCCGCATTCGGCACCAGCCCGACCCGGTTCAGGACGATGCGGCAGCTGGACGTGGCCCGGCGGGCGATGCGCGGCGGCCTGCCGCTGCGGGAGGTTGCGCTGCGGGCGGGCTTCGCCGACCAGAGCCACCTGACCCGCATGTTCAAGCGCGCCTACGGGCTCACCCCCGGCGAATGGACCGCGGCCCTCACCTTGACGCCCGGCGAATGGACCCCGGCGCTCACCTGACGCCCGGCGCGTCCATCGCGGCGCTCACCTGGCGGCCGTCGGTCCTGGCCTCGATCGCGCGGACCACGGCCACCATGTCCAGCGTGCCGTGCCCGAGCGCCAGGGTCTCGGCGAACAGCGCGTGGCAGACGTCGATCAGCGGCGAGGCCACGCCCGACGCCCGCGCCGCCCCGGCGATGAGCCGGTTGTTCTTCAGCACGTCGGCGATCGCCGCCTGGGCGACGAAGTCGCCGTCCAGCAGCTTGCGGACCTTTCCCCGCGACACGTCGCTGGCCATCGGGCCCGAGTCGAGCACCTGGGCGAACCTGTCCAGGTCCAGGCCGTGCCGGGCGGCGAAGTGCGCGGCCTCGGCCAGGCCGCTGACCATGGTGATCAGGAAGATGTTCACCGCCAGCTTCATCAGCAGCCCGCCGGGGACCGGGCCGCACGCGATCGTCCCTGCGCACATCGGCGCGAGCAGGGGGCGTACCTCCTCGACCGCGGCGGGCTCACCGGCCAGCATCGCCAACAGCCGCCCGGCCTCGGCCGGGCCGCGCGAGCCCGACACGGGCGCCTCGACGTAGTCGCCGCCGGCCGCCCGCACCGCCGCGCCCAGATCCGCCGAGTACGCCGGGGACGTCGTGCCCATGTGCACCACGATCCGCCCCGCGACCATGGACGCGAACCGCGGCGTGCCGCGCCCGAGCACCGCGTCCACGGCGGCCTCGTCGGCCAGCATGAGCAGCACCACCCCGGCCTGCGCGAACACCTCGTCCGGGCTCGCCGCCACCCGCGCGCCGGCCGCCCGCAGCGGCTCGCACCCGGCCGCCGTACGGTTCCAGACCACGACCGGCGTGCCCGCCCGCACCAGGTTGAGCGCCATGGGCCGGCCCATGATCCCCAGTCCGATGAATCCCGTTCCGGCCATCCACCCTCCCGCTCTCCGTGTCCCGCCGCCACCGTTGTAGCGGCAGGGACGGGCTCCGGTCTTGAACGGTTGTGCGGCTCCCGCCGGTGTCAGGGCGTGGTGACGTCGAGGTCGACGCTGGAGACGCCGAGCACGCCGTCGATGTCCAGCAGCTCGGTGATCAGCTCCCCGACCGGCCCCGCGCCCTGGACGACGAGCCAGATCGAGATCGACTCCCGGTCCTTGCCCGGGTGGTCACGTTCCAGGGTGAGCTCGGCGATGACGAAGCCCCTCTCGCTGCACAGCGCCAGCACCCGCCGGAGCGCGCCGTGGCGGTCGAGGTAGGTCAGGTGCAGGCGGGACTGGGCGTACTTCGAGCGGGGCAGCCGGGCGCTGAGCGGGGTGAAGGCGAACAGGACCAGGAAGTGGCCGGCGGTGACGGCGACCGCCAGCAGCCACAGTCCGGCCCCGGCGGCCATGCCGACCGCGCAGGTCAGCCAGACCACCGCGGCGGTCGTGAGGCCGCGCACCGCGTCCCGGCGGACGAAGATCAGGCCGCCGCCGATGAACCCGATGCCCGACACGATCTGCGCGGCCACCCGGGAGGGGTCGAGCGTGACGTGGTCGCCCAGGACGTCGGCGAAGCCGTACTTGGACACCAGCATGATCAGCGCGGAGGCGAAGCCGACCAGCGTATGGGTGCGCAGGCCGGCGCTCTTCTGGCGGACCTCGCGTTCGAGCCCGATGGCGGCCGACAGCAGCAGGGCCAGGCCCAGTTCTCCCAGCTGGGTCCATCCTTGCCCGGCCAGTGCCGCCGTGGCGAACGCCGTCCCCATTTGCCCAGATGTCCCCGGCGTGGGCAGGTCTCACACCTTCGCCGAGACAAGTTAGTTGCCTGACTTAGTTTCTGTGCTACTGTTCTTCTTAGTCAGGCAACTGACTAATGACTGAGGAGAACCACCATGATCGTTGTCACGGGTGCCACCGGGAACGTCGGCCGCACACTGGTCCGCCTGCTCGCCGAGCAGGGCCACGAGGTCACCGCCGTGTCGCGCCGCATCACCCCGTCGGACGTGCCGTCCGGCGTGCGCGCGGTCGCCGCCGACCTGTCCCGTCCCTCCGCCGACCTGCCGACCACGTCGGACGCGGTCTTCCTGCTCATCGGCGGCGACCTGATGATGTCCGGGGACCCGGCCCGCGTGGTGGCCCCGTTCGCCGGGGCCGGCAGGATCGTCCTGCTCTCCTCCCAGGGCGTGGCCACGCGCCCCGACTCCGCCTCGCACGGCAAGTCCTTCGCCGCCTTCGAACACGCCGTCATGAACTCCGGCGCCGAGTGGACGATCCTGCGCTCGGGCGGCCTGGCCTCCAACGCCTACGCCTGGGCCCCGTCCGTCCGGTCCGGTCGTGCGGTGGCCGCGCCCTTCGGCGACGTCGGCCTGCCGATCGTCGACCCGGAGGACATCTCGGCAGTGGCCGCCGCCGTCCTCACCGAGCCGGGCCACGCTGCCGCGACGTACGAACTGACCGGTCCCGCCCGCACCACCCCGCGCGAGCGGGCCGCGGCCATCGCCGAGGCCATCGGCGAGCCCGTCACCTTCACCGAGCAGTCCCGCGAGGAGGCCCACGCCCAGATGCGCACGTTCATGCCCGCCCCCGTCGCGGACACCACCCTCGACATCCTCGGCACCCCCACCGTCCGCGAGCGGACCGTCAGTCCCGACGTCGAGAAGATCCTCGGCCGGGCCCCCGGCACGTTCGCGGGCTGGGCCCGGCGCAACGCCGCCGCCTTCCGCTGACCACCGGCGGCGAACGCGGCCCAGCGCGTACGGCGAGCCGGGCGCGGCGCGGTGGGCGCGCTGCGGGAGGGCGTGGCCCGGTGGAAGGCCGTCGGTTTTGTCGGTGGCGGGTTCTACGGTGGTCGGCATGACCGACAGTGACACCCCCTGGGAGCCGCCCATCGCGGGCAGCGAGGCCGAACAGCTGCTCGGGGCGCTCGACCGCCTCCGCACGACCTTCCGCTGGAGAGCCGACGGCCTCGACGCCGAGGGGCTGCGGGCCCGCGTCGGCGCCTCCGCGCTCACCCTCGGCGGCCTGCTCAAACACCTGGCCCTGGTCGAAGACCACCTGTCCACCGTCAGGCTGACCGGCGCCCCGCTCGGCGAGCCGTGGGAGTCGGCCGACTGGAACGGCCCCGACTGGTCGTTCACCTCCGCCGTGCACGACAGCCCCGCCGACCTCTACGCCCTGTGGGACGACGCGGTCGAGCGCTCACGCGCCCGGATCGGCGCGGCGCTGGCCGACGGCGGCCCGGCGCGGCTCGTCCACCTGTCCTGGCCCGACGGCCGCCACGCCAGCCTGCGCCGCCTGCTGTGCGACCTCATCGAGGAGTACGGCCGCCACACCGGCCACGCCGACCTCCTCCGCGAGGCCGTCGACGGCCTGGTGGGCGAGGACCCGCCGGCCGGTTGGAAGCCCCGGGGCGCGGCCGGACAGGGAGATCCCTCGCCGCACGGCTCCCTCACGGCCGATCGGTAGGTCTGCACGGGCTCGCACGGCTCGCGTGGTCTGCACGGGCTTGCGTGGTCTGCACGGCTCGCGTGGTCGGCACGGGCTCGCGCGGCTCGCGTGGGTGCGCCGGGGAACTGCCGGGAACGCCGGAGAAGCCGGTGACGGCGGTCGTCACCGGCTCCGGGGCTCGGCCCGTCAGGTGATCGGGCAGGTGTCGCGGTACTCCTCGATCGCGGTCCCGCGCGGGGCGGGGCACAGGAACTGGTCGTAGCGGGTGTCGTCGTCGACGAACCGCTTCAGCCAGGCCACCATCGACTTGGCCATCGTGGTGTTGGTGACCTGCGGGAAGAAGTGCGAGGCGCCGTTCAGCTCCAGGTACGCCTTCTCCACCGACGACGGGATCGACTGGTAGAACGGCTCGGAGTGGGTCGCCACCGGCGCGATCGTGTCGGCCTCACCCCCGATGATCATCGTCGGCACCCGGAGGCCCGACCAGCTCTTGGTGAGGTTCCACGGCGCGAGCGGCACCGCCGCCTGGAGCGACGGGCGCGCGTCGGCGGCCTCCAGCGTGCCGCCGCCGCCCATGGAGTGACCGGCCACCGCGAGCCGGGACGGGTCGATCCTGCTCCGCACCGCCGTCGGGCTGCCCGAGGTCAGGTAGTCCAGCGCGGCCAGGAGCTGACGGCCGCGACTGGCCGGCTGGTCGTAGATCGTGGTGGTCTCGATGCCGATCACCACGAACCCGTGCGAGGCGATCCGCGGCCCCAGCCAGGCGAGGCTGGACCAGGTCGCCGTGTAGCCGGGCGAGATGGCGATCGCGCCGAAGGTGCCCTGGCTGGTGTCGGTCGGGTAGTAGACCGTCCCGCCGCCGAAGCCGGAGACGCTCAGCCGCGAGACGCTGAGTTCCGCGGTCGCGAACGGGCCGCGCGCGGCTTCCAGGACCGCGCCGGTCGGGTCGGGGCCGCGCTCGTACGGGCCGGCCGCGTGGGCGGCCGGAGCCGTCGCGACGCCGCCGGCGAGCAGCGTGACGGCCAGGGCGAGCTTGGTGAACGTTCGCGCGCCGAAGTGGGGGGTGGAGAGCTGCACGTCGTCGAACTCCCTGCTCATCGGGGATGACTGCTGTCTGTCGCCATTGTCGGGACCCGCAGTCAGCCGTGCATCGGTGAAATCACCGGTCTCGTGCCGCGCGCCGCCCGGCTCAGGCGCTCACGCCGAGGTCGCCGGCGGTCACCGGGGCGCGCGGCGGACGGCCCGACACGTGCCGTTCCAGCTCGTCGAGCGCGCTCTCGCTCAGCCGCCGGGTCTCCGAGCCGAGCGAGCCGGCGACGTGCGGGGTGAGCATGACGTTGGGCAGGTCGTACAGCGGCGAACCGGCCGGCAGCGGCTCGGGGTCGGTGACGTCGAGGATGGCGTCGATCCGGCCGGCCACGCACTCGCGCTCCAGCGCGGCGGTGTCCACGACCGAGCCGCGGGCGGTGTTGATCAAGGTCGCGCCGTCGCGCAGCAGGGCCAGCTCGGCGGCCCCGATGAGGTGACGGGTGGCAGGGAGCGCCGGGACGTGCAGGGTGAGCACGTCGCAGCGGGCCAGCAGCTCGGGCAGCGGCACCAGGCGGGCGCCGGCCGCACGCACCTCGTCCGCGGCCGCGTACGGGTCGGCGACCAGCACCTCGGCCGGCTCCAGCACGCGCAGCAGGTCCACGACCCGGCGGCCCGTCCGCGAGAAGCCGACGACGCCGACCGTCCTGCCGCGGTTGGACAGCTCGCCGCGGCGGGCCAGGTAGGACCGGTCCTCGCGGTGCAGGCGCGCGTCCTGGGCGAGGAACGGGGCCTTCTTCCCGGCGAAGACGATCGCGGCCAGGGTGAACTCGGCCACCGGGATCGCGTTCTCGGCGGCCGCGGTGGTGACCAGGAGGCCGCGGCGCCAGACCTCGTCCGTGACGAACCCGCGGACCGAGCCGGCGCAGTGGAAGACCGCGCGCAGCCGGGACGCCTCCGCCAGGCGCTCGGCGGTCAGCGGCGGGCAGCCCCACGACGTCACCAGCACGTCGGCCGCGTTCAGCGCGCGCCGCGCCGCGGGCGCGTCCAGATCGGCGGTCGAGACGGGATCGCCGACCTCGGCCAGCTCGCGCAGCCGCCGTAACTGCGGCTCGCGGAACTGCTCGGCGAAGCTGGCGGGGTCCATGACGAGCAGGGCACGCGGACGTCGTACGTTCACCTGGGTCCTTCCGGCGGCATCGCTCAGGACATGAACCTGACCAGCTCCACCCGTGAGCGGATGCCGAGCTTGCTGAAGATGTTCCTGAGATGGTGCTCGACCGTGCGCCTGCTGAGGAAGAGCTGCTCGGCGACCTCCTTGTTGGTGGCGCCCGCGGCCACCATGCGGGCGATCTGCGCCTGCTGCGCGGTGAGCTGCGACACCGTCGCGTCCGCGGCCGGGCGGACCGGTTCGCCGGAGGCCCGCAGCTCGGCCCTGGCCTGCCCGGTCCACAGCCGTGCGCCGTGCCGTTCGAACGTCTCCAGCGCCGTGTGCAGGTGGTTCCTGGCCGCGCCGGGCCGCCGGTCACGCCGCAGCGCGCTGCCCAGCAGCAGGTGCGTACGGGCCGCCTCGAACGCGCAGACGCCCTGGCCGTGCAGCCGCAGGGCGTCCCGGAACAGCTCCTCGGCCTCGCCCGGACGCACCGACAGCAGCGCCCGGCAGCGCGCGACCAGCGCCCGCAGGTCGGGGCTGCGCGTGCTGCCGACCCAGCGTTCGAGCACCCGCAGGGCGGCCGCGGCCCGCTCGCGGTCGCCGGTGCGGGCGGCCGCCTCGATGTAGTGCGGGGTGGACATGACCTTGATGACGACGTGGTGGTTGCGCCGCTCGGCCCGCAGCCTGCCGGCGGCGTCGGCCACGCGGCCCGCGGCCAGGTCGAGACAGGCCAGCGCCCAGTTGCCGACCGCGCCGGCCAGGCCCAGTTCGTGGGCGTCGGCCAGCTCGATGGCGGCGTCCGCGCGGATCCTGCACGTCTCCTGGTCGCCCTCCACGGCGGCGCTGATCGCCAGCCAGGCCAAATGCTGGGCGGCGGTGTTGAGCTGGCCCGTCTCGCGGGCCAGCCGCAGGCCCTTCGCGGCGGTCGCGGCGACGGAGGCGTACCGGCCCATCCAGACGTCGGGGTAGATCGTGAACTCCAGGAGCTGCGGCACCGCCGACGCGGCCCCGCGCAGCCGGGCCTCCTCCACGGCCCGCGCCGACAGCCGGTGGGCCACCGCGTCCTCGCCCAGCAGCATGCCCGCCACGCAGGCCCACGTGAGCACGGCCGGGTCGCGTACCGACCCGGCCAGCTCCAGCACCCGCCGCAACGGCCCGGCCGCCTCCTGGTGCAGGCCGCTGAAGGTGTGGGCCATGCCCGCCAGGTACTCGAACATGAGCTGCGCCGGCGCCGACTCGTCCGGACGCCGCAGCGCCGCCGCCTGCCGGGCGATCGCGATGAACGCCCGGTTGTCGCCCGCCCGGTAGCTGGCGTCCGCCGCGCGGACCAGCGCCCGCACGCCGAGCACGCGGTGGCTGTCCAGCAGCCGGCGGGACGCCGCCAGCAGCTCCTCGCGGGCACTGCCGGTCTCGCCGCCCAGCAGCTCCAGGCTGCCGCGCAGGAGCTGGACGTGGCCGCGCAGCTCCTCGGACGCGCCGGGCGACCTGAGCCGGGCCAGCAGGGAACGCGCGGCCCGGGGACGCCCCGACACCCAGGCGTGCCTGGCGGCGGCGGCCAGCCGCTCGGCCCTGACCGCGGGATGGGCGGTCAGCTCGGCGGCGCGCTCCAACGCCAGGTAGGGCTCGGGGAACCCGGCACGACGCTCGGAGGCGAGGCACGGCTCGGAGCTCCCGGCGGCCCACCGGACGGCCGGCGCCGCCCGCGCCAGCTCGTCTCCCGCCTCCTCCTCCCCACCACCCCCAGCCCAAGCCCGATGCCAAGCCCCCCGCAACCTCCGCCACCCATCCACCTCCGCAAGACCCCCGTCCGGGACGCCCGTTCCCGAGCCGTCCGCTTCCGCGCCGGCGGCGTTCGCGGGCAGGTTCCGGGGTGGGGTGAGCAGGTCGGCGAGGAGGCGGTGGGCACGGCGGCGCTCGGCCAGCGACGCCGCGTGGTAGGTGACCGCCCGCATCGCGGGTTCCCGGAACACGAACGTGTCCCCGTCGGCCCGCAGGACGCCCACCCGTTCGGCCGGTTCGAGCACGGACAACGCGCACGCCGGGGTCGCCGCCCTGGCCAGGGTCGCCACGTCCAGGGCCGGATCGGCGGCGATCAGCAGCGACAGCCACCGCGTACGCGCGGGCAGCCGGGCCAGCACGCCCGTGTGCTCCCGCCACAATCGCCCACCAGGAGGCAGGACTGCGGGCGGCGCCGCGAGCCCGGCCCGCTGGTCGGGGGTGAGCGCGCCGATCAGCTCGCGCAGCGCCAGCGGGTTCCCGCGGGCGATCTGGTCGAGCGCGGCCGACAGGTCCTCGGCGAGCCCGCCGGGCACCAGGTCCGCGGCCAGCTCCCGCACCGCCGGCCCGTCAAGCCCGCGCAACTCCCGCGCGGGTACCCCCTCAAGCCCCCGCATCGCCCCGCCGTCGAACCCCTCCGGCTCCCGCTCGCCGTCCGGGGCGGCATGGGAGGGCGGGGGAGGGCCGGTGTGGGGTGTCGTGCCAGGGGTGGAGGCGGAGGTGCCGGTCGGCGGCGGTACGTCGGGGGCCGGGGGTCTGGTGCTGAAGAGCATGGCGATCGGTTCGCCGGACAGGCGGCGGGCCACGAACGAGAGCGCGTCCAGGCTCGCCGCGTCCAGCCGGTCGGCGTCGTCCACGCAGGCCAGTACGGGACGCTCGGCGGCGACCGCCGACAGCAGCCCGAGCACGGCGGCGGGCAGTGCGAGCCCCGTCCCGCAGGTCCCGGACTCCAGTGACTCGGTCAGCGCGCGGGCCTGGACGGCCGGCAGCGCCGTGACGGCCGCGGACACCGGCCTCAGCAGGCCGTGCAGCCCCGCGTACGGGACCCGCGACTCCGACTCCACCCCCGACACCCGCAGCACCCGGAACCCGGGGGCCAGCGCGGCGGCCAGGTCGAGCAGCGCCGTCTTGCCCATGCCTGCCGCGCCGGTAAGCAGCAGCGCCCCGCCGGAGCCGGCCCGGGCGTCGTCGAGCAGCCGCCGCAGGACGTTCTCCTCCGCGCCGCGGCCGCGTAACACGGGAACGCGCGTGACTGGGGACACGCCGTCCAGTGTCACGCGCGGGTGCCGCCGCTGAAAGGGCCCGCCACCGACGGAAAACCACCGACCGTCGGCCCCGCCCAAGCCCCCAGCCACCGCGCCGACCCTCCCGGACGTCCGGCCAGACCGCCCCAGCCACCCCACTGACCGCGCCCGGACGTCCGGCCAGACCGCCCCAGCCACCCCACTGACCGCGCCCGGACGTCCGGCCGAGACCACCCCACCGAGCCTCGTCGGGCGTCCGGCCCGACTGCCGCCCGCAGGAGAGTGAGGGGGGGAGAAAGTGTGGCATTCCGGTGACAGCAAGCGCTTGGTGACCTACCTTGAGTCCTGACCGTCAAGGAGTGCCGATGCGGAATCAGGGGCTTGGGTCATGGCCGGCACGCAGGGCGCGGATGACGCCCGCCCGGCCCGCCGTCGGTTACCCGGGAATCGACCGCACCTACGGCGACCTGTACGACCGGGTCACCCGCCTGGCCCACGGGCTGACCGGCCTGGACGTGGGCCGCGGCGACCGGATCGCCTACCTCGGGCCCAACCACCCGTCCCTGGTGGAGACGTTCTTCGCCGCGGGACTGCTCGGCGCGGTGTTCGTCCCGCTCAACGCCCGGCTGGCCCCGCCCGAGCTGCGCTTCCTCCTGGACGACTCCGGCGCCCGCGTCGTCGTCCTCGGCGCGGGCGAGGGCGAGGGCGAGGGCCAGGACGGCGGCGGCCTGCCCGGCCGGCACCTGAGCCAGGACGCCTACGAGGAGCTGATCGCCGACGCGCCCGCCGACCCCGTGGACGAGCCGGTGAGCCAGGACGACATCTGCCTGATCATGTACACCTCGGGCACCACCGGCCGCCCCAAGGGCGCGATGCTCACCCACGGCAACCTCATCTGGAACGCCGTGAACCTGCTGGTCGACGTGCCGCTCGCGCACGACGAGGTGACGCTGGTCAGCGCGCCGCTGTGCCACATCGCGGCCCTGGCGCAGACGCTCGTGCCGACCGTGCTGAAGGGCGGCAGGGCGCTGCTGGAGCCGTCGTTCGGGGTGGACAGGACGTTCGACCTGGTCGAGTCCGAGCGGGTCACGATGATGTTCGGCGTGCCGACGATGTTCGCGGCCCTCGCGCGATCGCCGCGCTGGGCGGGCGCCGACCTGTCCAGCCTGCGGCACCTGCTGTGCGGCGGAGCGCCGGTGCCCGAACCGCTGATCAGGACGTACCGGGAGCGCGGGCTGCCGTTCCTGCAGGGGTACGGCATGACGGAGACCTCCCCGGGCGCGCTCTTCTTCGGGGCGGGGCACCCGGACGCCGGGCTCGGTTCGGCCGGGGTGCCGTGCTTCTTCTCCGACGTGCGGCTGGTCGCCCCCGACGGCTCGCCCGCCGCCCCCGGCGAGCCCGGCGAGGTGTACGTCCAGGGCCCCAACGTCATGCCCGGCTACTGGCGGCGTCCGAAGGAGACGGCGAAGGTGTTGTCCGCCGACGGCTGGTTCAGGTCGGGCGACATCGGCGTGGCCGACGAGGACGGGTACGTCCGCATCCGCGACCGGATCAGCGACATGTACATCTCCGGCGGCGAGAACGTCTACCCGGCCGAGATCGAGAACCTGCTCCACACCCATCCGGCGGTGGCCGAGTGCGCGGTGATCGGCGTGCCGGACGAGAAGTGGGGGGAGACCGGCAAGGCGCTGGTCGTGCTGCGGCCGGGCGCGAGCGCGGAGCCCGAGGAGCTGCTCGCCCACCTGGACGGCCGCCTGGCCCGCTTCAAGATCCCGAGGTATCTGGAGCTCGTCCCCGAACTGCCGCGGAACGGCGCCGGCAAGCTGCTCAGGGCGTCCCTCAGAAGGCTGCACGGGCAGCAGCAGGGGCGGTGACCGCGCGGGGAGCGGCGGGTCAGCCGATGGCGGGCAGGCGCAGGTCGGCGAAGACGCCGCGGTGGTCGGTGCCGGGCACGTCGAGGATCTCCGTACGGGCCACGCCCACCCGGCGGTCGGCCAGCACGTGGTCGATCGTGATGATCGGCGGTATCGCCCTGCCGTTGGGCCAGGTCGGGACGAGCCCCTTGCCCACCTGGTCGGCCGCGTCGACGTAACCCCGGGCCAGCAGGTCGCGGAAGGCGCGGTGGTCGAGGCTGGCGTTGAAGTCGCCGGCCAGGATCCTGACCACCGACGGGGAAGGGGACGGCAGCGCCTTGAGCGAGGCGTCCCACTCGTCCGCCATCCGGCCCAGTGGCGGGTTGGGGTGCACCGCCACGACCTCGACCTTGCCGCCCGAGGGCAGGGACAGCGTGGCGGCAGGCATGTTGTGGCCGATCGGGGTGAACAGCCCCCGCCGCGGCCGCAGCGGGTGCCTGGCGAACAGGCCGCTGCCGATCGCGCCGTCCGCGGCCTGGAGCACCCGGTACGGGAGCAGCTTGCGCAGCCCCGCCTGGTCGAGCCGCCGGACCGCCTCCGGGGTCAGCTCCAGCGCGCTGAACACCTCGATCTCGTACGTGCGCACCAGGCGGACCACGGTCTCGGCGTCGGCCCGTCCGAACAGGTTGACCGACAGCACCCGCAGCGGGACGCCGTCGATCACCTTGCCCGCCTCCACCCCGGACGTCCTCGGGATCAGGCACGCGATGAACACCATGCCCACGAGCGCCGCGGACAGCCCCGCCGGACGGTTGCGCCTGAGCATCGCCAGCAGCGCGGTCAGCGCGGCCAGCCCCGCGCCGATCGGCGTCACCGTCATGAGCTGGATGAGGAAGGAACCGGTCTCCAGGCCGCCGACCCGCAGCGCCGCCCAGGCCGCCAGCAGCGCGACCACCGTCCAGGCGAACCAGCGCCTGCGCCGCCGGGGTGAGGGACGCTTGCCGGCGGATGCGCGTTCGGCCGTCGCGCTCGCTCCCCGTTGATCCACAGCATGAACCATAGGGCAGTGGCGGAGGAGCCGAACCAGGGCCGGTCAGCCCGGCTCGGTCCGGCTCAACCCGGTGGGCCGGTTCAGTGGCTCACCGCGCCGACTCGGCCCCGGCCTTGACGGCGAGGAGCTGCCTGCGCATCGCGACGAAGTCGCCGACGTCCGTCATCGCGACGTGGGCGGCGCCGCGTACGGTGGGCTCGCCGCGCATCCGGAGCCGGTAGACCAGCCGGGTGCCGCCGCCGGTGTCGCGGAGCGCGACGGAGCAGGTCGTGGTGGCGTCGGCGCCGCGGTCGGCCAGCACGAGGCTGTGCGGGGCCTCGATCCGCTCGACGACGAAGCCGCCGCCGTCCATGACGTCGCCGGGCTTGAGGTCGTGCGGGGGCTGCGCGGGCTCGTCGGCTGCTTCCGTTCGTACATCGGGCCCCGTGCCGGGCCCCGTGCCGGGACGGGTGCCGGAACGGGTGCCGGGGCCCGGGTAGCCGCCGAGCCGGACCACCCAGGCCCAGACGACCGCCGGCGGCGCGTCCACGGTGACGGCACGGGTGGCCTGGAGCTGGGGGAGCGGCACGATGTCGTCACCCGGCAGGTCCTCGTGCACCTCTCTGTCGGTCGCGCCCCAGCGCAGGTGCCAGGGGCGCACGGCGAGCAGGTACCCGGCCGCCGCACCCGTGGCCAGCCGGAACAGACGGCGTGGCAGGAACATCGCAGCACTCCTTCGTGTCACTGACGAGACATGTCGCTGGACGGAACGTGTCACCGGCGGTGCGTGTCACCGGCGGCGTCGTCACCGGCGGCGTCGTCACCGGAGCCCCTGTTGGGACGTGCCGCCGACGCTCCTGACGGGACGTGTCGTCTGCGGACCTCTCGTTGATCGGCGTTCGGAATTACGGTGCTTATGCCTGAATTATGGGCCAATATGGCTAGATCTGGTCGGCTTTCCATATTGTCAGGCCATATGTCTCCGCTATCGGCCGCCACGCCTGAGCGAATTGTGCCTTGGCCGTCTGTGCGGCCTCCGACCTGCTGAGACCGCGCCGGTAATCGCGGTCGTCCGAGACCGGGCCGGTGCAGCCGCCCGCCAGATGGCGCCGGGCCCAGGACAGGAAGGCGGTGTCGGCGTCGTAGGAGGCGTCGAGTGCGGTGATGAGCGTCTGCTTCAGCGCCGCGCCCTCGGGCAGGGCCGTCACCTCCAGCGTCCGGGCGGCGGCGAGCTGGTCGCGGCGGCTCGCGGTGATGTCCTCGATCGTGGTCACGCCGGTTCGGCGGCAACCGGTCGCCTCCGCGATCGCCGCCGACAGGCTGGAACGGGTGGAGCTGCTGCTGGACAGCAGCTCGTCCACCTGCCCGGCCTGCCCGGCCGCGCCTGCCGTGGGGTCCGCGCCCGGCGTCGGGCCGGCGCTCGCGGCCGGGTCGTCCGTGGGGGTGGCGTCCCCGGTCGGCGGGTCTTCCGTCGCCTCGTCCGACGCCTGAGGCTGGACGGCCGACGGCGCGCCGCCCGAGCTCCCGCCCGCCTCCGCCGGGGAGGACGGGCGGCTCCCGGCCACCCACCAGACCAGCGCCGTCGTCGCACACGCCGCCGCCACGCTGGCCAGTACCACCGGCCGCCGCCACCCCGGCGGACGCAACCGCGAGGGCGGCGGCGGATGCTCGTCCCCCAACGGCCCCTGCGAAAGCCCGGCGAACGCCCCCTCCCCGGACGGGCGGACCCCGGGCGGAACACCACCGGTGCCGACGTCCGGCGCGCCGGCACCCATGGTGTGGGGTGCGGGAGGCGAGGTGGTGGGGGGCGAGGTGGCAGGGGGTGAGGGGGCAGGGGGTGAGGGGGCGGGGAGGAGGGCGCCGCAGCGGGGGCACTGTGTGAGGGCGCCGGTGTCGCTGCCGCATCGCCCGCACCGCCCCCCGGCGCCTGAATGGTGGACCAATACACCCTCCCGTAATGCTCCGTAAAGGGAAGAATTTCGATTTATCGGGCTTTTGTCCCGAGCTTCACTTCTGGTGAACGAGACTATTTGATAACAACGACCCCCCCAAAGCACTCGCCCCTCATAAGCTCGGCCGGGTTCACCGACGAAGGAGGGTCATGGCCGTCGACAGCTCCGGCGCCACCGGTTCGACGCGGGACTCCGCGGCCCACCCGGGCGTGCCCCGCATGAGCAACGTCACCCGCTACCTCAGCGCCGCCGCCTACCTCGACAGCGGGTTCCGCGACCGGGTGCTGGGCGAGCTGATGTTCGACCCCTACCGCGCGGTCCCTCCGTCCTACGGCGGCTTCGACCTCATCCCGGTGATCCACCACTGCCGGCGCTCGCGCTCGATGCTCGTCGTCCGCGACGCGCTCATCACCGTGTTCTTCCTGGTCGGGTTCGTGATCGTGCCGATGACCACGATCGCGTGGGTGGCGACGCTCGTCCCGCTGGTGCTGCTCACCTCGGGGCGGCTCCGGGGCGGCTCGTTCGTGCTGCGGGCCATGCTGTGGTTCTGGTCGGCGAGCATGGCCTTTCTCCTGGTGCTCGCGGCGTTCTCCACGGCGCTGTCCGTGCTGCTGCTGCAGAGCTTCTCCAGCTCCTCGTTCTTCGACGACAGCCCCTCCTACGGCTTCGCCGACGTCCTGACCCAGGGGCTCGGCACGCTGGCGCTGGCGATGTCCGTGCCCTTCACCACGCTCGGGGTGGCGCTGGTCTACCGGATCGCGACGTACATGACCCTGGCGGGCACGCTGCGGCCGGGCGCGCCCGAGCCGGTCACGAGCGCGACCGGCCCCCGCACCGCCCATCGCGTCGACTACGTGCGCAGCGCCCAGTGGGGCAACATCACCATGTACGCCAACGAAGACGCCTTCATGGGCGCCGGATCCATCGCCAGGAGCTGGTCGATCGCCGTGGAGCTCGACCGGGTGCGCGGCCGCGAGGGCCCGCCGCGCCGCCAGGACGACCCGGTCGACATCGACCCCGTCGAGCTGCACGCCTTCGTCCGCGAGCGGTTGAAGGACATGCGCGACCGCGTGCTGCGTCCCAACGAGGGCATCCAGCGGCTCGACATCGGCGACCACGTCGTCGCCAGGGGGATCTTCACCGTGGCCGACTGGCACCAGGGCGGCGCCCCGGTGTCCCATCCGCTGATCGGCAAGAACGGCCTGCCCAGGTCCCACGCCACGCCCGAGGAGATCGAGGCCGTCGTCCGCCATCCGCAGGGCGGCGTGCGCTACTACCAGCGCGTCACGATCAACAACGCCGGGCAGGAGATCCGCGACCGCAACGGCCGGCTCGTCGCGCCCGCCGAGGACCAGGAGGCGCTGACCTCAGCGTTCATCTACCTGGCCGTCGAGGGCCGGATGCTCTACACCCAGTTCGTGGTCACCGTGCTCCCGCCCGCCTACGGCCCCTACCACGTGGTCGACCGGCTGCCCACCATGACCGGCGGCCGCATCGCCTGGGAGGCGGTCAGGTCGTTGAAGCTGCGGCTGCTGCGCGACGTGCTGGCCGCGCCCGCGCGGCTGGCCCGTACGGGGGTGCAGGCCGTCCGGCAGAACATGCTGGCGCCCGACCCGCGCAAGCACATCGTCTACCCCTACGGCGCCCGCTTCAGCGTCCGTGAGCTGGGCGCGAGCGACGACCTGCAGACCCACATCCAGGTGCTCGACGTCTCCAAGTACGTGCGGATGATCGAGCAGCGGCTCACCGAGGCGGTCCTCGACTTCCTGGAGGACAAGGGCGTGGAGACCGGCGCCTACCGGTTGCAGGCGGCGAGCGTGACCATGAACACGCTGTCGGTCAGCGGCGGCGCCACGGTCAACGGCCCGGTCGCCTTCGGGCACCAGGCCGCGGCGACGGTCAACAACCTGGGAGGGCAGGGCGCGTGACGAACGAGGAGACCCCCGTGCCGAGCTCGTACGGCGTGCACATCAGCGGCGGCGAGGTGAGCGGCCCGATCGCGGTGGGCCCGCACTCCCGCGCCACGGTCAACAACCTGGGCGGCGCGGCCCCCGGCGAGGCGGCCCGGCTGCTCGACCGGCTCGAACGCCTGCTCGCCGAGCACGAGGCGCACGTGACCGAGCCCGCGCGGGCCCGCCGGGACGTCGCCGACGTGCGGCAGGAGATCGAGCAGGCCGACCCCGACCGCTCCCGCGTCATCGACGCGCTCAAGCGGCTGTCGGCCCGCGCGGCCGAGGTGTCGGTGATCGTGGAGGTCGTCGGCCAGATCCGCGAGCTGTTCGGCTGACCCCGGCGGCCCCGCCTCGCGGGCGGGCCGTGGTCAGCGGAAGACCGCGACCGCGGCCTCGCCGAGCATGTCGTCGATCAGCTGCACGACCTCCCTGACGACGGGGGAGTGCTCGCCCGCGATCTCCCGGAGGCGTTCGACGAGCCGGGCCGAGGGCTGGTCGAGGTAGAGCTCGGCCTCCAGCCGCAGCGCCCCCACCAGCCCGCACAGCGCCGCGCCGCGCCCGTCGGGCTGCTTCCAGCCCTCCACGGCCGAGCGCACCCCGGCCGAGGCGCGCACCACCGAGGCGATGTCGGCGAGCTGATAACGCGTGTACGGCAACATGCCCATGCGCCGCCTGGTCACCATGACCAGCACGCCCGCGGTGACCAGGCTCTGCCGGGTGCGGTCGTAGGCGTCCTCGGCCAGCTTCTTGATCCAGAACCTGGCCTCCCCCTCGGCCCGGTCGCGGGCCATCAGCGGGACGAGGGAGTCCACGACCGCGTCGCCGACCGGGGTGGGGTCGGTGACGGTGATCCGGCCCTGCCCGACCGTGACGCGCCCGCTCAGCGCCAGGTCGAGCAGCACCGCCCCGGCCAGCCCGAGCGCCATCGAGTGCTGGTGCACCAGGGGCTTGCCGGACTGGTCGTGGCCGATGAGGAACAGCTCGTGGTGGAGCGGTGGCCGCGTCACGGTGACCGGATCCCGGTCAGGCCGGCCTTCTCGTCGCCGTCCAGCACCGGGCGGCGGCCGCGGGCGTACAGGATGCCGAGGACGACGACGCCGACGGCGAGCCAGATCAGGCCGACCCGCTGGGCCAGGATGTTGGCGTTGACGATCACGAAGATCAGGATCGCCATGCCGATCAGCGGCGCCACCAGGTGCGACCAGAAGTCGGACGAGCGCTGCCGGACCCGGTAGTGGACGATCACCGACACGTGCAGCACGACGAACGCGATCAGGCCGCCCATGTTGACCAGGCTGCTCAGCAGGCCGACGCCCTCCTTGAGCTGCGAGGCCCACACGCCGATGCCGACGGACAGGGCCGAGACGAGCAGGATGGCGTTGGCCGGGACCGAGTGCTTGACCGACACCTTGGCGAGGAAGGCCGGCAGTTGCCGGTCGCGGGCCATGGCGTACAGCAGGCGGGAGACGGCGACCTGGGCGACCAGCGTGTCGGCGAAGCCCCAGGAGATGGCGGTGGCCGTCGAGGTGACGTGCCGCAGCCACTCGCCGCCCGCCGAGGCGGCGGCGTCGTAGAAGGCGGTCTCCGAGCCGGTGTTCAGCAGGCCCGCCGGGTCGGGCACCACCAGCGCGGCCACCCAGACCTGGGCGATGAACAGCAGCCCGGCCAGGATCAGCGCCAGCCGCATGGCCCGGGCCACCTGGGCCGAGCCGCCCGCGGACTCCTCGACGAGCATGCTGATGCCGTCGAAGCCGAGGAAGGACAGCACCGCGACGGAGACCGCGGCGAAGATCACCGGCCAGGAGAAGGTGTCGGGGTTGAACAGCGGTGAGAGGCTGAACCCGTGGCCCCTGCCCTGGAGCAGGGCCCAGATGCCGATCAGCACGAACAGGCCGAGCACGACCAGCTCACAGGTGATCAGCACCTTGGTGAGGGTGATCGTCATCCGGATGCCGCGCAGGTTGACCACCGTGTTGACGGCCACGAAGATGAGCAGCCACCCCCAGACCGGCACGCCCGGCACGCTGTTGTGCATGGCGATCGAGGCGACCAGGTAGAGCAGGCTCGGCACGAGCAGGTAGTCGAGCAGGATCGCCCACCCGGTCATGAAGCCGACCGACGGGGCGATGCCGCGGCCCGCGTAGTTGTAGACCGACCCCGACAGCGGGAAGGCCTTGACCATCTGCGCGTAGGAGGCCGCGGTGAACAACATCGCGACCATGCCCACCAGGTACGCCAGGACGGGCATGCCGCCCGAGGCCTTGTAGACCGGGCCGAAGATCGCGAACGGCGCGATCGGCACCATGAAGATCAGGCCGTAGAACACGAGGTCGGTCAGTCCGACCCCGCGGCGTAATTCCTGACGGTAGCCGAACTGCTCGATGCTCTCCTGAGGTTGCACGACAGCCTCTCCATGTCGTCCATGCGGGGGGTGACGGGCCTCGGTATACGCATGGGGTTACGGATACCGGTGGGGCTCGATCTGGCGATCCTTCCGTAGCCCACGGTCACGTCGCAAGAGGCTGCTCCAGGTGGTTGCGTACCTGACCTCGCCGGAGGGCCCCGCGCCGGCACCGGCGGGCGGGACGGCGCGTCCAGACCTTCGCCACCGACGTCCTGCGCCACATGCGATCATGCC